>DASVPC010000136.1:0-11477 GCA_036383055.1 Rhizobium sp. | reverse complement strand
GGTATTCCTCAGAAGGCCTGACCGGCGATCATCGACAGATGCTCGACGATCGGGCCGAGCGCGAGCGCTGGGAAGAAGGTCAGGCCGCCGACGATCAGGATCGTGCCGACCAGCAGGCCGACGAATAGCGGACCATCCGTCGGGAAGGTGCCGGCAGAGGCGGGTACCGTCTTCTTGGCGATCAGCGAGCCGGCAATGGCAAGCGCCGGAACGATGACGAGGAAGCGGCCGATCAGCATGACGATACCGAGCGTGATGTTGTACCAGGTCGTGTTGGCAGAGAGACCCGCGAAGGCCGAGCCGTTGTTCGCCGCTGCCGACGAGTAGGCATAGAGGATTTCCGAGAAACCATGCGGACCGGGGTTGCCGATGGCTGCGACGGCGCTGGGCAGGACGACGGAGATCGCGGTGAAGATCAGCATGCCGGCCGGCAGGCAAAGTACGGCGAGCATCGCCATCTTTACTTCCTTGGCCTCGATCTTCTTGCCGAGATATTCCGGCGTGCGCCCGACCATCAGGCCGGCGACGAAGATGGCGATGATGACGAACATCAGGATGCCGTAGAAACCGGCACCGACGCCGCCGACGATGACTTCGCCGAGCTGCAGGTTGATCAGTGGGATCATGCCGCCAATCGCCGTGAAGCTACCGAGCATGCCGTTGACCGCGCCGCAGGATGCCGCTGTGGTGATGACCGCAAAGAGCGACGACATGGTGATGCCGAAGCGGATTTCCTTGCCTTCCATATTGCCGCCCTGGACGCCAAGCGCATGCACCAGCGGATTGCCGGCAGCTTCAGCCCAATAGGTGACGATGACGCCGGCGATGAACAGCGTGCCCATAGCGGCAAGGATGGCCCAGCCCTGACGCTGGTTGCCGACCATGCGTCCGAAGACGTTGGTGAGCGCCGCGCCGATCGCGAAGATCGCCAGCATCTGGATCAGGTTGGAGATCGCATCCGGATTTTCAAAGGGATGGGCAGAGTTGGCGTTGAAGAAGCCACCGCCATTGGTGCCGAGCATTTTGATCGCAAGCTGCGAGGCAACCGGGCCGACGGCAATCGTCTGCTGCGCGCCTTCGAGCGTGGTCGCGTTGACATAGGGTCCGAGCGTCTGCGGCACGCCGAGATAGACGAAGACCAGCGTCATGACGATGCAGGCCGGCAACAGGACATAGAGCGTCGCCCGGGTCAGATCGACCCAGAAGTTGCCGATCGCCTTACCGGAAGCGCGCGAAAAGGCGCGGATCAGCGCAATGGCGAGCGCGATGCCGGTCGCAGCGGAGGCGAAGTTCTGGACGGTAAAGCCGGCCATCTGCACGAGATAGGACATCGTGCTTTCGCCGCCGTAGTTCTGCCAGTTGGTGTTGGTCACGAAGCTGGCGGCGTTGTTGAACGAGAGCTCCGGGCCGATCGAGCTCATGCCTGCCGGGTTGTAAGGCAGGCTCGCCTGGAACCGCTGCAGCATATAGAGCATGAAAAAGCCGGCGAGGCTGAACAGCAGCATGGAGATCGAATAGGTCGTCCAGTGCTGCTCCTCGCGCTCATCCGTTCCCGCAATGCGATAGAGCCCCCGTTCCAGCGGACCGAGGACGTAGGAGAGAAGTGTGCGCTCGCCCGTGAAGACACGCGTCATGTAACCGCCGAGCGGTTTGACGAGCACAAGGAGGATCCCGATATAAATCAGGATCTGAAGCCATCCATTGAAGGTCATGAGGGTAACTTTCCCTATCTGGCGCTAGAAATTAGAAGCGCTCAGGGCGAATGAGGGCGTAGATCAGGTAAGCGGTGAGAAAGAGTGTCACGCCGCCGCCGAGAATATAATCCAGGAGCATTTGTGTCTCTCCGACTAGAGGCTGTCGCAGGCTTTGGTATAAGCGATGCACAGAATGAAAAATAAAACGCCGATCCCGATAAGAAGAATGTCCATCATCGATCGTTGATCCTTGATTGTTCTTGTGGAACACCGAAATGGACCGAAGGCACCTTCAAAGAAGGCGCCTTTCGTTTCTTCCCGGCATGGAGATCATCCTTTAGATGTCTCTAATGTCAATATGCGGCCAAACCGCATTAAGGTTCGAGACGGCGGGAAGGGAAAAGATATAAAAATCTTATAAATGCCGGCTGAGCGGGGAGAGATCTGTCGCCACCGCCCTTGGCTTCATCCATGGCCGCTTTCCTGCAAGCGACATCGTCATCCAGATTTTGCCATTCGAATCAGATCAGTGCGCCGGATCGACAATAACGAGACGGAAAATTGATGACGCCGAATGAAAGCGACCGGAGCCTTATCGAAGCGATGAGACGGTACTTTGCGGTGAAAGCCGATGTGAATGAATTGAAAGCGCGTCTGGAGACGGCAAGGCGCGAGGCTGGCGCAGATATTGAGACCTTTTACAATCCGCGTAACAACCCCAATCATGCGATCGATATCCTGCGATCGCATGTGTTGAAAAAGGAAATGGTCTCCCTGATGAGTCAGGCGGAAGCCTGGGCGAAGGGAGGGGACGCGGCCCAGGAGTTCGGCCAGAATTTTGACTCGATCCAGGATGTCGACATTGTGGGTGCTGACTAGCGCCCGGTCAGCCGGGCCGCAGCAGTCACACGCAGGAGATCAGTCCACCAGGCTTGAAATCCATTCCTGTTCATCGATGGCCTTGTTAAATCAGGAATGCTGATATAAATGAAGGTAATTGATGGGGCACGCAGGAAACGATGAAGCGCGGCTTTCTAACGATCTATGCCGGTGAGAATGCTGCGGCGCTGCGGGCGCTTTCCGTGCCCGCGCGCGTGGATATGCTCAGGTTGCTGTGCTCCAAAGGCCCGCTGAATGTGAATGAAATCGCGCGGGCTCTGGATCTGCCGCAGTCGACGGTTGCAACCGGAATCATGATCTTGGAAGAGGCCGGACTGGTCGAGACCAAGGCGGCCAAGGCCCGCAAGGGATACCAGAAGATCTGTTCCGCCCTTTATGATGAGATCCTTGTCAGCTTCGAAGATGCGGCCTTGAAGCACGACGAGGATGTGATCGAGGTGGCGATGCCGATCGGTCTTTATACGAGCTGCGAGACCCATGCGCCGTGTGGTCTTTGCTCCACCGAGGGCGTGATCGGCCTGCTCGACGTGCCCGACTATTTCCTTGATCCGCAGCGCATGCAAGCCGGTTTGCTCTGGTTTGGACGCGGGCATGTCGAATATAAATTTCCCAATAATGCCAAGATCCTGAACAAGAATGTCAATGCCATCGAGTTCTCGATGGAGCTCTCCTCCGAGGTCCCGGGAACCAATCCGGACTGGCCTTCCGACATCACGATCTGGGTCAACGGTGTTGCCGTCGGCACATGGACGTCGCCGGGCGACTATGGTGACAAGCGCGGTGCTTTCACGCCGGGCTGGTGGAAACTCGAAGGCTCGCAGTATGGTAAGCTCAAGACTTGGCGGATATCGAAAAAGGGTACTTTCATCGACGGCGTTGCCGCTTCGGATGTCACCATCGATGACCTCGCCATCAGCCAACATTCCTCGATCCGGCTCAGGATCGGCATCGCCGACGATGCACGCCACACGGGCGGCGTGAACATATTCGGCCGCGGCTTCGGCAATTACGGCCGTGATATCCTGATGCGGATCGATCTCTCTTAAATTCAAATCATAAATTGTGATATATAGCCGGCATTCCTATGGAATGACGATGTGTGGTCATTTTTGCATAATTCATTGAATTCGCTAGGTTTTGTCTATATTTTCCGCAGTGCAAGGCAAAATTTTAGCTTTGATGGCGCATAAATTGGCGTTGACGGCTTGCCAAAAGTGTATCAGCATCTAGGTATAAGAACGAAATATCTGATACATATGCGGGAGGTTAGCAGTGAAGGCGCAAGTGGTCATCCATCGCGATTTCCGGATTGCCGATATCGACAACAGACTCTACAGCTCGTTTCTGGAGCATCTGGGTAGAGCGATCTACGGAGGCATCTATGAGCCCGGCCACCCGACCGCTGATGCGGACGGGTTTCGCCAGGACGTTATCGAACTCGTCCGCGAGCTGAATTCACCCTACTGCCGCTATCCCGGCGGCAATTTCGTATCCGCCTACAATTGGGAAGACGGGGTGGGGCCTCGTTCCGAGCGCCCGGTGCGTCTCGATCTCGCCTGGCGTACCCGCGAGAGCAATCAGATCGGCGTCAACGAATTCGTCGACTGGTGCAAGAAGGCCAACACCAAGCCGATGCTGGCCGTCAACCTGGGTTCGCGCGGTCTTGATGACGCACGCAACTTCCTTGAATATTGCAATCATCCAAGCGGCACCTATTGGTCCGACTTGCGCCGCAAGCATGGCTGGGCCGATCCCCATGGCGTGAAGCTCTGGTGCCTCGGCAACGAGATGGACGGCCCGTGGCAGGTCGGCCATAAGTCGGCCTACGAATACGGTCGGCTGGCCGACGAGACGGCCAAAGCCATGCGCGGCTTTGACAAGTCGCTGGAGCTGGTCGTCTGCGGCTCCTCCAATTCGGAGATGAAGACCTATCCGGATTGGGAAGCGCAGGTTCTCGAGCAGTGCTACGACAGCGCCGACCATATCTCGCTGCACATGTATTTTGCCAATCGCGAGAAGAACACGCTCAACTATCTCGCCAAGGCGGAGAAGCTCGACCGCTATATCGGCACCATCGGTGGCGTGATCGACTATATCAAGGCGAAGAAGCGTTCCAAGAAAACGATCGGCATTTCCTTCGACGAATGGAACGTCTGGTATCACTCGAACCAGCAGGACAAGGACATCCTTGCGCGCGACGAGTGGCCGGACGCGCCGCATTTGCTCGAAGACGTCTATAATTTCGAGGACGTTCTTCAGGTTGGCGGTATTCTGAATACCTTCATCCGCCGCTCCGATCGGGTTCGTATCGCCTGCATCGCCCAGTTGGTGAACGTGATTGCGCCGATCATGACGGAAGATGGAGGCCCCGCCTGGCGGCAGACCATCTATTATCCGCTGTATTTCGCCTCGAAATACGGCCGCGGTTTCGCGCTTCGGCTGGTCACCGACGGCCCGACCTACGACAGCGACGAGGCCGACGATGTGCCCTATCTCGATGTCTCCGCCGTTCATGATGCCACGGGGAATACGGTCACTCTGTTTGCCGTGAACCGCCATCTGGACTCGGCGCTCGATCTCGACACCAGGCTGGAAGGTTTCCCCGGTGCGCGCGTCATCGAGCAATACGAGATGGTTCATGAGACGCTTGAGGCGGTCAACACGGCGTCCCGGCCCAATGCCGTCGTTCCCGCCAAGACAGGTGACGCAAAGATCGAGGATGGCCGGCTTCGCGCTACGCTGAAGCCACTGTCCTATAACGTGATCCGGCTGTCTGTATGACAGCAGGTTGCCGGGACGCGGTAAAACGCGTCCCGGTCTGCAATGACGTCCGGCATGCCGCGAGGAGGCGATGCATGTCGGTACGGTGGTCTGTTGCGAGACGGTCTGGACATGAGGTGTTCAAGGTCCGTCTAACGCAGGGAGTTTGAAAGTCACGGCATGCCTCACGTCGTTTGATGTGCCGTCCGATGGATAACTAGGGAGGAGATCATGCAGAAGTGGAAGAAGCTTGCTTTCGGTGTCGCGCTGGCCACGTTCGGCCTGGTCGCGGCGGCCAAGGCACAGGAATATACGACCTTGCCACGCAAGGAGACGCTGATCGTCGAGAACCCGGAAGGGACGATCAAGAACCCCGGCTGGTTCAATGTCTGGGTCAATGGCGGCGGCGGGGTTTCGACCGGCCTGCAGCAATTGACGATGGATACGCTCTGGTACATCGACCCCGAACAGGGGCTCGGTGGTTCGGCCTGGGACAATTCGCTCGCCGCCGACAAGCCGCAATATAATGACGACTTCACCCAGATGACGGTGAAGCTGCGCAAGGGGCTCTACTGGAGCGACGGCGTCGAGTTCACCGCCGATGACGTGGTCTATACCGTCAAAACCCAGATGGACCATCCGGGTATGAACTGGAGCGCTGCCTTTTCCGTGCAGGTGGCCAGTGTCGAGGCGCCGGACCCCTATACCGTCGTCTTCAAGCTGAAAAAGCCGAATTCACGGTTCCACGCTATCTTCACCGTGCGGTGGAACGGCGCGTGGATCATGCCGAAACATGTCTTTGAAAAGGTTGGCGATCCGGTTCGCTACGATTTCGCCAATCCGGTCTCGCTCGGCGCTTACAAGCTGAAAAGTTTTGATCCGCAGGGAAAATGGTACACTTGGGAAAAGCGCGATGACTGGCAGCGCACTTCGCTCGCCCGCCTCGGCGAACCGGGTCCGAAATATGTCACTTACGTCGATCCAGGTCCGCCGGATAAACGTACGATCGCCCAACTGGAGCATAATCTCGATATCATTCACGACAACACGCCCGAGGGCATGTTCACGCTGAAGGAGAAATCGAAGACGAGCGAAAGCTGGTTCCCAGGCTTCCCCTTCGCCCATCCCGATCCGACACTGCCGGCGGTAATCTTCAACACGCAGGATCCGTTGTTCAAGAATGCCGATGTCCGTTGGGCGCTCGCACTCCTCATCGACATCAAGGCAGTCGATATGGCGAGTTATCGCGGTGCCGCAACGCTTTCGGCGCTTGGCGTTCCGCCGACGGCCATTGCCATGAAGGATTATCAGGCGCCGTTGCAGGATTGGCTCAAGGATTTTGAAGTCGACACCGGCAAGCGCAAGATCAAGCCATATGATCCGACGATCGGCCAGCAGGTCGCCGATATGCTGCGCAAGCAGCCGAAATTCAAGGATCAGATCCCGACCGATCCGGCGGCCATCAGCACGGCCTTCGGGTATGGCTGGTGGAAACCCGATCCGCAGGCAGCGGCCGAGCTTCTGGAAAAGGCCGGCTTCAAGAAGGTCGGCGGCAAATGGCTGACGCCGGACGGCCAGCCCTTCAAGATCCGCCTGACGGTGGAAGGCGACACGCGCTCGGTCTTTACCCGCGCGGGCACTCTGATTGCCCAGCAATGGGCCGCCTTCGGCATCGACTCAAAGGCTGCTCCGTCCTCCGCCGTCTGGCAGGGGCTGGCAACGGGCGATTTCCAGTGCGCGATCGCCTGGAGCGTCGAGACATGGGGTGGTGATCCGGACCTGTCGTTCTTCCTCGAGAGCTGGCATTCGGATTTCGTTGCCAAGAAGGGTGAGAACCAGTCGGCCCGCAACTGGCAGCGTTGGTCCAATCCGGAGCTCGACAAGATCATCGAGAGCATCCGTCGGGTGAGTGCTGACGATCCGAAGGGCATCGAGCTTGGCAAGGACTATCTGAAGCTTGTCGCTCGCGAAATGCCGACCATTCCGCTGATGTCCTACAACGTCTTCACGTCGATGGATACCACCTACTGGAAAGGCTACCCGACGATCGCCGACCCCTATACCGACCCGGTTCCCAATTGGGCGAATTCCCGGTTGATGATGGTCAAGCTGAAGCCGGCGCAGCCATAAATCCTCCCAACCCTGACGCGGTCTCTGCCGCGTCAGGCACCTGTCGCCGGACATTAAGCGAGTCCGGCGACCCTTTTTTGAAGAGTGATCAAGCGCAAGCGGCAAGGAAAACGACGGCATGGCGTCCTATCCCATTTTCGTATTGAAACGATTTGGCCAGTTCCTGCTCGTTGTCTTTCTCGGCATTTCCGCGACCTTCTTCATCACGCATATGACCCCGATCGATCCCGTCGAGCAGAGTATCGGCGCCATCCAGCAGATGGGGCAGTCCGATCCCCGCGCCGTCGACCTCATGCGCCAGTCGCTTCGCGAGCTCTACGGCATGGAGGGTTCGCTCTGGCAGCAATATGTGCATTTCTGGACGCGTCTTGCGACCGGCGATCTCGGACCGTCGCTCTCCGCCTTCCCGACACCGGTCTCGACCATCATCCTGCGGTCGCTTCCGTGGACGATCGGCCTGATGACGGTTGCGACGCTGTTCACCTTCATCCTCGGCAACACAATCGGCGCGCTCGCGGGTTATTATCGCAAGAGCATGGTGCTGAAAGCCGTCAGCCTCGTCTTCATCGCGATGCAGCCGATCCCCTATTACATTCTCGCCTTCGTGCTGATCATCCTGTTCGGTTATCTCTGGCCGATCCTGCCGATCAACGGCGGCTATGAGATGAACACCAATCTGCAATTCTCCTTCTCGCTGGTTCTCGACATCTTGAGGCACTCCATCCTGCCGGCGCTCTCGCTGATCCTCGTCGGCACTGGCGGATGGCTGATCGGCATGCGGGCGCTGGTCTCCAACATCATCACCGAGGATTACGTGACCTTTGCTGAACTCGGCGGGGTACCGAAGAACCGCATCCTGCGCTCTTACATCGCCCGCAACGCGATGGTGCCGCAGTTCACCGGCCTTGCCATGTCGCTAGGGGCGGTCTTCAACGGCACGATCATCACGGAGATCGTCTTCGGCTATCCCGGCATCGGAAACCTGCTGATTTCAGCGGTGCATGCCGGCGATTACAGCCTTGTGCTGGGGCTGAGCGCACTATCCATCACCGGCGTCGCCGCCGCGGTGTTCATCATCGATATTCTGGGTCCGCTGATCGACCCGCGCATCAGGGTGGAATAAAGCATGTTCACGATCGTTCGCGACCTCGCCCGCCAGAATGCGGAATTCCTTTGCGGCCTGCTGCTGTTCGCAGTGATCGTCGCGCTGATAGTCCTGTCCTATTTCTCGCCCTACGGTCCCTCGGATATCTATGTCCTGCCGCCCGATATGCCGCCCGACGGTGATTACTGGCTCGGCACGACCTCGCGCGGCCAGGATGTCTTCTGGCAGCTCACCACCGCTCTCAGGAATACGCTCTATTTCGGCATCGGCGTGGCGTTTCTGTCGCGTATCATTTCGCTGGTGGTCGGTCTCGTGGCGGGTTATCTCGGCGGCGTGGTCGACCGGGTGCTGATGGCCATCAACGACAGCATCATGGTCATTCCGCAGTTTCCGCTGCTGATCCTGTTCTACTTCGTGCTCAAGGACGGAATGACCTGGACCGTTCTCATCGTGGTTATGGCCTCGCTCGGCTGGTCCTACGATGCGCGGCTGATCCGCTCGGTGGCGATCAGCCTCAAGAGCCGGCCGTTTACGACCCAGAGCGTCTATTCCGGCATGAGCATGTACAAGATCCTCGTGCAGGAGCATTTGCCCTACGTCCTGCCGATCGTTTTCGCCACGACGATGAACAACATGATCTGGTCGATCGGCATGGAAATCACGCTGTCGGTGCTCGGTTTCACGGATATCGAAACCCCGACCATGGGCATGATGATCTACTGGGCGAATGCCCATTCGGCGCTGATCGCTGGGGTATGGTGGTGGGTTGCGGCTCCTGTCGCAGCCATCGTCGTGCTGTTCACGGCGCTCTTCCTGCTGTCGATGTCGATGAACGAATACAACGATCCGCGCAGCCGGCTGAACCGGATGGGGGGCTAAGTCATGGACGCTGTGGTCGAGGTCAAGAATCTCAAAGCCTACTACAAAGCCTTCCTCTATGGCGTCGATCGCGAGGTGCGCGCCGTTGATGATATCAGCCTGACGATCGGCCGCGGCGAGATCTATGGCGTCGCGGGTGAATCGAGCAGTGGCAAGACGACGCTCATCAAGACCATCGCCGGCGCCATTCGTCCGCCGTTGAGGGTTGTCGAGGGCAGCGTCACCTTTCACTTCAACGGCGGCACACAGGATATCCATACGATGACGCCGGAGGCGAGAGCAGCGCTCCGGTGGCGGCATCTGTCCTACATTATGCAGGGCTCGATGAACGTACTCAATCCCGTGCGGCGCATTCGCCACTCATTCACGGATTTTGCCTTTCGTCATATGAAGGTCGAGAAATCCGCCTTCTTCGAGCGGGTCGCCAACCATCTGCAGCGGCTGAAGCTCGATCCCCAGCTTCTCGACGCCTATCCCCACGAATTGTCTGGCGGCATGCGCCAGCGCATGACCATTGCGCTCGCCACCATCCTGACGCCGGAATTCATCATCGCCGACGAGCCGACGACGGCCCTCGATGTCATCGTGCAGCGCGACGTTCTGACCATGATCCGCGAAATCCAGCGTGACATGGGCTCCTCTTTCCTGTTCGTCACCCACGATATGGGCGTCCACGCCGCCGTGTCTGACCGCATCGGCATCGTCTATGCCGGCCGTCTGGTCGAGGAGGCGCCGACCCGCAAGCTCTTCCATCTGCCGCTGCATCCCTACACGCAGCATCTGGTCGCGAGCCTTCCGCGCATCGGCGATGCAAGCTCCCGGCCTTCGCTGGAAGGACGGCCGCCCAATCTGGCCATGCCGCCGGAAGGCTGTCGTTTTCATCCGAGATGTCCGAAGCGCATGGATATTTGCAGCCGCGCGGCGCCGCCGATGGTCGCGGTCGAGCCGGACCGGCGCGTGGCCTGTTTTGCTGTGACGGGAGAACGGATTTGAACGATCTGCTTTCGCTCTCGCATGTCACTAAGATCTACAGGCAGGGCGGCCTGCTCGGCGGCCGTCATATCACCGCCGTCAAGGATGTCAGCCTGACGCTCGGGCAGGAGCCGGAGATCTTGTCGATTGTTGGCGAATCCGGCTCGGGCAAGTCGACCATTGCCGCGATGATCCTCGGGCAGACGGCGCCGACGGAGGGACGGCTGGATTTCCGGGGCAGTCCGGTCGCGGTCCATGGCAGGGTCGAGCGGCGTGCCTTCATGCGGCAGGTCCAGCCGGTGCTGCAAAACCCGTTCGAGGCTTTCAACCCGCTGAAACGGGTGGATCGCTATCTCTTCGAGACGGCAAGGAGTTTCGCGCCCGATGGTAAGCGGCCGAGCCGTGAGGAAATCGAGCGTATGGCGGATGCCGCACTCTCGCATATCGGTCTGAGCCTGGCCGAGGTGAAAGGCCGGTTTCCGCATGAATTGTCGGGTGGGCAATTGCAGCGCACGGCGATCGCCCGCGCGCTCATACCGCAACCGCGGCTTCTGGTCGCCGACGAGCCTGTCTCGATGGTCGATGCCTCGCTGCGGATGGCGATCGTCAATCTCTTCAGCCAGCTGAAGAAGGATCTCGGTCTATCGATCATCTACATCACGCATGATCTGGCGACCGCCTATTATATCAGCGATCGCATCGTCATCATGAAGAAGGGCGAGATCGTCGAGCAAGGGCAGGCGCGGGCCGTTTTGGACAATCCGCAGCATCCCTATTCCCGGGCGCTCAAGGAAGCGGTGCTGTCGACGACACCGGAGATTTGATGTTTGATCCCCAGTTTTGATGGGGCTATTCCGATGCGCCCTGTTTCAGGCGCATCGGAACGTATCTAGCGCGTCGGTGTTAGCTATGGCTTTCCGGCATCACCGAAGAATGGTGCGACGTGATCAGCCATTTTCCATGTTCGAACTTGTAGGTGAAGGTGTAGCGGGCCGGTACCTTCGTGCCGTCGTTAAGCGCGAAGGTATAGGTGCCGG
>DASVPC010000135.1:0-3651 GCA_036383055.1 Rhizobium sp. | reverse complement strand
ATATCCGAGAATTCCGGCCAGCTTATCGGCAACATCTCAGCTGTTGCATTAAGCTTCATCGTGCAGGAGCCGAGCGGGATCATCGAGCGGTCGAGCGCCAGATCGCGGTCGGAGAGCCGGCGGATATAGCGGGTCATCTCGCTTTCGGCGCGGTTCATGTGGAAGATCGGATGCGTCAGATATTCGCTGGTGCGCAGCAGGGTCTTCGGCAAGCGATAGCCTGGCTCGAAATCGGCGAGGCGGAAATTGCCGCCGAAGGCACGCCAGACGGCTTCCAGCGTCGCCGGGCGCGTGCGCTCGTCAAGGCTCATGCCGATCTTGGTTTCGCCGACCTTGCGCAGGTTGACGCCTTCGGCGACAGCTGCGCGCAGGATCAGGCCCTGCATATGGCCGACCTCAACGGTAATGGTGTCGAAGAAGGTCTCCTGCTCGATGGTGTAGCCAAGCTTTTCCAGGCCCTTGGCCATGAGGACGGCCTTCTGGTGCACCTGCTGGGCGATTGCCTTGATTCCCTGCGGGCCGTGGAAGACGGCATACATCGAGGCCATGACGGCGAGCAGGACCTGCGCGGTGCAGATGTTCGACGTCGCCTTTTCGCGGCGGATATGCTGTTCGCGGGTCTGAAGCGACAGGCGGTAGGCGCGGTTGCCACGCGCATCGACCGAGACGCCGACCAGACGGCCCGGCATGGAGCGCTTATAGGCGTCCTTTACGGCCATATAGGCCGCATGCGGACCACCATAACCGACCGGCACGCCGAAGCGCTGCGAGCAGCCGATGGCGATATCAGCGCCCATTTCTCCGGGCGACTTCAGCAGCGTCAGCGCCAGCGGGTCGGCAGCAACGACGGCGATCGCGCCGGTCTGGTGCAGCCTTGCGATCAGGCCGGTGAAATCATGGATGTGACCATGCGTGCCGGGATACTGGAAGATCGCGCCGAAGACGTCGACCGGATCGAGATCGGCGAAAGGATTGCCGACGATGACGTTCCAGCCGAGCGGTTCGGCGCGGGTCTTGATCAGCGCGATGGTCTGCGGATGGCAATCGGCGTCGACAAAGAAGGCCTTGGCCTTGGATTTCGCCACGCGCTCGGCCATCGCCATGCCCTCGGCGGCGGCGGTTGCTTCATCGAGCAGCGAGGCGTTGGCGACGTCGAGACCGGTGAGGTCGCAGATCATCGTCTGGTAGTTCAGCAGCGCCTCGAGGCGGCCCTGGCTGATTTCCGGCTGGTAGGGCGTATAGGCAGTGTACCAGGCCGGGTTTTCCAGGATGGTGCGCTGGATGACCGGCGGCGTGATCGTGCCGTAGTAGCCCTGGCCGATCAGCGACACGAGCACCTTGTTCTTGTTAGCGGTCTCGCGCAGCTTGTCGAGCGCCTCGCGCTCCGTCATCGGTGCGCCCCAGACAAGTGGGGCCTTCTGGCGGATGGACGGCGGCAGAGTTGCATCGATCAGCTTGTCGAGGCTGCCATAGCCGATCACCTTGAGCATATCGGCCATCTCCGAGGGAGACGGGCCGATATGACGGCGATTGGCGAAATCGTATGGCTGGTAGTCGGTGAAGGTGAATTCGGTTGGTGTCGTCATTCCGCGATGAGCTCCTTATAGGCGGATTCATCAAGCAGATCATTTGCATCTGCCGCGTTGTTCAACTTGATCTTGAAAAACCAGCCTTCCGCCGACGGGTCGTCATTGACGAGCTCCGGCGATTCCACAATCGCGCTGTTGACTTCGGTGATCTCGCCATCGAGTGGACAATAGACTTCGGAAGCGGCCTTGACGGATTCGACGGTTGCCGCGGTTTCACCCTTGGTGAGTTTGGCGCCGACTTCGGGCAGTTCCACGAAAACGAGATCGCCAAGTTGTTTGGCTGCAAACGCGGTGATTCCAACGGTCGCAACGTCGCCTTCGATGTTCAGCCACTCGTGTTCATCGGTAAATTTCAGCATGGATAATCCTCTCTGGGCTATGACGTCTTAGCGTTTGTAGGTCGGGGTGATGAAAGGCAGGGCGGAAACCGTGACGGGCAGGTATTTGCCGCGTACTTCCGCGTAGACTAGCGTATCGGGCGCGGCGAAGCTGACGGGCACGTAGCCCATGGCGACCGGACCCTCGACGCTCGGGCCGAAGCCACCAGAGGTGACTTCGCCAATCTCGGTCTTGCCCTCGGCATCAGCGTAAAGCTTGGCATGGCCGCGAACGGGGGCCTTGCCTTCCGGCTTCAGGCCGACGCGCCGGCGCGTGGCGCCGCTGTCGAGTTCGGCAAGGATGCGTGCGCTGCCAGGGAAGCCGCCGGCGCGCAGGCCGCCGGTTTTGCGGGCTTTCTGCATGCCCCATTCCAGCGCGGCCTCGACCGGTGTCGTCGTCCGGTCGATGTCGTTGCCGTAAAGGCAGAGCCCTGCTTCGAGACGCAGGGAGTCGCGCGCGCCGAGGCCGATCGGCTGGACATCCGGATGTTCCAGCAGCCGCTTGGCGATATCCTCGGCCTTGTCGGCCGGTACGGAGATTTCAAAGCCATCTTCGCCGCTATAGCCAGACCGCGAAACCAGGCAGGAAACGTCGTGCAGGCGACAATGGCGCACATCCATGAACTTCATGTAGGCGAGATCGGCCCAGAGCTCGGCGAGCACGGAAACCGCACGAGGCCCCTGCAGGGCGATCAGGGCACGATCCAATAAAGTAATTTCGCAAATATTGCCGATATGATCCTGAAGATGCTTGAGATCTTCGTCCTTGCAGGAGGCGTTCACGACGACGAAAAGATAGTCGTCCATATGGGTGATCATCAGGTCGTCAAGGATGCCGCCATTGTCGTCGGTGAAGAAACCGTAGCGTTGACGACCCTCCGCGAGACCGAGAATATCGACGGGCACGAGGCGTTCCAGAGCCAGCGCTGCATCCTCATATTTGCCGGAGCGGGCGCGGATCGTCACCTGGCCCATATGGGAAACGTCGAAGAGGCCGGCGGAGGCGCGGGTCCAGAGATGCTCCTTCATCACGCCGGCAGGATATTGCACCGGCATGTCATAGCCGGCGAACGGCACCATGCGGGCACCAAGCGATAGATGCAGGGCGTGAAGGGGTGTCTTGTTCAGGGCAGCGGTCTCGTCCAAATGACGCCTCCGGGGTTTGCGCTCGGTTAGAAGCGCAGGGCTCAAAATTTCGGCGCGGCTGCGCCTTACGATGAGCCCCCTCTGTCCGTTTGCCTGAGATTGTTATCCCTTCGGCGAACGCTTGCGCGTTTCTCTCCAGAGTTCCGTCTGCCCCTTGCTGGTCCTTTGGCCTGAGAGTTTCCGGGGCGGTTGCTCCTTCGGCACCGGTTCGCACCGGATTCTCCCAACAAGGTTGAGTGCCATTATCTGGTAGTCGCCGGAGATGGCAAGGGGTAAATGTCGCCCTTGAACAAATTTTTGTCGCGCGGCTTGTTTGAGCACACGCGGAATTGCGCGACCGGCGGATGCAAGGGACTTTGCAACGGCGCCTCGAGAGGCTATCCCGTGAGGCCAATGGAGAGGCAGGGCAGGAGACAATGATGAACCGCAATTATGCCGTGGCATTGCTGATATCGGCGACCGTACTTTCGTTTTCGACGACGGCTGTCATGGCGCAGCAGAGCAATGACGCCAACAGCATGCACGGGATGCACATGGAT
>DASVPC010000134.1:0-58528 GCA_036383055.1 Rhizobium sp. | reverse complement strand
ACAAGGGTGTTTCCGTGCAGTCCTTCGTGAAGAGGCCGGAATTTTCCCGTTGCAATAGCTTCACCGGCAGCACCGAGCTTTGGGAATGCCGCGACGAGGCATGGGACCAGAATTTTCGCGGCAAGACCGTCGACGGCGTCTCCTATGAGAACATGACATTCCAGCGGGCGTTCTTTCAGCCCTTCTATGCCGGACAGACCTTCGGCCTTGGGCAGATCAGCCCGCTGACGGCACTGGAGGTCACCGACCGGGTGCATGCCACCAGCGGACTGCCGAAACTGTCGCCGGACGATCCGCAGGCGATCTATCGTGACATCATGGATCCGGCGCGCAGCGTTCTCTACATTGCTGCTATCATCAGGGATGCGATTGAGGCGTACCGGGATCAGGGTTTCGATATCTCCGACAATCCCGGCCTGACCGCAACGCTCTACAATGTCGGCCAGCCGCGCCGCCGGGCACTCGCGCTCCGGCAGGATGCCGACAAGCCCGGCGGCCGCAAGCTGCCGGAGGAAAATTATTACGGCTGGCTGGTCAACGAGAAGCTGACGGAACTTCAGGGCCTGTTGGCCGGATCTTGAATAGCCAAAGGCGGGTGAGGCAGCGAATGCCGACCCGCCTTCACCGTTACAGGCCCGAGGAATCCACCCTTACGCTCTCGCGCCCTTCCATCCGAGAAGCCGCATCGCATTGGCGGTGACCAGCACGGTAGCACCGGTATCGGCGAGGATCGCCGGCCAGAGGCCGGTGATGCCGACGACGGTGGTCACCAGGAACACTGCCTTCAGGCCGAGCGCCATGGTGATGTTCTGGTGGATATTGCTCATCGTCGTGCGCGACAGCACGACCATGTTGGCAACATCCGTCACGCGGCCATGAAGCGCTGCGGCATCCGCCGTCTCCAGCGCCACGTCGGTGCCGCCACCCATGGCGATGCCGACATCGGCGGCTGCCAGCGCTGGCGCATCGTTGATGCCGTCTCCGACCTTCGCGACGACCTGCTTTTGTGCCTGCAACTCGCGCACGATGCGCTGCTTGTCTTCCGGCAGGAGTTGCGCACGAGGTTCGATGCCGAGACCCCTAGCGATGGCCGCAGCCGTCCGCGCATTGTCGCCGGTCAGCATGACCGCGCCGATCCCGGCTGCTCTCAGCGCCTCGATCCCGGCGCGGGCGTCAGCGCGCGGTTCGTCGCGCATGGCGATCAAGCCGGCGATCCTGCTTTCCACGACCAGCACGGAGACGCTCTTGCCGTCGTCGTTCATGGCTACGATTTGTGCTTCCCGCTCGGTTGAAAAAGCCTCGATCTCCCGAGCAGCCTGCGGCGACAGAAGCGACATGGCCTCGCCGCCGACCCGGCCGCTGACGCCCTTGCCGGGCAGGGCCTTCGCGTCTGCGGCAGGCGGAACCGGAAGCCCGTCAGCCTTAGCCCGCTCCAGGATCGCCAGCGCAAGCGGATGGCTCGAGCCGTTTTCCAGCGCGGCGGCCCTCGACAGCACCTGCGCCTCGGTAAAGCCGAACCCAGCGACGTCGGTCACCTTCGGTTTGCCCTCGGTCAGCGTGCCCGTCTTGTCGAAGGCGACCGTCGTCACCTTGCCCATGGTTTCCAGCACGGCGCCGCCCTTCAACAGCAGGCCGTTGCGCGCACCCGCCGAAAGGGCGGCCGCGATGGCTGCGGGCGTCGAGATGACCAGCGCGCAGGGGCAGCCGATCAACAGGATGGCGAGACCCTTGTAGACCCATTCCATCCAGCTCGCGCCGGCCACCAGCGGCGGCGTCACCGCGATCAGCGCCGCGACGGTGACGACGCCTGGCGTATAATAGCGCGAGAACCGATCAATGAAGCGCTCGGTCGGGGCCTTGGATTCCTGCGCTTCCTCGACCAGCTTGACGACGCGGGCGATGGTGTTGTCGGCCGCAGCGGCGGTGACTTTGACGCGCAGCACGGCATCGGCGTTGATCGTGCCCGCGAAAACCTTGGCGTCTATCCCCTTGCGCACCGGCGTGCTTTCGCCGGTGACCGGCGCTTCATCGATGGCGCTTTCGCCTTCGACGATGATGCCATCGGCGGCGATGCGGTCGCCGGGGCGTATCAGGATGACAGTGCCGACCTTGAGGCTGTCGGCCTGGACTTCGCGGGTCTGGCCACTCTCCTCGACCAGCGCGGTTTTCGGAACCAGTGTCGCCAGCGACTGGATGCTGGCACGCGCCTTGCCGGCGGCAACGCCTTCCAGCAGCTCGCCGACGAGGAAGAGGAAGACGACCGCTGCCGCTTCTTCGCCGGCGTTGATGATGACGGCGCCGACTGCCGCGATGGTCATCAGCATTTCGATGGAAAATGGCGTGCCGGCGAGCGCCGCCATCACGGCGCGGCGCGCGATTGGCACGAGACCAACCAGCATGGCGATGATGAAGGCATAGGGCGCGATCGAGGGAACGAGATGGCCGACCGCATAGGCGGCAACCAGCGCGCCGCCAGACAGGATCGTCAGCCGGCCCTTCTTGCTCACCCACCATGGGCCGTTCGTCGGCGCATGGTCATGGCCGTGCAGCCCTTCGATTTCTTTTTCGGCGTGTTTGTGATCGGCATGATGATCATGATCGGCGTGGTCATGCGCGGAATGATCGTGGCCGTCGTGGTCGTGGGAATGATCGTGATCGTGATTACCTTGGCATTGGTGACCGTGATCGTCATGTTGATGCTCAGCGGGCGAGGGTGCTGCCTTGCCGGCAAGCGGCGCGACGGAGTAGCCGAGGCCGACCACCTTCTTTTCGATGGCGACAAGATTGCTGGTCTCGTCGTGGCGCACGGTCATCGTTCCGGCGGTCACCGAAACCGAGACATCCTCGACGCCGGGCATGCGCCGCACGGCCGTATCGATCTTGGCCGCGCAAGACGCGCAATCCATCCCGCCAACTCTGTATCGTGTCTGTGTCGCTGCTGCCATGATCCGCTTCCTTGTCAAACCGTGGCACTCTACCTACATCCTCTAGTGGCTAGAGGTGCAAGAGGAAAATTATGAAAAAAATCACGATCGGCGAAGCGGCCCGGCAAAGCGGCGTCAAGGTGCCGACGATCCGTTATTATGAGAGTATCGGCCTCCTGGCGGAACCGGAGCGGAGCGAGGGCAATCAGCGCTCCTACGAACAGTCGCATCTGCACCGGCTTGCCTTCATCCGCCATGCCCGCGAACTGGGCTTCGAGGTCGACGCCATCCGCACGCTCCTGACGCTGCAGGACGACCCGCACCAATCCTGCGCCTCGGCCGACGCCATCGCCAAGGCTCGTCTGATCGAGGTCGAACAGCGTATCCGCAGCCTGACGGCGCTGAAAGCCGAACTGGAAATGATGGTAAAAGGCTGCGGCCACGGCCGCGTCGATCAATGCCGGGTGATTGAGGTTCTGGCCGATCACGGGGAGTGCATGCATCCGCAGCATTGATGGGGTGGGTGTTGAATTCACCCCAATTGCTGTCTTGCAATGCCCCATCGAGCATCATGAAAACGAATGCGTTTCATTGCTTTGTCTCAAGTCGAGACTGGTCAGCACCAAGCTGGATAGCCGCCAGCCTTCGTTCAAGCGCCTTGTCGAAGCCAACTGCGTACCATTGCGATGACGCTTCTTTTTATGTCGGCCACCCAGTTCCGAACAACCTCTACACGATCCATAATCCATTTGAGCCAGCCGTAAGTCAGCAGCTTCTCGCGGCCTGCGTGGAAAAGGCGTTCGACCAAGAGGAAGCTCGTCAGGTACGCCAAAGCGATTATGACGAGCCCGGAGATGACGTGGCCTCGGGCGATGACGAATAAGGCATAAATCTTCAGCGGCTCAGCAACTGCCAGTGGCACCACGAACAGAACGAGAATGACGCCTCGTGGCAACGAGCCGACAAACTCACCGAAGTGGACTACGATGGAGAGTGAGGAGAACCAGTTCGCGAACGGTCGATATAGTGGTCGGGCGACCTCGCTGATGATGACGAGTATTGCTATGACGAGCCGCAAGGGCAGTAAAAGGAATTGCCAGGCAGACCGGCGTCGGGTTTTGATGACCATCTCTGAAGGCCTCGGCTAGTATCGTTTGCTTAGCTTCCGGGTGTGTTACAATGTCTAGCAGGTTCTTTGCGGGCAAACTCGAATCCGTCCGACGACCGCTATTTCGGCCCGAACGAGCTTTCGAACATCACCACGCGCCAACCAGCGAATTGCCGACGAGCGGCACGACATTGGTTTTTCCGTCCTGATTCCGAACTGCGATTGACGCCTGCATTTTCTTAGGCGACTTCCGAAACCAGTTGGTGGCGACGGTGGCGAGATCTCCGATCATCGGTTGCTTGCGCCAGTCAGCGAAACGCGCGGCCGTCGCCTCGGGCTCGGAACGATAGAAGAAATCTCCGGATTGGCTGAGATCGTTGATGGACGGGGCCATGGATGAAAGCGGACGCTGAAACATCTTCGAATGGATGAACAGGCCTGGCGCAGTTTCTGAGAATGCAGGAGCCATGAAGTCAATTGCCCAGCCGTCCGCTTCGAGCCAGCAGTGGAAGTTCTCGCCAGCGCCGGAGACGTAGCCATCATCGCGCTGGTCGGCGAAAAGGATGTGCTTTCCTTCAAGATTGTAAGCAACGAGGCCGCCCTTCGGCTTTGCCTTGATCTTGAAATGATGTTCGAGAATGAAGGCTCCGAACGTGCTGAAATACATCGAAGCCGTGGCGGGATTGGCGTTTTCGTTGATCAGCAGGCTATTGATGACCCGGTAGATCCGATGGTAGTCGCTTTGCTTGATCAGCATGCTCGTTCGCCCTTAACCCACAATATGGGCCTTCCCGTAAGTGATGGCAGCGGCCATGTAAACGTTAGATGCGACGGAGATGGCTTCTATCCTTCGCTCAGGCTCACATTCGATCGTGTGTTGCGACGGACAATCTTAGTCGGCAAGAATTATGCTTGTTAAGTATCGAATATGAAGGCACACGATTTCAGGTCGTTTCAGCCGCAGTCGAAAGCGCCTCCCCAATAGCATAGAAGTGTCCACCCGCGACGTGATGAAGGCTGCGCCATTCCGGACCGGCCGTTTCGAAATGCCAGTGTCCATCCCGGAACACGCGGTCGTCTGCCCAGGCGGCGATGACCTCGGCAATGAAGAGGTCGTAGGCGTCCTGAGTATGCGGCTCGCTGACCAGTCTGCAGGCAAGCCAGGCCGAGCAGCCTTCGACAAATGGCAGATCCTGTCCCGGCACTTCGAAGATCGAGACATCTGATTTTTGTAGCTTGTCTGGCTCTTCGTGCAGCGTCCGGGTTCCGACCTCGCGTGTCAGCTCAAGTTGGGCGACCGTCGGAACTTGCACGACGAAGATCCCGCTCGCCTCGATTAGGGAGCGCGTCTGCGCAACTTTGTCGACGACGACGGTGAGCTTGGGTGGATCGATATCCAGACCACAACACCAGGCCACGGCCATCACGTTGTCAATGCCGCCATGTCGTGCCGACAAGAGCACGGTCGGGCCGTGGTTGATCAGACGAAAGGCCTTCTTGAGCTCGACGGATTTCATATGTTCGTTCATCGGAAGTCCAGATGGATGACGTTGCGAGTGTCGGTGCACTCTGATCGATTTTGGTTGTGATACGGAAATGCGCCCGAGATGTTAAGGCGGCAAGCTGCTGGCCTCGCATTGATCGAGGCCATAGTCCAGCCGTCACCACTATCGCCCTCCTGCGCCGCCGGGTCCCAATGCAGTTATCTGGCCGCCTGTGACATTTGTTACGGGTCCATTCATAACGAATGAGAGCGGCCTTTCGGCCGCTCTCTGACATTTCTAATAGAACAGAATGCGCGGAAACCTGGGCACAGCGACTTTTGTGACAAGCCCAAGCAAAGACCGCCTGTCCCTAATCAGCTGCACCCGCTCGTGCTGCCGCAAGTGTCGCACTTCTCGCAAGTTCCATTCCGGACCATCGTGAAGTTCTGGCATTCGGTGCACATGTTGCCGGTGTAGCCCTGCATGATGGAGCGGGCGCGGCGTTCGGATTCCAGCTTCTTGGCGTCGGCCTTGGCCGTTGCCGCGTCGTCCGCCGCCTTGTCGGTGAAGAGGCCGGTTTCTTCTGCCACTTCCTCGGCAATCTCTTCGGCCAGTTCCTTGGCGCGTTCCTCATAGTCGCGCTTGAAGGCGACGACTTCGGAGGTGGAGATGGCGCTCGTCGGCTCCAGCTTGCGCACGGCATTGCCGGAGAAGGCGGAGATGGTCGAGACCGAGGAGGCGCGGGCAGGGGCAGCCGTGGCCGAACCCTTGACTTCGGCTGCCGGGCGTTCGCCCGAGGTCGGCACAAGCGTCGGCTTGTAGCCGCGGGTCAGACCCTTGGAGAACACGTCCGCCTTGCCTTCCGAAATGCCGCGGCCGAGCGCCGTAGCGTTGAAGTCCGAGGTGTCGACATGGGCGAGGTCGTGGCGGCCGAGATAGGAGATGGCCAGTTCACGGAACACGTAGTCGAGGATCGACGTGGCGTTCTTGATCGCGTCGTTGCCGGTGACGATGCCGGCCGGCTCGAATTTGGTGAAGGTGAAGGCGTCGACATATTCCTCGAGCGGCACGCCATATTGCAGGCCGAGCGAGACGGAGATGGCGAAGTTGTTGATGAAGGCGCGCAAAGCCGAGCCTTCCTTATTCATGTCAAGGAAGATTTCGCCGAGGCGGCCATCGTCATATTCGCCGGTACGCAGGAAGATGGTGTGTCCGCCGATCTTGGCCTTCTGGGTATAGCCCTTGCGGCGACCGGGGAGCTTTTCCTGGCTGCGGACGACCTTTTCGATGACGCGCTCGACGATCTTCTCGGTGATGGTGACGGCCTGGGCGGCAGCCGGAGCCTGCAGGAATTCCTCCAGTGCATCCTCGTCATCCTCGTCTTCGATCAGCGAGGAGTTGAGCGGCTGGCTGAGCTTGGAGCCGTCGCGATAGAGCGCGTTCGCCTTCAGGCCGAGCTTCCAGGAGAGCATGTAGGCGTTCTTGCAATCCTCGACGGTTGCTTCGTTGGCCATGTTGATCGTCTTGGAAATCGCACCCGAGATGAAAGGCTGGGCAGCCGCCATCATGCGGATATGGCTTTCGACCGAGAGATAACGCTTGCCGATCTTGCCGCAGGGATTGGCGCAATCGAAGACGGCAAGGTGTTCGTTCTTCAGGAAAGGAGCACCTTCCAGCGTCATCGCACCGCAGACATGGATATTGGCGGCCTCGATGTCCTTCTTGGAGAAGCCGAGGTGGTCGAGCAGGTTGAAGCTGATGTCTGCCATCTGCTCGTCGGAAACCTTCAGCGTGCCCTTCAGGAAGTCGGCGCCGAGGGTCCACTGGTTGAAGACGAACTTGATGTCGAAGGCGCTCTTCAGCGCGGCGTTGACGGCTTCCACCTTCTCGTCGGTGAAGCCCTTGGCCTTCAGCGTCGAGGGATTGACGGCCGGCGCCTGGTTCAGGTTGCCATGGCCGACGGCGTAGGCTTCGATCTCGGCGATCTGGCTTTCGGAATAGCCGAGGGTCCGCAGCGCTTCCGGAACGGCGCGGTTGATGATCTTGAAGTAGCCGCCACCGGCAAGTTTCTTGAACTTTACCAGCGCGAAGTCCGGTTCGATACCGGTGGTGTCGCAATCCATGACGAGGCCGATCGTGCCGGTCGGCGCGATGACGGTTGCCTGGGCGTTGCGGTAGCCGTGCTTTTCGCCGAGTTCCAGCGCCTTGTCCCAGGCAGCCTTGGCATGGGCAACGAGATCCTGGTCCGGGTTCTCGGAGTGGATCAGCGCCACCGGGTTGACCGACAGGCCTTCATAGCCGGAGGTCTCGCCATAGGCGGCGCGGCGATGGTTGCGGATGACGCGCAGCATGTTCTCGCGGTTCGGCTTGAACATCGGGAAGGTCCCGAGTTCGGAGGCCATTTCAGCCGAGGTCGCATAGGAAATGCCGGTCATGATCGCGGTCAGCGAGCCGGCGATGGCGCGGGCTTCGTCGCTATCGTAGGGAATGCCGGAGGACATCAGCAGGCCGCCGATATTGGCGTAGCCGAGACCGATCGTGCGATATTCATAGGAGAGTTCGGCAATGCGGCGCGACGGGAACTGCGCCATCATCACGGAGATTTCGAGAACGACGGTCCAGAGGCGGACGGCATGCTCGTAGTCGGCGATATCGATGCGCTTGGTCGCCGCATCCTTGAACATCATCAGGTTCAAGGAAGCGAGATTGCAGGCGGTGTCGTCGAGGAACATGTATTCCGAGCACGGATTGGATGCGCGGATCGGGCCGGCAGCCGGGCTGGTGTGCCAGTCGTTCATCGTCGTGTTGAAATGCAGGCCCGGATCGGCTGATGCCCAGGCGGCGTAGGAGATCGATTCCCAGAGGTCGCGCGCCTTCAGGGTCTTCATGATCTTGCCGTCCTTGCGGGCGGTCAGATGCCAGTCGGCATCATTCTCGACAGCGCGCAGGAACTCGTCCTTGATCGAGACGGAGTTGTTCGAGTTCTGGCCGGAAACGGTCAGATAGGCTTCCGAGTCCCAGTCGGTGTCGTAGGTCTTGAACTCGAGGTCCTTGTAGCCCTGGCGAGCGAACTGGATAACGCGCTGGACGTAGTTTTCCGGAACCTGATCCTTCTTGGCGGCGCGGATTTCGCGCTTCAGGGCAGGGTTCTTGGCCGGGTCGAAGCAATCGTCATTGTCGCCTTCGCAATTGACGGTCGCCTTCATGATCGCCTTCAGATGCCTGGCGACGATCTTCGAACCGGTGACGAGGGCAGCAACCTTCTGCTCCTCCTTGACCTTCCAGTTGATATATTCCTCGATATCCGGATGGTCGATGTCGACAACGACCATTTTGGCGGCGCGGCGCGTCGTGCCGCCCGACTTGATGGCGCCGGCAGCGCGGTCGCCGATCTTCAGGAAGCTCATGAGGCCGGAAGAACGGCCGCCGCCGGACAGCTTTTCGCCTTCGCCGCGCAGCAGCGAGAAGTTCGAGCCGGTGCCGGAACCATACTTGAAAAGACGGGCTTCACGAACCCAGAGGTCCATGATGCCGCCTTCGTTGACGAGATCGTCCTCGACCGACTGGATGAAGCAGGCATGCGGCTGCGGATGCTCGTAGGCCGACTTGGACTTGGTGAGCTTGCCGGTGAAGGGATCGACATAATAGTGGCCCTGGCCGGGGCCGTCGATGCCGTAGGCCCAGTGCATGCCGGTGTTGAACCACTGCGGCGAATTCGGCGCGACGCGTTGGGTAGCGAGCATATAGGCAAGCTCGTCTTGGAAAGCGGAGGCGTCTTCCTCGGACGAGAAATGGCCGCCCTTCCAGCCCCAGTAGGTCCAGGTGCCGGCCAGACGGTCGAAGACCTGGCGCGCATCGATTTCCGAGCCGGTCTGGCTCTCCTTCGGCAGATCCTTCAGGGCAGCTTCATCGGGAACGGAGCGCCACAGGAAGGAAGGAACGTCGTTTTCCTCAACCTTCTTCAGCTTGGTCGGAACGCCGGCCTTGCGGAAATACTTCTGCGCCAGAATGTCGGCGGCGACCTGCGAGAACTGCGCTGGCACGTCGATGTTTTCGAGGCGGAAAACGATCGAGCCATCGGGATTCTTGATCTCGCTGGTGGCCTTGCGGAATTCGATTTCCGCATAGGGTGACTGGCCTGCCTTCGTAAAGCGACGTTCGATACGCATGGTCCCTAACCTCATTCGTTGGTGCGCGTCTGCCTCGTAAACAGGGCGCAAAAATCCTCGTCCGGCCTCACGAGTGCAGCGTGCAGCCAGTATCCAATCCGCTATTTGACAGGAGGCGTCATTCGGAGATGACTTTCCTGTATCTTGTGGTGATGGTGGCTGCAAACACTAAATATAGTATTAACAGCTTATTGCCGCCAGTCCCCGCATGTGTTTTTTTGGCAGCTTCGACATCGGCACAAAAAGCCTCACGGCGCCACCAGCATTGGTGCATCGCCCTGAATTCAAATCCGATTTCGAGTTGAGGACCAGCCCCTCGTTATTCCGCCTGGCCCAGTCGCCGCCGCAACGTTTCTTATTAAGTTTGAAAGACCCGATTCCGTCAAGGGGTGGTTTGCGACAGATTTTTAACCACAATATCTTGTGGGCTTACCTGTGGAAACTGGGGAAACGCTGGGATGTCAGAAGATTCAAGCGCTTGGCGGAAAATGCTCGCCCTTCGCACGACCGCTTTAGGGGCTAATACCATCAACGACGGAGACCAGCGCGACAATATTGTGAACGTGGCCCCGAAACCATTGGTTTTGGAACAAAACCATGCTGTGGCGTCTCATGATTCGCGTGGAAGGCCTTGAATCCCGCGTGTTCTTATGGAGCGAAGGCTACTAAATATAGTGGGCGCCCGAGCGCCCACCTCTATTGCTGATATATTAGATGGGTCGCATGCATTGCGGAGAATCACCGCTGATTCGTGCGAGCCCCGAGTTGATTTCAGCCCTTATGGCCCTTGGCGATCGGCTCTTGATAGGTGAAGCCCATGTCCCAGGGGAAGTAGATCCAGGTGTCCTGGCTGACCTCGGTGACGAAAGTGTCGATGGTCGGCACGCCGGTCGGCTTGGCATAGACGCAGGCGAAATGCGCCTTGGGCAGCATGGCACGCACTTCAAGGGCGGTTTTGCCGGTATCGGTCAGGTCGTCGACAACCAGAACGCCTTCGCCGCCGTCGGTGAGGAGTTCCGGAGTGATTCCCTTGAGCAGGTTCATTTCGCCCTGGCTCGAATAATCGTGGTAGGAGGCGACGCAGACGGTCTCGATCATGCGGATGTTCAATTCACGCGAAATGATGGCCGCGGGAACGAGGCCGCCACGGGTGATACAGACCATCGCCCGGAAGTTCTTGTTGAGGCCGGCAAGCCGCCAGGCAAGGGCGCGGGCATCGCGATGGAACTGATCCCAGGATACGGGAAAGGCTTTATCGGGCAGGGACATGGCTCAGGAGCTCCGGGAGCAGACATAACAACACACCGGCGCTACCGGCGACCCTGAGCAGACCCCGCGACGGGCGCGGACCATGGACCAAATCCTGAAACGCAATTCGCTGCCGTCTGGCGGAACATGATCTCACCCAGAAGCTTCTGGGCAGTTTTGGGGCATGTTCCCTGGACCGCGCGAATGGTTCCCTGGCGGGAATTCTGTCATCGGTCGCTGTTTTCTGCTGGATTTACGGCCAAAAGGCAAGAGCTGCCGCTTCACCGCCCCTTCGGCAGGGTGTGCAAAAGGTCCGTCGGCAACCTTGAAGCCGGGCGATCATAGGCGCACTTACCTTGCCAGCAGCGTCATCGCCGTCATCGACTGCAACAGCGTTCGCGTCGTGCCGCCAAAGATCAGCTGCCAGAGCCAGGAATGCGTATAGGCGCCCATGACGAGCAGATCGATCGAGTTGTCGGCGAGGCGGTTTTCGATGACCTGCGACGGCGTCTTGCCGCCGCAGCTTTCCGTCGTCAACGTGGCACGAACACCATGGCGGGCAAGCGTCGCTCCGATCTCGGCGCTTGTCTCCGTCGGTGCGTGTTTCGAGCTTTGGGATGTGTCGACCGAGAAAATCTCCACGGTGTCGGCAGCCTTTAGAAACGGCATGGCGTCGAAGGTGGCGCGGGCGGCTTCCTTCGAGCCGTTCCAGGCAATCAGCACGCGACGGATCGGCTTCGGCTGGGTGAATATATAAGGGATCATCAGCACCGGCCGTCCACTTTCGAACAGAAAGCTTTCGACGTCGACATTCGCATCGGACGATCTGGACGGATCGGGCTGTACGGCAACCAGCAGATCGGCGCTGCGTGCGCTTTCGATCAGGGGTTCGGAGCCATAGCCAACGGTGCTGGTAAAGCTGCGCCAGTCATAGTCAAGACCCTCTCGCTCCATTTTCGCGCGAAACAGCCGTTCGACTTCGACAGCCTGGCTGTGTGCCATGTCCTGCAGGGCTTGCACCGCGACCGGATCCGGGATCTCCATCGGCGCAACCAACGGCACGGTCGAGACGATTTCCGCATGCAGGCCGACAATGTGAGCACCATGCTCCTTGGCGAGAGCCGAAGCAAAATCGACCGCCACCTGCGCGTTGTCGGGCGTGTCGAGAATGACGAGAATGGTTTTGTAGGACATGACGTGATCTCCCGTGCGGAAGGGATCGGATCGGTTCATTATATCATCATTCCGCATGACATTAATGCGCCGATATCACTCCGGTTCCCTTCCGGACGAAAAAGACCTCGTTGAAAGTCACGCCTCAGCGGACTGATTTTCCTTGGCTTTCGATTGCCTGATGGTCTCGATCATCGCTCGCACCTCGGCTGCGACGCTTTCAACGAGCTCGGCGGAGCGGGCGCGAACGACGATCTCGGTGGAGAAGGATTGGCCGACATAGCGCGGATAGGAACCGATGCTGGTATCCGGATGCGCTTTCTGGATGGCGCCGAGCGGCGTGCCGATCTCGCCTTCGCCGTAAGGGCAGGAAATCGCTGTCGACAGCATGCGGGTGCCGGAGCGCAGCGTCGGCACGACATTGTCGAGCATCGCCTGGAAAACCTGTGGCACGCCGGCCATGACATAGACGTTGCCGATGTTGAAACCCGGTGCCGTCGAAACCGGATTAGCGATATGCTTCGAGCCAACCGGCATGCGCGCCATGCGCTGGCGGGCCTCGGTAAACTCCATCTCGCGCTTGGCATACATCTCCGCCATTATCCGCATCGCTTCCGCATCATGCTCGCAAGGGACGCCAAATGCCTTGGCAATGGCGTCAGCGGTGATGTCGTCATGCGTCGGGCCGATGCCGCCGGAAGTGAAGACATAGTCATATTGGCCACGCAGGGCGTCCAGCGCCGCAACGATGGCGTCTTCGTCGTCGGCAACGATACGGACTTCCTTCAGATCGATGCCGGACAGCAGCATGACATCGGCGAGATGGCCGATATTCTTGTCTTTCGTCCGGCCGGAGAGCAGTTCGTCTCCGATGGCCAGCATGGCGGCGGTGACAATGGTTTCATTGGTCATGAAAGTATCCGTGGAATTGCGCAGGCGCGCGTTCGAAAAAGCGTTTGAAATAGGTAGCGCCGTTTGCGGCGAATGAAAACTGCCGTTTTCATGTCCACGGCAGCGGGCGAAAGCGACCGCAAATGAATTTTCGTCTTCGTCAGGTGAACAGTCCGTTCCCGTTGCGGGGGCTGCGTCTTTGTCCCGTCGCTGGTACAACTTGGGCCGATAATCAACGCATCCAACAAACGGGAGACATTCATGGCTAAGGTTCTGGTACTTTACTATTCCGCCTACGGTCACATCGAGAAGATGGCCTATGCCGTTGCTGAAGGTGCCAAATCGGCCGGCGCCGAGGTGACCGTCAAGCGCGTTCCCGAACTCGTGCCGGAAGAGGTCGCCAAGGCGTCCTACTTCAAGCTCGACCAGGAGGCGCCAATCGCAACGCCGGACGAGCTGGCCGAATACGACGCCATCATCGTCGGTGCCGGCACCCGCTTCGGCACGGTCGCCTCGCAGATGCGCAATTTCTGGGATCAGACCGGCGGCCTCTGGTTCGCAGGCAAGCTCGTCGGCAAGGTCGGCTCGGTCTTCACCTCGTCCGCGACCCAGCATGGCGGTCAGGAATCGACCATTCTCGGCTTCATCCCGACCCTGCTGCACCAGGGCATGGTCGTCGTCGGCCTTCCCTACGCTTTCCAGGGCCAGATGGGCACGGAAGAAGTCAAGGGCGGCTCGCCCTATGGCGCATCCACGATCACCAATGGCGACGGCTCGCGCCAGCCTTCGGAGATCGAACTGGAAGCCGCGAAATACCAGGGCGCTCACGTCGCCAAGATCGCGGCCAAGCTCGTCGCCTGATTCGCACTTAATCTATTGGAAAGCGCAGCGAAAGTTGCGCTTTTTTGCGTTATAGAGCCAGCGGGCATTAGCGCCAATAACCGGTCCCGCCAGCAAAAAAGACCACTGCAGAGTGCGACAGAGGCAATGCCTTTGATGTGATCGCTATTTCTGGTGGCATTCATGATGCGTTCATCAATTAGGGTTCAATGATGGGCTGTAAACTTTGAATGGAGACGTCATGAGCAAAATTTTCAATATCGTCGGCGCAGGCGCGTTGACGCTGATCATGGGACTCGCATCCTTCACGCCTTCGGTTGCCGCGCCGCTCAACACGGCCAAGCCGGCGGCGAGCACAGCCGTCGAACAGGTACAGTACCGCGAGGGAGATCGCCGGCGCTGGGACGACAGAAGGCATCGCCCGAACCGTCGTCCGCCGCATTATCGCCCCGGTTCGTGGAATGGCTATCAGGGCTATCAACGTCCCCGTCCGGGCTACCGCCGCCACAGCGATGGCTGGTGGTATCCGCGCAGCGCATTCAGAATCCAGATTCGCTAAGCGTCCAACGCTAGAGCAGACGAAGAAAAGGCGGCCCAACGGGTCGCCTTTTTGTTGGGGGAAGGCCGATCAGGCGAGTTGAGCCCGAAACTGGGCAACACGCTCGCCATAGTCCACAGCGGAAAAGAAGTCGCTGCCGACGACGAACGTATCGGCGCCCGCATCCGCGATTGTCTTGATATTCGACAGTTTCACGCCGCCATCGACCTGGATGTGAGTTGATAACCGATCGGCCTCGAACAGGTTTCGAGCCCTTTCAATCTTCGGCAACGCTGCGGGGATGAGCGCTTGTCCGCCGAAGCCGGGGTTGATCGTCATGATCAGCAGCATATCCAGCTGATCATTCAGATAGGGGAGGAAATCAAGCGGCGTTGATATGTTGACGGCCAGGCCGACGTCGCATCCAAGCTCCCGGATACGGCTCAATGAGCGATGTACATGCGGTGTCGCTTCATAATGAATGGTGATGCTATTGGTGCCAGCCTCGACGAAGCTCTCTATCAAGCCATCGACGTCATAGGTCATCAAATGCACATCGACATAGCCGTCAAAACCGTCTTCACGCAACGATTTCAGAAGTGGCGCCCCGAAGGATAGGTTCGGGACAAAGCGATTGTCCATGACATCGAAATGAATCAAATCGCCGCCGGCGCGAATAGCTGCGCTGCATTCTTCCGCAAGGCGTGCCAGATTGCAGGCTAAGATAGACGGCGCAATTCGATTGTCAGGTTTCAATGCCGGCCTTCCGCATTCGTTCGTGTAAATGATGTGGCCGACGGGTCGAGCCCGTACGGATCCTTCCAAGGGATTTTAATTCTTGGAATCAATGTCTTGTGGGGTCATTCCTAACCCGTTTCACGGTATATGCCCAGCGCCTTTCGCGACATCGTCGTCGTGCGGGGCCGTGTCGGACCTGGCCTCGTGTCGTGTCGGACACCGGGTCAAAACCATGCGATAAGGAGCGAAGACATGGCGACGAAATTGACCCAGGGCACCGTGTACAAGGTTGCCGAGACGCATCCCGCCGGAACTCAAATCTGCGGCACGGAGATTGCTGGACTGCGGGTGGTCGGGAGCAGGTCCTCCAGCGAAAAGCTCGTGAGCAGGATCAATAATGGTAGCAGCCGGTGTGTCGCGATCGTCATCGGCAGGACTGACGAGGTGAGCCTCGGGACTGGGCATGAGCGCTCGGCGGAGCTCAGGTTCGCGCTTCGGCGTGGTCACGGGCGGAATCCAGGCTCTGCCGGCGTCGGGGTCGAAGGCCACTCGCAGGATGGCATGGCCGCGGCAATCGGCCCAGAGGTCGGGAGGCAAGGATAGTCGACCGTTGGTCCAGCGCCAGGCGCAGCCCTGGACAGCCTCCTCCGGGTAAAGGCCCTCAACCTCGTCGAGCGAAACCTGGCGATTGACACGGAGACCGTCGAGGAACGTAAGGCCATGGATCGAAAGGCCGAGCGTCCGTTTGTCCCAGCTTGCGCCGTCGTCAGCCGGGACCCAAATATGCGACGCGAGTATGGCTTCCTTGGCATCGGCTGGGAAGATAAACGCCGCCAGATTGCCGTCGATCGTCGGCTCGACGCGTCGGCCATCCACGATGAGATGCGGGTCCATTCCCGTCGCGTGGCGCCAGCCCATCGATTCTGCGCGGGAGAGCAGACGCTGGCGGATCGCTGCGACGACCGCGCCGCCATTTACCAGCGACCGGGCGCGTTGTTCGACGACGGCCGTCGTTTGTTCCGTCAGCGGGGCGCCGGCGAGCCAAATGGCGCTGCAATTCAGGCAGCTCTCGCAGCCGAGCCCCTCGACCAGGAGCACCGCGCGGCTTTCTAGCTCGAGAGACCAATAAGTGACTTCATCGACGTCGACTGAGGCAACCGTGGCGTCATTGATCAATTGGCCGATCGGGATCAATACCTCGTCCACCGCCCGCACGCATACCGCGTGGCCTGGTGACAGTAGCAGGTCCCGCCGGGGAATATCGCCCGGAAAAGCCTGGGCCTTGATCTGCACCGGACAATACGCGCGCGCGGGCTTGCGGATCGTCTGTGAACCGATGCTGACGATGGCACGCACGTTTCCGGTGGCGGTTATCACCAAGTCGCCCGCAATCAAGTGCTCCACGGCGATTTCGCCGCGCGGGGTGCGGATGCGAGTTCCGGAAACGAAGCTGGCCGGCACCTCGGACATGGGCGCCATGACGACTTCGCCATTGTCGATTCCGGAGGACATCATCGGGCAACCCCTGACAAACTGCTAGTCCGTTGCGACTAGCGTGTGGCGGATCCCAGTACCCCTAGCGTTCCAGTTCATGGACCAGGAGCTCATTCCACCTCGTAAGGCTGCGATGCCTGCCGACTGAGGATGGCGGGGCACCTGGGGGTCATGCGGCTCTACTTGCTTGCTTCTGGACGAGCGCCTTGGCGCGGCAGGAGAGACGCTCCCTGATCGCCTCGACGATCAGGCCACCGTCAACGAACGGCCGGGCATATCGGGTCAAGCTCTCGGCGACGCGCTGAGGATCGACTTGGCTCAGCCGGCCATAAGGGCGACCGAAAAAGGTGCGGTTGTCGGCGTCCATGTAGCTCTCGCAAGGCATCCCCTCGGCGAGCAGCACGTCGTGGCTCTCAAGCTCCACATGCCAGTAGGTCACCTCCGGAACCTCGACCCAGTCGATGGTCGATTCGTTGACCAGCTGGCCGATGGGCACGAACACCTCTCCGGCCATATCGACGCAGACCGCGTGGCCGGAGGAGAGGAGGAGGTCGCGGACGGGAAGATTGTCGCCGAACGCGCCGGCCATAACCCGCACCGGCCAAACTGCTGGCGCCGGACGCTCGATTCGGCGGTGGCCGATCCAGACGATCGGTCGTCTTTCACCCGAGGATGTCACGGCCAGGTCGCCGACGCGGAGGTCCTCCACCGCTATCTCGCCGCGTTTGGTGCGGATGCGCGTGCCGGAGACGAAACAGGGCACCTGGTTGGTGGTGATGCTGTTGCCCGAGATCACGAAGTCGGCGGTGTTCACGCTCGGATCGAAGCTGATCGTGAATGTTCCGGCAGTTGTGTCGAATACGGCGGTGTTGCCGACGATATTGACAGAATTCACCGTACCGGTGCCGGTATAGGAGATGATGTCGCCGGCATTGAAGTCCGTGATCGTGCCGTTGAAGGGTTGCGAGAACTGGAACGTGCCGTTATCCGTCGCACCGAGATCGACGGTAAGGCCCGAGGCGTCGGCGCCTCCCACGAACTGGCCGCCATTCCACTGGAATGTTCCATAGTTGGAGAGGATGATGGTCCCGCTGGCCGAAGTGAGGAAACCGCCGCCGATGAGCGCGCCACCGTTGACGGTGATGGGACCGATCGCCGTGAGCGTGTTGGGAACCATGTTGAGGTGGGCTCCGCCGACTTCGAGCGAGCCTTCGATCGTCATGCTGGCCCCGGCATTCACCGTAAGGGCGGAAACTTGCTCAAAGTCGATCGAGCTGACATCGACCGAGCCGCTGTTGACCGTGGCTGTGTCTACCGCCCCCGGCGTCCCATTGGGCGACCAGTCGCCGGCTGTGCTCCAGTCGCCGTTGGTCCCATTCCAGGTATAATTCGTCATTCTCCCCTCCTGAGCGGCTCCACCGCTCTCGTAACCCGCGGTTGCGTGATTTTCGCAACCAGTGCACCAAGGTGAAATGCGTCGACACTCAAAAGTAATATTTCCATGAAAGGTTGAGTGATTACGTAAGTAAATTCATCGTAGATTGAATCTGACTAACGGCTCGGCGGAGAGTACTTATACGACGTCCCCTGAATTGTGTCCGGTGCGCCGGCTACAGTCAGGGGGTTGGGATCGCCGAGGTAAGTATAGATGGCCATGATTGCACTTTGTTCCGTTACAAAGCTACTTGCCGTTGGCTACGCGTAACCTATCCCATGCCCTTGTTCAAGCACATATATATTGCATACCTAAAATAATGCCCATCTAATAATCGCGACATTTCGGGCTTAAGGGGGCGCCGAGAAGGGCACCCGCCCAGGCTATCGTCGCACTGAGGCGGCTGGTGGTATCCGGCGCAGTATTCGGGATCCAGCTTCGTCAAGCGCTAAAGACAGACGTAAATAGCACCAAGGCAGTCCAACGGGCCGCCCTGTTTTTTTAAAGCAACAATTTCCGACAGGAAGGCAAGCGTTCAGCGCCTGCTTGGAGATTTGGTGCGGACGACGGGGGTCGAACCCGTACGGATCACTCCGAGGGATTTTAAGTCCCTTGCGTCTACCAGTTTCGCCACGTCCGCGTGCCTTTCCCCTTCAAGCACTTGAGCGATTCAGTCAAGCGGTTGTTTGCTTATATGTGCTTGCTCGTGGATTTAGAGAGGTCGGGTTTGGCGGCGGCTCCTTCGGTGGGAAAATATCTCAGGCGATTGTTAAGATACGTTTCTAGGCAATAGTTCTTGAGAGGGTTTTTGTCGCTGCCCAGGTACGAGCAGGTCTTTTCGGCGTCCAGCAATAATGCTCTCGCCTGTTTCGGTGTCACGATGACCGTTCTTGTTGATCTTTGACCTTGTGTTTCGCATGCTGCCAGCAAAGGAGCCAAGATGACCACGATTGAAACAAGACGTATGCTTAAATTGCTGGAGAACCCAAGCGTCATTTTTCCAGTGCTTTCACGGCAGGATAAGCGTAACTGCTCCGACAATGTGACGGCCAAACTCAGCGGCCTTGCAATACACGAATGAGCGCCGGCGTCGGCAGGCGGGTGCGGAACGAGGTCTGAAAATCCTTGTAGGTCACTCGTCCCGAGGCGATGCCGTTCGCAAGCCTCTGACATGTGACTTTCTTGGCCTGCGAGGCCGGGACATTGGCGATCAACGACATGCCGAGTACTTCCTGCGGCGAGCCCTTATTCGCAGCGCAGAATTCGATCATCTTGGTCTTCAGCGCCGGACTGCCTTGCAGCAGTGTCTTCATGACGTCATATTTTTCTTGAGTAGGCAGCGCTGGCGAGCAGGAGGCGAGCATCGCGAGCACTATGGTCGCGCCGATATAGCGAATGAATTTCATTTTGGGGGCTCCTGAGAAAACAGGATGGAGATATCCGTAAAAGGAGAGTTTCTCAATGTGTTGGTGCAATTTAAGGTTAAGAATGACGCGCAGGCCCGAATCTGCCGCAAAGCGAAGCCCGCCGGCACCGGGTGAACCGGATTGAAGCGGGCCTCTAACCATCATCATGATGGCTGGCCGCATTGGAGACGGACGGCTCCAGCGTGTCAATTCGAAGATTTTGGGGGTCGCTGTCGGCTGTAGCCGTTGGCGTAAATCATGGCAGTTGCGCGTTTGATGGTCGCAAGGCTTGCTGCCGCGAATGCGAAATCTCGCCCGTACTGGTCGGAAATCGCGATAAACAGGCTTTCGTTACTCATGTTTCCTGTGCCATAGCGAAGGCGAATTGAACAAGGACGGATAAAGCCCGTGGACAAGCAGAATGTTCTCGACGCCACCGAGGCCACGCGTGGCCTTTTCCCCGCAACGCCGCTGCAACTGAACGAGCATCTTTCCGCGCGCTATGGGGCAGACATCTGGCTGAAGCGCGAGGATCTGACGCCGGTGCGCTCCTACAAGATTCGCGGCGCCTTCAATTTCTTCCGCAAGGTGATTGCCGCGGGCGGCACGGGCAAGACCTTCGTTTGCGCGTCTGCCGGCAACCACGCGCAGGGCTTTGCCTTCGTCTGCCGTCATTTCGGCGTGCCGGGCGTGGTCTTCATGCCGGTGACGACACCACAACAGAAGATCGACAAGACCCGCATGTTCGGCGGTGAATTCATCACGATCAAGCTCTTCGGCGACTTCTTCGACCAGTGCTATCAGGCGGCGCGCGAGCATGTGCAGCATATCGACGGCGTCATGGTGCCGCCTTTCGATCATGCCGATATCATCGAGGGGCAGGCGACCGTCGCGGACGAAATCGCCGAGCAGTTACCGGACGGCGTTCTGCCGGATCACATCATTCTGCCTGTCGGCGGCGGCGGATTGGCGGCCGGCATCACCGGCTATTTTGCCGATCGGCTTGGCAAAGAGACATTCGTCTTCGCAGAGCCCGCGGGTGCGCCGAGCCTTCGGCGCAGCATCGAGGCGGGGCAGGTGGTGACGCTGACGAAGGTCGACAATTTTGTCGACGGTGCGGCGGTCGGCCGTATAGGCGACCTGAATTTCGCTGCCCTGAAGGGGTTCGCGCCGGAGCAGGTCAGGCTGATCGAGGAAAACGCCATCTGCGTGACGATCACCGACATGCTGAACGTTGAGGGCGTCGTGCTGGAGCCCGCCGGCGCGCTGGCGATCACCGCGCTGGAGACCATGGATCCCGATGTCATCCGTGGCAAGACGATTGTCGCGGTCGTCTCCGGCGGCAATTTCGATTTCGAGCGGCTGCCTGATGTCAAGGAACGCGCGATGCGCTATGCCGGGTTGAAGAAATACTTCATCCTGCGTCTGGCCCAGCGCCCCGGTGCGCTGCGTGATTTCCTTAATCTGCTCGGACCCGACGACGATATCGCCCGCTTCGAGTATCTGAAGAAGAGCGCCCGCAATTTCGGCTCCATTCTGATCGGCATGGAGACCAAGGATCCCGATAATTTCAAGCAGCTGGTCGAAAAGTTCGAGCGTGCCGGCATGGGCTATGAGGATATCACCGAGAACGAGATCCTTGCGAACCTGATCATTTAACTTTGCGACCTCACGTCCTTCATGCTAAAGGCGATTCATGGCTTCGATCTTGTCCAATATTCTCTCGATCTTCACCGGCGGCGGCGCTTCGACGACGAGTGCCGAAAAGGCCGGTGGCTCCACCATCACCGCCGAGCCGCAGACGCACGGCGACTGCACCATTCATGCGACGCCGCAGCGGGAAGGCAATCAGTTCCGCCTGATGGGCCGGATCGAGAAGGATGTGAACGGCGATACGCTGGTGCGTAATTTCATCCGCGCCGATGTCTTCACATCCTCAGACGATGCGCTCGAATCCACCTTCCGCAAGGCGCGGCAGATCATCGACCAGAACGGCCCGTCGCTGTTCGGAGATGGCGAGAAGGTTCGCCAAGTCTAATTTCCAAAACTGGCTGCTGACAAGCCGTGAATGGCGAACGCCATTGAAGGAACTGGATGTTCTTTCAATGGCTTGTAATCGTTATGCCGCCGTCGAGATCTGCGGCTCGTTGGTCACGGGAAAATTCATCGAGCGCGCGATGAAGCACATCTCGTGCGCCTTGTGATGCAGCTCTAGCGCCGTCCTTGCGTCCGATGTGGCATCGATAACGATTCTGGGGCGCAGGACGACCGAGGTGAACTGCCCGGCGCCGCTGCTCTCCTCCAGCATGGTTCCCTCCGCCGCGTCCTCATAGGACAGCACGACAATACCGGCTTGCGCGCAAAGGCCGAGATACCAAAGCTTGTGGCAGGCCGACAGCGACGCGACCAGCAGGTCCTCGGGGTTCCAGCGGGCGGGGTCGCCACGGAAGCTCGGGTCGGAAGAGCCGGCGATCGTCGGTTTCCTTTCGGCACGTATCTCATCATCCCGTCGATAGCCGCGATAGCTCGACGTTCCCGTACCGTCATTGCCGGTCCAGACGACGTTGACGAGATATGTATGTTGCTTGTCTTTCACTGAAATCCTCCGACTACCATGCCCTGGATGAGCCTTATCGGTGCATCGCAGCTGCGTATATCGCAGGAGATTATCTCAAGGCTAAAGCCACTTTTGCGATAAATTGCAGACCGGTCTCGCGTGGTCGTCGAGATCCAGCGGTTTACTCTCGATATACGAAGGCCGCCATCAGCATCGTGCATCAAGCGGCCTTTGCCATCGTGGTGGAGGTTGCGCCTGCCTCGGCTTTTTATGACTCTTGCGCAGCCCGGAAAAGCTTGGCGCCCGATGGAGCGCTGGTGGCGCCGCCGTCGACGGTGATTTCGATGGCGGTCACGTTGCTCGAATCGTCGGATGCGAAATAGAGGGCCGCCTTGGCGATCTCTTCCGCCTCGCTCATGCGGCCGAGCGGGCTCAGGCTGCCGAAGCGTGCTTCGAGCGCATCCTTGGCGTCTTCGGTCATCGCCCGCGTGTTCCAGATCGGCGTCTTGGTGGCGCCTGGCGTCACCTGGTTGACGCGGATGCCGCGCGGCGCGAGTTCGGAGGCGAGGTTGCGGGTCATGGCGCGGACGGCGGCCTTTGTGCCGGCATAGGCGGAATAGCCCGGTATGCCGAGCACGGCATGCACGGAACCGTTCAGGATGACCGAGGCGCCATCGTTCAGATACGGCAGGGCCGCCTGCACGGTGAAGAAGACTGCGGTGAAATTGGTGCGGACCACCGTCTCGAATTGTTCGAGCGTGGTCTTTCCAACGGCGGTTTCGCCGGCAATTCCGGCATTGGCGAAGAGGATATCGATATTGCCAAGCTTTTCAGCCACTTCCGCAAAGGCTTTCTCAGTCGCCACAACGTCGGTGACATCAACCTGCAACGCCAGGACATTGCCGCCAAGCTCTTCGACGGCGGCGGCAAGGGTCTGCGGGTTACGGCCGGTGATGGCGACCTTGCCACCCTCGGCGAGGAAGACCCGGGCGGTGGCAAGACCGATGCCGCTATTGCCGCCGGTGATGATGGCAACCTTGTTCTTGAGGCGCATGTTGGTAACTCCTATTGGCTTCAATCGCGATCTGGATTATGATCGCTCTCCATAAGGATTATGATTATAATCCACATTCGTCAAGGCGGCTTGAGGGGATTCTTCGATGGGCCATTCGCAGCTGGAAAAACAGAAGACGCACGAGCGGATCGTATCGCTTGCCGCCAGGCGCCTGCGTGAGGAGGGGCTGGAAGGGATCGGTGTCGCCGATCTCATGAAGGAGGCGGGGCTGACGGTCGGCGGTTTCTACAAGCATTTCGCCTCAAGGGACGAGCTGGTGGCTGAGGCTGTTCAGGCGGCGGTGGAGGAGCAGCGACGGCAGATGCAGGAGAGGGGGATCGATCCGGCCGATATCCCACTCGAGGACTACGCCGAGAACTATCTCAGTGCTTCTCATCGCGATCACTGCGGCGAAGGCTGCGCCTATGCGGCTCTAACCGCCGATATTGCGCGGAGCGGCGAAACTGTCCGGACGATCGCCACGGACGGAATGCGGAAGAATATCGAAACGATGACGGCGCGGATGCCGCAAGCGGATGCAGCATCCGCGCGGCGCAATGCCCTTATCGCCACCTGCCTGATGGCCGGTGCGGTCGGTCTTGCTCGCGTTGCAAACGACGAGGAGCTTTCCGACGAAATTCTGGAAGCCGCAAGGGGTTTCATGAGGGAACTGGCAAACGGCAACGGGACATAAAAAAGCGGCCGGTGAGAACCGGCCGCCGTGATCTGTCGTCGTTCTTGCGAATTAGGCGGCAAGCGCCAGTTCGGCAGCGCGGGCCTGGGCCGCGCCGATTGCCTTCTCAGCGGCTTCCGGACCGAAGGCGAGGCCTTCGACATAGACCGTTTCGACATCGGTGATGCCGATGAAGCCGAGAACCGACTTCAGGTAGGGAACGGCGTGGTTGAGCGGAGCGGCTGGGCCTTCGGAGTAGACACCGCCGGATGCGAGCACGATATAGGCCTTCTTCCCGGTAGCCAGGCCCTTCGGGCCGGTCTCGGTGTAGGTGAAGGTGCGGCCGGCGCGGGCGACGTTGTCGATCCAGGACTTCAGCGACGAATAGATGCTGAAGTTGATAAGACCGGTGCCGATGACCAGTGTATCGGCGGCGAGCAGCTCATCCACCAGTGCTTCCGAAACCTTGATAGCTTCGTTCTGTTCAACGGTGCGGGCGTCGGCCGGCGTACGAATGGCGGCGGTGAAGAATTCGTCGATATGAGCCAGCGGAGCGCCGGCCAGATTGCGATGAACGATCGTCTTGCCCGGATTTTGGGCCTTGATCTTGTCTGCAAGATCGCTGGCGATCTTGGTCGAGATCGAGTCCGAGCGCGGGCTTGATGTCAGAAGCAGAATGGAGGACATGCTAATGTTCCTTGTCAATGGGTTGCGACAGCCGGTTGGGAAGTTCGGCCACGTTTCGCCCCCATAGATAAGTCTTCAGTGCTATCGAGAAAAACTGTGATAATATGGATTGGAATGATCGATAAAATGGATAGCCCATGCTTCCCAATCCGACGCTTGACCAATTGCAGGTTTTTCTGACCGTTGCAGAATCCGGCAGCTTCTCCGCGGCCTCCCGCGTGCTCAACCGCGCGCAGTCGGTGATCAGCTATACGATCGCCAATCTCGAGGCGCAGCTCGAAATGCCGCTGTTCGAGCGTTCGGGCTCGCGCCAGCCAAAGCTGACGGATGCGGGCAGGGTGATGCTCGAGGATGCGCGCCGCATTCTCTCCGATCTCCAGGTGATGCGCGCCAGGGTCAAGGGCTTGAAGACCGGGCTCGAGGCGGAAGTCGCCGTCGCCATCAGCGTCATGGTGCCGACCAATGCCACGGTCAACGTCCTGAGTGAGTTCCGGGACCGATTTCCGTCCGTTTCGCTACGGCTCGATACCGGCGAACTCGGTTCAATGATGGAGTTGGTTGCCAGCGGAAAATCGACGATCGGCATCGGTGGCGCGGTCGTGAAGAAGGACGATTCCATGGTGATCGAGCGCATCGGCCATTCCTTTATGATGCCGGTCGCCTCACCACTCCACCCGCTTGCCCAGATCAAGCGGCCTCTGACCCTTGCCGACGTGAGAGAAGAGGTGCAACTGGTCGTCACCGACGCTTCGAACCTCACCAAGGGGCGTGATTTCAATGTCCTCTCCTACAAGATCTGGCACCTCAGCGATATCGCGACCAAGCATCAGCTGATCCGCGGCGGCCTCGGCTGGGGCGGGTTGCCGGCGTCGCTGATTTATGAGGACCTGCAAAAGGGCCGGCTCGTGCATCTCGACCTCGATGCCTATGAGCAGGGCGAATATCCGATCTATGCGGTGCGCAAACTCTCCAATCCCCCGGGTCCGGCGGGTTCCTGGATGATCGAAGCCTTCCGCGAACGCCTGTCGCAATGCCCGGACCGGGTGGATTTCAAGGCGGCCATCGAAGAGTTCAGCCCCAACGTGAATTCGCTGGCGGCGGAATGAAAATGGGCGCCCTTTGAGGCGCCCATTTTCATTTGTGGAACGGTGTAACCGATTACAGCACCAGCCGGAAATTGTTGAAGCCGTCCGTGCCTTCGCCGGCATCCTCGATCTTGACGCTCTTCACCTCGGCAAGGAAGTCCTTTGCCTTGGGGGAGCTTGGGAACAGGACGGTGGTGCCCGGCAGCGGCTTGAAGGTCCAGTTGCCGTCGGCGGTCGGGTTGATCGTGCCCTGTTCATGGACATAACGGACGATGACGTCGCGGTTGGTGTCCGGCGCCTTGTAGATGACCTTGTCGGCCGCGATTTCCGGGAAGTTGCCACCGCCGCCGGCGCGGTAATTGTTGCTGACCACCACGAATTTTTGGGCGGGATCGATCGGCTTTCCGTTAAATTGCAGGTTCTGGATGCGGTTTGCATCGGCGTTCAGAACCTTGCCGTCGTCGCCGAAGCGGCGCGGCTGCGATAGATCGATCTGATAGGTGACGCCGTCGATGACGTCGAAGTTGTAGGACGGGAAGCTGTCGTTGAGCAGAGCGACATCCTTAGCGCCCGGCTGCACCTGATTGAACATCGCCGCCGACATTTCCAGCCAGTTCTTTACCTGCGCGCCGTTGATGACAACCGCCTGCACCGTATTCGGATAAAGATAGAGATCGGCGACGTTCTTGATGGCGATATTGCCGGCGGGGACGTCGGTATAGTAGTCGACGCCGTTACGCCCACCGCATTTGAAGGGCGCGGCTGCCGAAAGCACCGGCAGATCCTTGTACTGCGTCTCTTTCAGCATGTCCTTGATGTACCAGATCTGCGCCTGGCTGACGATCTGCACCGAAGGATCGTCGGCGACGAGCGCGAAATAGGAATAGAGCGGCGCCGAGGTCTTGCCCACAGGCGTGCGAACATAGGCAAGAGTCGCCTCATGTTCGGCCTTGGCGGCTTCGACCACTTCCTTCTTGTCGGCGACATCGGCGATGACTTTTTTCTTGTCGTCGCGGTGATAGATCGGCCGGGCTTCGGCGGTGAAGTCGACGATCTTCCAGCTATTGCCGTCCTTTTCGAGCAGTAGGTCGATCAGGCCGAGATGCGAGCCCCAGAAGCCTGCCATGACGGTCGGCTTGCCATGCAGCGTGCCCTTGACCGGATCGGCATCCTTGATGCCGTCCCAGGTCTTCGGGCCGGGGAAGACCAGATGCTGGTGGCCGGTGAAGACAGCGTCGATGCCGGGAACGGCGGCGACATAGAGCGAAGCATTTTCCATCTTGTCGGAAGGGGCGCTGCCGTCGATGCCGGAATGCGAAAGCGCGATGATGATATCGGCGCCTTCTTCCTTCATCACCGGCACCCAGGCCTTGGCGGCTTCGACGATGTCGCGTGTCTGCGCCTTGCCCTCGAGGTTCTTGATATCCCAGAGCATGATCTGCGGCGGCACGAAGCCGATGAAGCCGATCTTGATCTGGCTCTCATTGCCGGCGCCGTCCTTGATCTTCTTTTCGAGGATCAGATAGGGCTTGAAGAACAGATCGTCCTTCTTCGGGTCGGAAGCCAGCTGGCCCTTGGTCAGGTTGGCGCAGACGAAGGGGAAGTTCGCGCCGCCGAGCACCTTGAACATGAAGTCGAGGCCATAGTTGAATTCGTGGTTTCCAAGCGTGCCGACCTCGTAGCCGAGCGTGTTCATCGCCTTGATCACCGGATGGACGTCGCCCTCCTTCATGCCGTGCTGATAGGCCATGTAGTCGCCCATCGGGTTGCCCTGCAGCACGTCCCCGTTGTCGATGAGCAGCGAATTGGTGGCTTCGGCGCGGATATTGTCGATGATCGTCGCCGTGCGCGAAAGGCCCATCGTGTCGTTCGGCTTGTCGGCGTAGTAGTCGTAGGGGAAGACGTTGACATGAATGTCCGTCGTTTCCATGAGGCGCAGATGCGCCTGGTTGCCGGCCGCGCGGGCAGCGAAGGGATGCAGCACGATGAGCGCGGCAGTGGCGCTCAGGCCCTGCAGCAGGGAACGGCGCGACATGCTGGACAATTCCAGAATGGAAGACATGAAACACTCCTTCAACGATTATTATGGTTCTCGATCACCTCTGGGGGTGAGGGAGATTAGGACGATTTTTGAAGGTGTGCACCTGTAATATGACAGGCTTATTGTGGCTCCCGCACCGAGTGAACAAACAGGCCGTCAGCGCCTAAGAACCGGCTGTATGTCCTTGTGGAAAAAGCGGAAATAGGAGGCGACCAGAGCCGAAGCATTGGAAGACGGATCGAATTCGATACCGATTCGGCCATTATGGACCCAGCGCACGACACCGTCCAGCAGGCCGATCTCGCTGCACTCGATGCGAACCTTGCTGCCGGCGGCTGCATGGATCGGGGATTGCAAGTCCAGCGCGATGCCGCTGGCGGAGAGGTCGACCACGCGACCGGTCACCGCCTTTGCGAGATACCATACCTGGCCCATCAACCGGACGCGGCGGCGCTGCGAACGCCTGGTTTTGATCTTCAGATTGTATTGGGCCGGCGGTTTTGAAAACGACTGCATGATGTCACCTCGACGCGTGCGTATCACTGATGTCACGGATAGCGGGCATGCATTGAAAGGTGTTTAGCATGATCGGTAAAATTGCAATCATCCGTATCGATTCGGAGCGATCCGTCTCAATGTTTCGGCACCAGGCTTGCGGTATCGCGATAGAAGCGGGCTATTCTGTTGCAGATCGGGCGAATTGCAAAACTCGGTGCCCTTGAATGAGCGTTTCGTGAGGAGAGGAAATGGCATTGCGCATCGTTTCGTTGAATGCATGGGGTGGCCGGCTGCATGAGCCGTTGATGCGGTATCTGGCCGAGGTCGACGCGGATGTTCTCTGCCTGCAGGAAGTCGTGCGGACCCGCGGCGCTGAAGCCGATTGGCTGGTCTATCGCGGTCATGGCGTCGAGCTTTTGCAGCGGGCCAATCTCTTCGAGGAGATCAAGGCGGCTCTTCCGTCCCATGACGCCTTCTTCTGCCCGGTGGCGCGCGGTGAGCTCTTCGACGGCGATCGATCGTTTGCCTCGGAATTCGGTCTGGCGACTTTCGTTCGCAAGTCATATCCGCTCATCGGTCAGGCGCTGGGCTTCGTGCATGGGGAATTCTCCTCAGACGGCTGGGGTCCGCATCCCCGGTCGCGCAACGCCCATTGCATTCGCCTGTTCGACTATGAAGCCGGCTATCCGATTACCATCGCTCAGATGCATGGCCTGCGCGATCCCGAAGGTAAGGGCGATACGCCGGCCCGTCATCGCCAGGCGAAGGCGCTGGTCGATCTGATCCGTCAGGTGTGGCCGGGGGAGGAGCGGCTGGTGGTCTGTGGTGATTTCAACGTGCTGCCCGAAAGCGTGACCTTCGAGGTTCTGGCAGCCTTGGGACTTTCGGACCTTGTCACCTCTCGGGGGCATCGTGACACCCGCACCTCCCATTACCGCAAGGAACCGCGCTTCGCCGACTATATGCTGGTGACGCCTATGGTCGAGGTGGTCGCATTCGATGCGGTCGCCGAGCCGGAAGTCTCCGATCATCGCGCCCTGCTGCTGGATCTGGGGTAGTCCGGCTCAAAGACCGACATTTGGCCGGTCGATGACCTCGCGCAGCGCAAAGCTGGAATTGATCTTCACCACATGCGGCAGGGCCGACAGCCAGTCGCGGTGGATACGCTCATAGTCCTCGAGATCGCGCGCCGCGATGCGCAGGATATAGTCATATTCGCCGGACATCAGGTAACAGCCAAGTACGTTCGGGCAGAGTTTCACCGCCGCCTCGAACTCCGAAAGCGTCTTGGCGAACTGGCCGGACAACGAGATATGCACCATGGCGATCATCTTGTAGTCCAACGCCTTGTGCGACAGCCGCGCATGATAGCCGCCGATGACGCCGCTCTTCTCCAGAATATCGAGCCGGCGCGAACAGGCCGACGGCGACAGGCCGACCTTTTCGGCAAGCTCGGCGTTGGTGATCCTGGCGTTTTGCTGCAACACCCGCAGGATCGAATGATCCATGGCATTGAGGTCAGACATTCGAAGATCCTTCGAAGAATTTTCCTTTTGCGCAATAATCCACGAAAAATGACCGCCGGGCAAATTCTCTTTGCAAGGACATTTCAAGGCGGAGGTGGTCTCATTCGGAGCAAGCATTCAGGGAGGAATGATATGCGTGTCGGTTGCCCGAAAGAGATCAAGAATCACGAATACCGCGTCGGCCTGACGCCTGCGTCGGTCCGCGAATATGTCGCCCACGGCCACGAGGTCTGGGTCGAAACCAAGGCCGGCGCCGGCATCGGCGCCGATGACCACGCCTATATTGCCGCCGGCGCAAAAATTGCCGCCACCGCGAAGGACATCTTTGAAAAGTGCGACATGATCGTGAAGGTCAAGGAGCCGCAGCCGTCCGAATGGGCGCAACTGCGCGACGGTCAGCTTCTCTACACCTACCTGCATCTCGCGCCGGACCCGGAGCAGACCAAGGGCCTGATCGCCTCGGGTGTCACCGCCATCGCCTATGAAACCGTCACCGACGAGCGCGGTGGCTTGCCGCTGCTAGCGCCGATGTCGGAGGTCGCCGGTCGCCTGTCGATCCAGGCGGGCGCAACAGCGCTGCAGAAGGCCAATGGCGGTCTCGGCATTCTGCTCGGCGGCGTACCCGGCGTTTTGCCGGCCAAGGTGGCGATCATCGGCGGCGGTGTCGTTGGCCTACATGCCGCCAAGATGGCGGCTGGCCTTGGCGCCGATGTCAGCATCCTCGACCGTTCGCTGCCACGCCTGCGCCAGCTCGACGATATCTTCAACGGCCGCGTCCACACGCGTTATTCCAGCATCCAAGCGCTGGAAGATGAGGTCTTTTCCGCCGATCTCGTCATCGGCGCCGTGCTGATCCCCGGTGCCGCCGCGCCGAAGCTCGTCACGCGCGAAATGCTGTCCGGCATGAAGAAAGGCTCGGTCATCGTCGACGTCGCCATCGACCAGGGCGGCTGCTTCGAAACCTCGCATGCCACCACCCATTCCGAGCCAACCTACGAGATTGATGGCGTCGTGCATTATTGCGTCGCCAACATGCCGGGCGCCGTTCCCGTCACCTCAGCACATGCGCTGAACAACGCCACCATCTATCACGGCTTGGCACTGGCCGACCGTGGCCTGCGGGCGATTGCCGAGGACAAGCATCTGCGTAACGGCCTCAACGTCCACAAGGGCCGCGTCACCAACAAGCCGGTGGCGGAGGCGCTGGGCTACGAAGCCTTCGCACCGGAAAGCGTCTTGAACGTAGCGTAAAGCCCATCGCGCGACGTCAGATGGAGACGCCGGCATCACCGTATGCCGGCGCCTCCTTTTTATCGATCCGGCATTGATAGCAATTATTGCGCGCCGAGCGGACATGCACATAGGCAATGCCATCGCGCCCCAGCAATTCCGCTGCATAAGTCGGGATATCACCGATCGGCGTCACGGCGCCGGTGCCATAGACGATACGGTTGTTCTCGCCATAGCCGCGCACGATGAAATCGGGGCTGGTCGTCAGCATCGGCGGCAGGACTTCCTCGGCGGCATAGCGCTCGCAACGCTCCTTATGCAGGAAGACCGGCCCGGTCTCGGCATAGGGCTGCAACTCGGGAAATGGCCGATAGGCGAAAACGAGAAACGCTTGGCCTGCATCGATATTGCGCAGGCAATGACGACAGGGATGGCCGGGACCGTCGGAGGTCATTGTCTCCGGCTGGTGACCGTAGGCGTCCGCACCGCCGTTCCAGAGGTTTTCTGCATCGGACGTGGGCATGGCGGCAAAAGCGATGATGGACATGACAAATCTCCTTGGCTTGAGGTTCGTCATGTGATGCGCCGCAAGGGCAGTGGAAGCCACCCGATTCCTGCTGTCAGGCCTTTTTCGCCAGCTCCAGCAATTCCTTGTCGCTCAGCGGCCGCACGATGCCTTCACCGGTCGAGACCGGGGAGAAGCCGAACATCTGGTAGAGCTGCAGCGCGCGCGGATGGTCGAGATTGTTGGTGGTCGTGGTGACGCGCTGCGGGTTCAGCGTCCATATCGCATACAGCGACTGCAGCAGGAACCATTTGCCGATGCCGAGGCCGAGCGCGTGTTCGATCAGGCCGAAATGGCTGAGCTCGATCGTCTCCTCATCCTCGCGGAAATATTCGAAGAAACCAGCCGGAGCGCCGTTGACATAGAGCACGCTGATATCGTTGCGTTGGTCGTTCAGGACAGCCGTCAGTTCTTCGTCGGACATGCGAAGCCGGTCGACCCAATGCCAGCGAGCGCCGACCTGGCGGTAGAGATAGCGGTAAAAGGGCAGCGGAATTTCCGGCGCGCGCATGATGGCCGTCTGGATGTTGACGGGCACCGCCAGGCTCGCCTTGGGCGGCGCCGTCATTTCCAGCCGGGTTATATGGACCTTGAGCGACGAGGGCGTCTTCACGGGCCGCAACGCTCAGTCTTTTCCGGTGACGATGGGCGTATCCGGCCGGCTGCCCCATTCCGACCACGAGCCGTCATAGAGCCGGTTGCTGTCATGGCCGAGCGATTCAAGCGCCAGCGTGATGATGGCGGCGGTGATCCCGGAGCCGCAGGTGGTGACCACGGGCTTTTCCAGGTCGATGCCGGCTTTCTCGATCGTCTCGCGGAGTTCCGGCAGGGACTTGAACTTGCCGTTCACGGCAAAGACGCCGGATGGCAGGTTTTTGGCACCTGGCATATGGCCGGAGCGCATGCCTTCGCGCGGTTCCGATTCAGCGGCGGCGAAGCGGCCGGCGCTGCGAGCATCGGCAATCTGCAAGGAGCCACTATCGACGATGCCGCGCATCTCGTCGAAGGAGACGACGCGGGCAGCATTGAAATTCGGCTTGAAGGTTGTGGGCGCGAATGCGGGCAGGGCGGTTTCCAGCGGCCTCCCTTCGGCCTTCCAGCCATCCAGGCCGCCGTCGAGCACGAAGACGTTCTTTGCGCCCATCACGGCGCGGAACAGCCACCAGACGCGGGGCGAAGCGAAGAGGCTGGGGCCGTCATAGACGACGATGCGATCATTTTCGCTGATACCGAGCTTGCCGACCTCGGCCGCGAAGAATTCCGGTGAGGGAACCGTATGCGGCAGGCCGGTGGAATGATCGGCAATCTTGTCCTGATCGAAGCGAATGGCGCCAGGAATATGGCCACTGGCATATTCGGCATCGGCATCGCGCTTCTGCGCCGGCAGATAGAAGGAGGCGTCGAGGATGCGCAGATCCTTGGCGCCCAATTCGTTCTGCAGCCAATCGGCGGATACGACGAAACGGCTTTTCTCCGCTGTCATGATGATCTCTCCCTGCCTATTTTTGCTTCTGGGGGTTGTGTCAGGATGTGGGACTTGGCCGGCTTTACGCGTCGTCCGTGGGCGTGCCGAAACGGATGCGGAAGCGGCGGTTCTCCTTGCCCTTCTTCTCGATCTTGGCGATATGGATTGCCCCGACTTCCTGCGTCTCCGACACATGTGTGCCGCCGCAGGGCTGGCTGTCAACGGCGGAATTCTCGCCGATGCAGACAAGGCTGACGCGGCCGAGGCCAACGGGCGGGCGCACGTTCTTGGATTTGACGATGCCCGGATTAGCGGCCAGCTCCTCATCCGTGATCCATTGCACGAAGACGGGATGGTTCTCGTTGACAAGCGCCATCATCTTCGCCGTCACCTCGTCCTTGTCGATCGTCTCGCTCATGTCGAAATCGACACGGCTTTCATCCTCACCGACGGCCGCGCCCGTGATCGGGAACTGACAGACGACGGAGAGCAGGTGACAGGCCGTGTGCATACGCATGAGCTTGTAACGGCGCGGCCAATCGACATGCAGCACCAGCTTCTCGCCGAGCATAGGCTGCGCCTCGCCCTCGAGCGGCACATGGATAATGATGTCCTTGATCGGCCCATGCCTGGTCTGTCCCAGCATGATCTTCGAACCGTCGGCGCGCTCGAAGAAACCGGTGTCGCCCGGTTGTCCACCCGAAGTGGCGTAGAAGCAGGTCTGGTCGAGCTCGATACCCTCATCCTCGTGAATTGCTGTGACGACGGCTTCGGCGGTCGAGAGATAGAAGTCGTCACGATAAAGGGCATTCACGGGCATGACGTCACGCTTGGTTTTCGTAAGGGATCGGAATATCGGAGCTCTTCGCAAGGTATGATGGCAGCGGCAGGCCCTTCGATTTCAGGAAATCCGGATTGAAAAGCTTGGACTGATAGCGATTGCCGTAGTCGCAGAGGATGGTCACGATCGTGTGGCCGGGGCCGAGATCCTTAGCCAGGCGCACCGCGCCGGCAATGTTGATGGCCGTCGAACCGCCGAGGCAAAGACCTTCATATTCGACGAGATCGAAGACATAGGGCAGGGCTTCGGCATCGGTGACCTGATAGACGTAATCGGGTGTGAAACCTTCCAGGTTTGCTGTCACGCGGCCCTGGCCGATGCCTTCTGTGATCGAGGAGCCGGAGGATTTCAGCTCGCCGTTTTTGTAGAATTCGTAAAGGGCGGCCCCTTCCGGATCGGCGATGCCGATCTTGATGTCCTTGTTGAAGGCGTGCAGGCCCATGGCCACGCCCGCCAGCGTGCCGCCGGAGCCGACCGAGCAGATGAAGCCGTCGATCTTGCCGTTGGTATCGGCCCAGATTTCCTTGGCCGTCGTCTCGATATGCGCCTGCCGGTTGGCGACATTGTCGAACTGGTTAGCCCAGATCGCGCCGTTCGGCTCCGTCTTTGCCAATTGCTCGGCAAGCCGGCCGGAAAGCTTCACGTAATTGTTAGGGTTCTTGTAGGGAACCGCCGGCACTTCGACGAGCTCGGCGCCGAGCAGCTTCAGCGCGTCCTTCTTTTCCTGGCTCTGCGTTTCCGGAATGACGATGACGGTGCGGTAGCCGAGCGCCTTGGCGACAAGGGTCAGGCCGATGCCGGTATTGCCCGCGGTCCCCTCGACGATGACGCCACCGGGCTTCAGCAAGCCCTTCTTCTCCGCATCGCGGATGATGTAGAGCGCGGCGCGATCCTTGACCGACTGGCCGGGGTTCAAAAACTCCGCCTTGCCGAGAATGGTCGAGCCCGTCGCCTCGGAGGCTCCCTTGAGCTTGATCAATGGCGTGTTGCCGATTGCTTCTAGGACGGAGGGATGGACGGTCATGGAATCTCTGCCTTCTGTTCAGCACTACTGTAAGAACGGTCTTTTCCCTTCACAAGGCAGTATAGGCAAGAAATTCTGTTCCACGCTCCTCGTCCGGGCCGCAAAATTCCACTTGGATGACAAAAGACTCCGCGGATTGTCTTTAGAAAGTCCGCTCCTCCGTCCGTCCGGCACGGATTTCGACCATGCCCACCTCATGTTGGCCGAAAGCGGCCACAATGATGCGCTAGTCCTAAAATGCTGAGGAAGACCGCCTGAATGCGGCATCCGGGCAGGTCACCAGCCGAGGAGAAAAGCCATGAACCCATTCATCGCCCGTCCCGAACATGGAGTGGCCTGGATCACCGGCGCGAGCTCCGGGATTGGCCGTGCACTGGCGCTGAAGCTTGCTGGCGAGGGCTACAAGGTTGCCGTCACCGCGCGTCGTCACGACAAGTTGCTGGAGCTGCAGGCGGAAGCAAGCAAGCTCTCCGGCAGCATCGTCGTCCTCGACGGCGACGTCACCAATGCCGAGGACATGGAGCACACCGTCGCGGCGATCGAATATCAGCATGGCCCGCTGGCGCTGGTCGTCCTCAACGCCGGCATCTATTTACCGGCGCGTGCCGAGGATCTGAACCATGATGTGTTCGACCGCAGCTTCGCCGTCAATCTGCATGGCGTCGTCAACTGTCTGGTGCCGGCGGTGCGTCATATGCGGGCGAGAGGGCATGGCCAGATCGCAATCGTATCCTCCGCTGCGGGCTATGGCGGCTTGCCGGGAGGCGCTGCCTACGGCGCCACCAAGGCGGCGCTGATCAACATGGCCGAAAGCCTGAATTTCGACCTCGGCCGCGTCGGCATCCGCATCCAGCTGGTTGCGCCGGGCTTCGTCGAGACGCCGCTGACGGCAAAGAACAAGTTTCCAATGCCGGGACTGATGTCTATGGATGACGCATCCAAGGCGATTGCCGCCGGGCTCAAGTCACCGTCATTCGAAATCACCTTCCCGAAGAGCTTCACCTGCAAGATGAAACTGATGAGATTCCTGCCGTACAGCCTCTATTTCCGACTTGTCCGGCGCATCGTCAGTGGTGGCAAACGTCAGTCCGTCGGCGCACGGGCGACTCCGCATCCGGCTGAATAGCGCTCAGTTTTCGTTTCGCAGCGATGCGTGTGCGTCGAGGGCACGTCGCCGTGCCACGGCATGATCGACGATCGGCAGCGGATAGTGCTCACCAAGCGTTATGCCTGCGCGCTGGAGCACGTTTTCAGGCGCTTCAAATGGCCGATGGATATATTTGCTGTCGAGATCCGCCAGCTCCGGCACGAAGGTCCTGACATAGCCGCCATCCGGATCGAATTTTTCGCCCTGCAGCACCGGATTGAATATGCGGAAAAAGGGCGACGCATCGGCTCCGGACCCTGCTACCCATTGCCAATTTGCAGCATTGCTCGCCGGGTCGGCATCGACAAGCGTATCGCGAAACCAGGCCTCGCCCTCGCGCCAGTTGATCAGCAAGTCCTTTATCAGGAAGGAAGCGACGATCATGCGAACGCGATTGTGCATCCAGCCGTGACGCCAGAGCTGCCGCATGCCGGCATCAACGATCGGATATCCCGTTTGACCGCGCCGCCACCTGTTGAAAAACTCGCCATCCAAGCGCCAAGGAAAATCGTCATACCGATCGTTCCAATTGGCGGAGTTGAGTTTGGGAAAGTGAAAAAGCTGGTGATAGCAAAACTCCCGCCAAGCGATCTCCTTGCGAAAGCGCGCGATATTGTCCGTCGGAATTTTCTCGGAAAGACCTCGCGTGGCGTGCCAAATCCGGGCTGGGGAAATCTCGCCTAGCGCCAGATGCGGCGAAAGCAGGGAGGTTGCCGGCCTATCGGGAAAATCACGATCGACAGCGTAACCATCGAGAGCGGCTTCGATGAAATCATCCAATCTCTCACGGGCGGCAGCTTCGCCTGGTGTCCAGATATCCGCGAAACTTGAGGCCCAGTTGGGTTTGGTGGGCAGCAATGACCATGACCCGAGCGAATCCGATTGAGGCCAGTGGCTGGGTGCGTCAAGTTTTGCGGGCGCATCGATGGGGAATGGCGGTTCGCCGGATTGCTCCAAGGCCCGCCAGAACGGCGTATAGGTCTTGTAGGGGGTGCCGGTGCCCGTGCGCAGGCGCGACGGCTCGTGCAGGAGCTGACCGGCAAAGCTGTTTGCCTCCATGCCGGCGTCGCGCAACGCCTTCTTGACCTTAATATCCATCGCTATGCCGGCTGGGTCATAACGTCGGTTCCAGACGATGGCCTCGGCGCCTGTCTCTTCGATAAGCTTTTCAATTGCTACGAGCGCGTCGCCATTCCGGAGAGCGAGCTTGCTGCCGAGCTCATGGAGACTTTTTTGCAAGGCGGCGAGGGAATGATGGAGCCACCACTCCTGTGCCGCACCGAGCGGTCCGCAGCCGTTCGCTTCCGGCTCTCGGATATAGACCGGGATGACGGGACGCCCTGATATCGCCGCCGCCTGCAGGGCATGATTGTCGTCGAGCCGTAGGTCCTTGCGAAACCACAAGAGGATGGGCTTCGGCTCGTTCTGCGATGATCTCATTGATTAGCCCGGTGGTTCTTTCGCTTTTTCATCTATTTCATTGCTGCCGCAACAACATACGGTTTCGGTGGAGATATAGTTCCTTGCCGCGCCCACCGCCATGGAACAACGCTCGCAACTCTCCTGAGAAAATCTCGATGCATCCTATGATATAAGGATTGTTGTCACCGTTCTGTAATGCAAGTTCGCTAGCAGTCCAGCCAACTGGCAGGCCCAGAGATGACAGGCAGGGAAGAACACGATGGCAGAAATCCGGATCGAGCAGGTTCGCAAGGCTTATGGGCGCAATCCGGTCGTGCATGGCGTCGACCTGAATTTCCGTTCCGGTGAATTCGTCGTCATTCTCGGTCCATCCGGCTGTGGAAAATCCACCCTGCTGCGCATGATCGCAGGTCTTGAGGACATCACTTCGGGCGAGATCGTCATCGACGACAAGGTCGTCAATCAGCTCGAGCCGCGTGAGCGTGGCTGTGCCATGGTCTTCCAGAACTACGCGCTTTACCCGCACATGAATGTCGCCGCCAATATGGGCTATGCCCTGAAGGTGGCCGGCGTGCCGCGCGCCGAGCGTGACCGTCGCATCAAGGAAACCGCCCGCATCGTCGGTCTGGAAGACTTCCTCGACCGCAAACCGGCCGAGCTTTCCGGCGGCCAGCGCCAGCGCGTCGCCATGGGCCGCGCCATCATCCGCGAGCCGAAGGTTTTCCTCTTCGATGAGCCGCTCTCCAACCTTGACGCCAAGTTGCGCGTGCAGATGCGCGTCGAAATCCGCCGCCTGCACAAGCGCCTGTCGGCCACTTCCGTCTTCGTCACCCACGATCAGGTCGAGGCCATGACGCTCGCTGACAAACTGGTGGTCATGTACAAGGGCAATGTCGAGCAGGTCGGCACGCCGCTTGAGGTTTACAACACGCCGCGCACCCGGTTCGTCGGCTCCTTCATCGGCTCGCCGGCCATGAACTTCCTTGAAGGCACCTTCTCGGCGAATGGCGAGCAGTTCATTTTCGACGGGTTGCCGATCTCCATCGATGCCAATATCGGCAAGCGCCATGCCGGCCAGACGGTCGCGCTAGGTATTCGTCCCGAACACGCGCGTCTCGTGCCGGCGGGCACGCCCGGCGCTGTTCCGGCAACGGTCGATTTCGTCGAGGAGCTCGGCGCCGGCCGCGTCATCCATTGCGATATCAACGGCTCCAGCTTCGCCGTCGCGGTCTCCGACCATACATCCGGTGAAACCGGCCAGGCCGTGGCGCTGGAGCTGCCGCGAGACAACATCCATCTCTTCGCCCAGGACACCGGCCTGAGACTCGACGCTATCGCCACCGTCACGCCTCTCAAGGTGATGGCGAACTGATTTCAGCTATCAATTTTCAGCAAGTGCGCCCGGAAATCCTGACCGATTTCCGGGCTTTTTCTATGATGCCGGGCCGCCATCGACTGCGGCTGCGATCCGGACACTAAACCTGGCCACGGATCATTTCGTGCATTCGAAATTCTCTGCCTTGTTCATATCCGTCGCCCCCGGCTTGTATCTCGGATAGAACGGATATTCGCACATTGGCCGCGTGCGGCCGGCACCACCCTTGCCGGCATCGCTGACGGTCAGATTCTCCGGCGCTTTTCCCTTTTCGACCCAGTTCTCCAGCGCCGTCAGGGGATCCCAGGCGGCGATGAACTTGCCGCTGCCGTGACCGAAACCCGGTACGAGGTAGAAGCGCGTGAAGCCATGGACATTCTCTGCCCCCATCGTTTTGACCACGCGCTCATAATAGGAAACCGTATTGTAGGGCGAGATGGCGAAATCGACGGTGCCGTGCATCAGCAGCATTTTGCCGCCGTGTTTCTCGAATGCGGACAGGTCGGCGCTATTGGCATCGATCAGCTTGGAGACTTCTGCGATGCGCTTGGCATATTTTGCCGGGTCGAACGTCATCGTGTCGAATTTCGGATCGCGCACGATGGCGTAGCGGATCCATGGATCGGCAAGGACCGCAAGACCGAAATTGGCAACGGGGGTCGGCGGATTGGTCAGATCGGGCGATAAGCCGAAACCCCACAGGCCATAGAGATCGCCGCCTTGAAAGATCGGCCAGCGCGCGAAACCCTCGACACCATCCTCCAGCTTGACCGGAGACTTGTAGGGCGTATTGATCGTCTTCAGGACCTCGATCTGGGCGTCTGAAAGGCATGTGTCGCCTTCATCCTTTCCGCTTCCGCAGCGGAGGTCTTCCACCTTGAAGGTCGCGTCGCACGCCGCCGTATTCGAAATGAGGCCATCCTCGACATCGTCGAGCTTGTCGCATGTCGTGGTGACGGCAGAGTTGAGCAGCTCGACTTTGGCAGGGCTCAGATAGCCGCCCTTCCGATAGAACGCCTTCGCGAGATGATTGCCGGAAAGCTGCAAGGCCGAGAAGGGGTTGGCTGGATGGGTGACGATGGCGCCATCGTAGTCGGCTGGCCAGCGCTGGATCGCAATCAGGGATTCGTGTCCGCCTTGCGAATTGCCTTGAATATAGGTCTTCTGCGGCTTCCGGCCGTAATAGTCGGCGACCAATGCCATTGCGACATCGTGGGTCTTCTTGATTTGCAACCCGCCGAAATTGGCCAGGGCCTCATCGTTCAAGAGGAATTTGCCGTCGAGCACCGATGGCGACTGGTGGCCGCTGTCGCTGCCGAAGGTGACATAGCCGCGCTGCAGAGGCGTTTGGACCGTGTCGGATCCGAAGGAAACGTTCTTGACCGCTTCGATCAATGTTCCGTCATAGCCTCCGCCGCCATACTGGATGATCTTGTCGTTCCAGGTCAGCGGCAGATTGATTTGGAAATTGATGTTCGGCGCCTTGGGGTCGACGGGCTCGATCCCGCCAAGCACCTTGCAGAAATCGTTGCCGGCGGCTTGGTCGCCTTTGACAAGATCGGCGGAATAGACGGTGGCGCGGCGAGCCGGCTCACCGATCTTGTCCGGAGAAATCAACATCCCGCGCAGAGCCATGCAATGCGCTTCTTCCGGTGTCGGCATGTCTTGAGCAGCGCCGATCCCTGCGCTCAACAAAACCACTGCATTCGCCGCGATCAATTGCCAAAGTCTCACTCTATCCTCCTCCTTGCAGTTTCGATGCGCCCGCACGGTTGGATTTACCGCCCCAACGAATTCCGGTATTCGCCCGGAAATTTCGCGCATGCCGCATCGTTTCACCGCCTGGGCGCATGGCGAGATGGTGAAAAGACATGCGATTGGCTGACGCTTGACGACTCCCCAACTCAGTCCCTCCAACCGACTGAGTTAGGGAAAAATGCAGGCAACGGAGGAGCGTCACAATGCATTTTTCAAGCAAATAATTGTATTAATCGAACATCGGCAGGGCCGCCGGCTGCCCAGCGAAACGCAAATGCCCTTAACCGGTGCCTCCATCTGAGGCGCTTCGCAAGCGATGGATAGGGCGGGAGATGCAGCGAGCGGGCGACGAAAGCGCTGATGTCGATAAGGCGGCGGATTTGATTTCGTCAACACTGCCCGCGCCGGCAACTGCCGCGCCGACGAATGAGGCGCGGCAGGCAATCTCGTCACTTCTCGGTGGAGATCAGGCCACGAACGAACCAGCGCTGCATCAGGGCCACGATGAGGAGTGGCGGCAGCATGACGATCAGCGTACCGGCCATGGCGATATGCCACTCAGGCAGGCCGCCTATGTTCGGGATGAGCTGCTTGAGTTCGGTCACCGCGGTTGCGTGCGACGGATCGGTGGTGACCAGCAAGGGCCAGAGATACTGGTTCCAGGCCCAGAGGAACATGATGGTGCCGAGCGCCGCCATATTGGTGCGCGACAGCGGCATCAGAATGTCGATGAAGAAGCGTAGCGATCCGGCGCCGTCCATGCGGGCGGCCTCGGTCAGCTCGTCCGGTACCGTCAGGAAGAACTGACGGTAAAGGAAGGTGCCGGTTGCCGTCGCGACCAGCGGCAGGATCAGGCCGGGATAGGAATTGAGCAGCCCGAGGTTCAGCGAGACCTGAATGCCTGTGATCTTCTCGATGAGCCAGCTGATGCCGGTGACGTCGAGGATCGCCTGGTAGGGCGACAGCGCGTTGGCGACGACCGCATAGGTCGGTACGGCACGTACTTCCAGCGGCAGCATCAGTGTCACGAAGACCAGCCAGAAGATGAGGTTGCGGCCGGGAAAACGGAAATAGACCAGCGAAAAGGCGGTGAGGGCCGAAAGGATCACCTTGCCCACCGCGACACCGCCAGCGAAGATCAGGCTGTTCAGCAGCTTGGGACCGAGATTGGCGGTCGTCCAGGCCGTCTTCATGTTGACCCAGAAATCGGTGCCGGGGATCAACGACATCGGCACCTGATTGACGTCAGTCATGTTGTGAGATGCGGCGATGGCAACAATGGCCAGCGGCGTCATCGCGGCGACGAAGCCGAGGAACAGGATCACATGCGTGAAGAAATTCAGAATTGGGGTGCGCTCGACCATGTCAGCCTCAACGGTAATGCACGCGCCGCTCGATGAAGCGGAACTGGAAAATGGTGAGCACGATGATCAGCAGCATCAGGATGATGCTCTGCGCCGCCGCGCCGGAATAATCGAGACCTCTGAAGCCGTCGAAGACGATCTTGTAGACCATGAGGTTTGTCGAGTTGTGCGGGCCGCCGGATGTCATGATGTCGACGATGCCGTAGGAGTCCTGGAAGCTCTCGGTGATGTTGATCACCAGCAGGAAGAAGATCGTCGGCGTGATCAGCGGGAACTGGATATCCCAGAGGCGCCGGAGCACACTGGAGCCGTCCATCGCTGCCGCTTCGATCAACGAGCGCGGAATGGCCTGGAAGGCGGCTAGGAAGAAGATGAAGCTGTAGCCGATATATTTCCACGAGAAGGCGGCAATGATGGAAGCCATCGCGGCATTGCCGTTGAGGCCCGGGTCCCAAAATCCCGGCCAATAGTGATTGACGATCGACATGAAACCGGCCTCCGGCGCCAGGATGAAGCGGAAGGCCATGGCCGATGCGGGGGCCGCGACACCGTAGGGCCAGACGAGCACGACGCTGTAGAATTTCGATCCGCGAAGCTGCCGGTCGGTCAAGGCTGCGAGGATCAGCGCGACGCCCATGGAGATGCCGGTGCTGATGGCAGCGAAGATGATGCTGATCGTCACCGAGTTCCAGTAGTCGGCACTGGCGAGAATGGCTTTGAAATTGTCGAGCCCGACCCAGATATTGCCGCCGCCCCAGGGCTGCTGCAGCGTCAACGACCAGTAGATCGCCTGGCCCGCCGGCCAATAGAAGAAGGTGAAGATGAGGAGCAGCTGCGGCACTGCGAACAGGATGCCGACACTCCACTTGCTGAAAGTCGTACGCTTTTCCATTGCTTCTTCCGGCTTTGGTCTGATGCCATTCTCGATCATGACAAACGTCCGCCGGGAAAACCCCGGCGGACGCTGTCTGTCTTAGCTTGCGGCTTACGGGAGCTGCTTGCCCTTGTAGGTGGCTTCGAAACGCTCGAGAACGGCATTGCCATTCTTGGCCAGGTTGTCGATGCCTTCTTGCACGCTGACCTTGTTGGCGAAGATGGCCTGCATCTGGTTGCCGAATTCAGCGCGGATCTGCGTGAAGTTGCCGAGACGGATGCCGCGGGTGATCGAGGTCGGCTCGGAGGCGGTCAGGCTGGCGATGGCGACTTCGCGACCCTTGTAGGGAGCCTTGTCGTAGAAGCCGGAGGACTTCATGAATTCAAAGCCGGAGTTCGTGACCGGGATATAGCCGGTGTTGGTCGACCAGAAGAGAGCGGTCTTGGGGTCGTGGATGAAGTTCAGGAACGCAGCGGCGCCCTTGTACTCATCGGCGGACTTGCCGGAGAGAACCCAGAGCGAAGCGCCGCCGACCAGCGAGTTCTTGCGTTCGGTGCCGGCGTAGACCGGAAGCTCGGCAACATCCCAGTTCATGCCGGCCTTCTGCGTCTTGCCGACCGTGCCGTGGTCGCCGACCGAGGTCATGATCATCTGGCAATCGCCCGATGCGAAGGCCTGAACCATGTCCTGGCCAAGATCCTTCGACTTGATCTTGACGAGGCCCTGATCGTACCAGCTCTTGAGGTCGGTGACGTATTTGACGAACTTGGTCTTGTTGACCTCGAGACGGGCGTCGAGGCCGTCATAGCCGTTGTTCTTGGTGGCGATCGGCTGGTTGTGGAGCGCGGAAAACTGCTCCATCAGCTGCCAGCTTTCGTTGCCGGAGATGTTAATGGCCATCGGGCATTCGTAGCCGGCACCCTTGAGCGCCTTCATGTCTTCGGCGGCTTCTTCCCAGGTCTTCGGAGCGGCAGTCTTGCCGATCTTCGCGAAGGCGTCCTTGTTCCAGTAGAGCAGGGCGGTCGAGGAGTTGAACGGGAAGGATAGCAGCTCGCCCTTCGACGTTGCATAGTAGCGTGCGATGCCGGGGAAATAATCCTTCCAGTCGATCTTGTAGCCATTTTCGGACATCAGCTTGCCGGCCGGGTAGTAGGCGCCAGAGAGCATCATGGTCGCGGTGCCGGCGTCGTAGACCTGAACGACTGCCGGCTGCTTGCCGGCGCGGAAGGCGGCAATGGTGTTCTGCAGAGTGGCGTCGTAGTTGCCCTGGCTGGTGCAGACGACTTCATAGTCCTTCTGCGACTCGTTGAAGTTCTTGCACATCGTCTGAACGACGCGTTCCAGATCGCCCGACAGGCCGAACCAGAAATCGAACTTGGTCGGAGCAGCAGCGGCGGGCAGGGCCAGAGCAATGCTCATGACGCCGGCGGCGGCAGCCGAAATGCAGTTTTTAAGTGTCGACATAATCCCTATTTCCCTCTTGAAAGCTCGGAACCGGTGGTCTTGGGCAAGCCCGCGGTAGCGGCGTTATAGACATGCTGTGTGACAGTTTGTTGTGGGTGCGAATCTCCCGCTCAGGGCCGGTTTTTCGTCTCTACAGGCGCTTTCAAAGACCTGTTGTGGATAAACTGGAAAGGCAGGACAGTTGCCACGGTAAGCGTAACTTGATGTTTGTCTAATATTGATGATCTCTGAAGGGATGCACATGCATCGCCGATCCCGTGTCTTGTCGGGATAGAGCGCTATATGATGAAGGAGTCGTTTCCGATCATGGCTATACTTACCTGATCATACGCGGCCGTCTGACGGTCGAGGATCGAGGAATGTCGATGGTGCCGGCGGGGCTTCCTTGCCGTGGGCCTGCGCCTTGATGCATGATCACGCCGACATAACGACGGAAGCATTGGGAGCGAATCCATGGCGCAGAGCGAACAGCAGAAGATGGCGGCGGGCGAATGGTATTGCTGCTTCGATCCCGAACTGGACGCCCTGCGTGTGGCGGCCCGCAATGCGGTGCATCAGCACAACATGATGCCACCCCTCCAGCGCGGCAATTTCGGCCCGGCCCTGTCGACGCTTTTTGCCGGCGCCGGCGAGGGTGTGTTCATCGAGGCACCGTTTCATTGCTCTTACGGCATCAATATCTGGCTTGGTCAGAGAGTCTATTTGAATGCCGGCTGCACGATTCTCGACAGCGCCGCTGTGCGGATCGGCGAAGGCAGCATGCTGGGACCGGGCGTCCAGATTTATTGCCCGGAACATCACAAGGATCCGGTGCTGCGTTGTGCTGGGCAGGAAATCGCGCGGCCGGTCGAGATCGGCAAGGCTGTCTGGATCGGCGGCGGTGCCATCATCCTCGGCGGCGTGACGATTGGCGACGGTGCGATCGTCGGAGCCGGCGCGGTGGTCACGAAAAGCGTGCAGGCGGGCGTGGCCGTGGTCGGCAACCCGGCGAGGGCTCTGCCTTCAAAGTAAGGCGGCGAGGAATCAGTTCGCCGGACGGCGCCGTTTCGTCCACCACACGGCAAAACGACGGCGCCAGCGCCGCACCAGCGGCAGGTCATGCGACAGCACCACGAAGCCGAGCGGCAGCATCCAGAAACCGAGGATGGGCAGGAAGCCGAGCAGGCCGCCGAAAATCAACGCGACGCCGAGGCCGACGCGTGCAAGCCGCGACCGCGGAAGCGGAATGCGGATGGAGCCAATGACAAGCTCGCGCGTGCTGGGGTCTATGCCGAAACGACGGGCCTTTTCGCCCGCATTACGACCGTTGTTTTCCGTGGTTCTGTCTGGATTGCTCATCCACAGGAGATGGTAAAGCGACAAAATAATACAAGGGAAATGAACTTTTTTGAAAAAATCGCTTGGCAAATCGGGAAAGCATTTGTATTAGCCCACTCACACCGCGCCAAGCGGTATTCCCTGGTAGCTCAGCGGTAGAGCATTCGACTGTTAATCGACAGGTCGCCGGTTCGAATCCGGCCCGGGGAGCCATTTTCGGACGTAGGTGCCTGTTATCTTGATATTTTCGGTAGCAGGCACTTATTTCCTCTGTTTTTCTCTCCGCTTTTTTAGACTTCCTTTTATCATCTGGGTAATTGACGTTCGGCCAGATCGGTGGCGGCCCGTGCCCCAGCATGACAAGAGGACGCCAGCGGCGTCGTCCGCGGTAGCCAACGAACTCCCAACGGTGTAAAGCTCGCGGCATGGCCCTAGACCCACTCAAAGCCCTTTCAGACTATGGTGAAGCGCAATGCACCGTGCAGTTCTGGATTGCTGGCGCTCCTGCCGTTGAATTTAATTCCCTCAAAGCCGCCGTCCGCTATGCAAAAGATCAAGGTGGGCGATGGCAAGAGATCGAAATCACCGTGCATCTGCCCAGAGAAGACATCGTTTACGCGACCGAGAAGGTGCACCGACTAATCGATGCATTGCAGGATCGCCGCCGGAAGTAGATTTTCATATTTCAGAGATCTCCAGATGGAGGAGGTCACTTGACCGCAAAGAAAGCCGCGCGCATTCCCGCCGACGGCCGCGATCTCCATCATTCCCTCATATTCGATCCCATGCATCGCCGCTCTCGAAAACGTGAGGATACATTCATGTAACGTTAAGGTGAATCGGCGCATCAAAAGCGGGCGCAATCGCGCAGCATAGTCCCCCAATGCTTTAGAGGTTCGACATGAAAAACCTGCTTCTCGCTTCCGCAATTGCCCTGGCATCCGTCGTCGCCGTCAGCGCGCCGTCGCAGGCTGCTCCGTTCCATCGCCATCATCATGATTGCTTCGTGAAGACCGTGAAGCACAAGGTTCATGGCCACTGGGTCATTCGCAAGGAACGCGTCTGCCGTTAATTCGGCATCAGTGTTTACGCCGGTGGCGCTTACCGGCGGCAAGTTAAACCGTCCGCTGTCGAGTTCTTTCGACAGCGGACGGAATGTTTTGTGGGGTATGCAAGCAGGCTGAATCAGCGATCGATCGTCTGATCGGTCAATCGCCAGCGAAATTCATCGCGCCCACCATCCTGGATCACGGACGGAATTCAAAGATGACGCCGCCGCGGCGCGGACGATAGTCGCGCCGATCATAGTAGCGACGGTCGTCATCCCAATAGCGGCGACGGTCCCAACGGCGATCCCAGCGCCGGTCGCGGCTCTCGCGCCAATGGCGGCGATCATGGTGACGCTCGCGCCAATCCCGCCGTCCGCGATCGTAATCCGGGGAACGCCGAGATCCGCGTTCCTGCACCAGAACGATGTCGGAAACACTGGGCGAGGGCGAGTTGGTCACCGGCATCGCCTTTGCGGGAACCGCGGCGGCCAGCATTGTTCCCATGGTCAGCGAAGCGGCCAGGGCAATCGCGGCAAATTTTCTCAAAGCACCGACTCCTTTGTTTGAACCATATCCCTTTTCGGTGCGTAAACGCCGCGAGCGCGGTAATGTTCCACTTTAAGGTTGATGTGGCTTCAACGGCAACACGCAATACGATTGCGATGCGAGGATTTGCGGGTGCGGGGAGTGTGCAATCGGCCGCAGCGGCTTGCAGGGTCTGGATCAGCCATAAAAAAGGGGCCTGGCAGGGAAAGCCAGGCCCCTCTCTTCTCTGATCGGAGGTCAAGTCAGATCAGGTCAGAAGTTGCGTTCGAAGCGAAGGATACCGGCAACGGTATCGTCCTTGACGTAGTCATAGTGAACGTAGGTCAGTTCCGGCTCGACGAGCAGGTCCTTGACCGGGTTGAACTTCAGGTTCGTCGTTGCTTCGAAGATCTTCGAGTCTGTGTAGGCAAGCTGCAGGTTCCACTTCAGCTTTTCGTTGACCGGTACGCCAACGCCGCCCCAGACGGCCCAATCACCCCAGCCGCATTTGGAGGCATTGACGGTGCCGCTCGACGTGGTGCAGGCGGAGACATCCTGGTTGGTGCCGGCATACTTGTTCAGCTTGTCGCCGTCCGTGTTGTAGCCGCCCATCAAGAAGGCTGTGAAGCCACCGAAATCGGCATCGACGCGAGCCTTGACAGCGCCTTCTTCGACGATGGAGTCATAACCACCGACGACCTTGAAGGACCATGCGCCGGCCTTGTAGCCCGCACCGGCGACAACGTCAGGGGCGTAGTGGTTTGTCTTGTCGTCCGTCCACCAGCTTGCGCCATAGGAGGAGGAGTCGGTGCCGCTGGAGTTGCTGTCTTCGACCGAGATCACAGCCGTGAAGCCGTTGCCGGCATCATAGTTGTAGGTGATCTGGTTGAGTTCGTACGGGCCGTCATAGACAACGTCGTCGTTGATGACGTCGCCGGCGTAACCGATATAGAGGTTATAGGCCGAGTCTTTCTTACCAACAGTGAAGCCGCCGAGGCTGATATACGACCACAGCAGGTTCGTGCTCGTCGAGCCGCCGTCGTTCCAGTCCCAACGAACGATGGTTTCGGTCTTCAGCGGACCGTATTCGGTGTCGGTCGCTGTGTCGACGTTCAACTCGGCGCGGGTATGCCAAAGCGTGCCTTGCTTGCTGTCACGGTTATAAGCATTGTACCATTCACCTTCGGTACGAACCTTGCCGCCGACTTTGAGGCAGGTTTCGGTGCCCGGAATGAAGAAGTAGCCCGGACCGTAGGCGTCGCAGATGCGAACGTATTCGAGCGGCTCCGGCTCGGCGGCGACGATAGCGTCAGCCGCGTGAGCACCGGTTGCTGCTGCGAGCGCGGCAGCGGAGCCAAGAAGAAGGCTCTTGATGTTCATAATAACTCCAATCTGTTCCCGATTGGGCATGAGATATCGCGCCAAAAATTGACGTGCCCAACCCATCCCGTTCATGTTCCCTATCAGTAAGCGCGAAGTAGTAAGCTTCACGAACTATTTGGTGAACCTGCTTCGATGATTTGGCAAGTTACTAAGATTGACGAACTATATGTACGCTACCCGAAAAAAAACTTTGTTGCAAAAATGACGCAAATCGCTGGTTTGCCTTGTATTACAGGCGTTCCAGGGGTTGCAAAGAGGTGGCATCTGTAACCACAGGAAGGGGTGCGGGAAAGGGATGTCGATGGAATCAACGATCTCGTGCGTTCAGAGCTGTGGGTGACGTCCCTTGCGAGCGCCATGAGACTACGTGGCTTTGATGTCTCGTTACTACTTGTCGCCTCAGCAAGAAGCGAAGGCGCCAGGCCGGACGCGAGCCATTGCAGCTATCAGATTCGATCTTGAACGACAGGTCGGGAGCTGCAATCCGCCGACAGTCAGAGAGCGTGTCGATGCCCGGAGTGGTCCGCCGAGGGCGAGGCCCTCAATCCTCCTTCATCGGTATCCGTGCTTCCTTGACCGCAGCGATGAACGCCAGCCGCGCATCCTCGGGAGTGCGCTTGCCGCTGATCACGTCGGCACAGACGGACAGCGCCCGGTCCAAGGCAGGGGCTTCCTCGATGGGCCAATCCTCGATCAGCGCCCAGGAGGCTGCTTGGGTCGTATCGATGATCACCCACTCTTCGGGTTTCTCAAGAGCGATCGTGACCGCCTTGCTCCATTTTCTTTCCGTCATCGAAAACTCTCAGATTTGCGGATGCTTACAGCCTGTCTCATAGGCCGATTCATTTCGTCTGGCGAGGCGGTTTCCTCCGGGATCGATACTCACTGGAATGTTTCGGGGGCGGTGGGGTGAAGAGACAAAACGGAATCAATGTCCATCATCCAGGCTAGCGCCCCGACATGCTTCGATGTCATCACAGTCTCATCGGTATTGTGCTTTGCCGTGCGCTTTTGGAGAGCTGAAAACCAAGGAAACAGCGCGCAATATGAAGCTAGGAATTTCCAGCCTGACTGCCGCATATCCAATTGATTTAATTGAGAAAATAGATGGAGGCCTCGCCCGGAATCGAACCGGGATGCAAGGATTTGCAGTCCTCTGCGTAACCACTCCGCCACGAGGCCATCCGATTTAGTAAAGGCGAGTGATGGCGGGCGTTTAGAACGAATCTCAGGAGAGCGCAAGACCTATCGCGGCCGATGATCAAATAACTTGTCGATTGGCGTCGATAGGGCGTGTTTCAAGGGTTGGATACCGCGACAACGCATTTGCGGAAATGTTGCTGCATTGCAAAAATAGATTGCTCCTCTATGTCCGATCGAACATTCGGATAAGCTGGTGGAGCAGTTTATGAAATATGTCAGGGAATTCGAGGCCCTCAGGGGCATGTTGGCGATCTGGGTCCTTGTCGGCCATGTCGCCTCCGCCGTCGCCATTCACGGACGGTTGTTTCAGGAGCGGTTCTATAATGAACATGCGGTGGATGTTTTCATCATCCTCAGCGGTTTTGCCATCACCGCATTGATCGACAAGCGGCCGGAACCCTATCATCTGTATATTGCCCGGCGCGCGCTCAGGATTTTCCCCGCTTACCTATTCTATCTGGCCATTTCCGTCGCGGTCGCGGGAATTGCCGTGCAGATATGGACGGCTTCACCCGACGGCTCGATGAAAGTGGCGCGTATCGGCATTGCCGCTGATACGCTTGCCTATTGGCCCTGGCACCTGCTGGCCCATGTCACGGGCCTGCATGGGCTGGTGCCGCCGCGCTTCCTGCCGTTCACCGACTATGCCTTTCTCGGTCAGGCGTGGAGCATTTCGCTCGAATGGCAGTTTTATCTGATGGCGCCCTTGCTGCTCGGATTGCTCGTAGGGCCGGTGTCGTGGTCGCGAATCGCCGTTCTCATTGTTTTGGCCTTTGCCGTTGCCGCAGTCTCGCCGGCGCTGCCGGGAAGCTTTCTTGGCAAGTGGCTGGTCGATTTCGGTATCGGTATCGCCAGCTTTTATTTCATGAAGCACCGTGCCCTGGGCGAGCCATTCCTGAAATCATTACTGTTGCCGCAGCTTTGGCTGGTCGGGGTCGGCCTGTGCATATTGCAGCATTCCGTTGACTATCTGCCGCTCGTCATCTGGCTGACGGCGATCCTGATCATCGTTTCGGCGCGTGAGGGCAGGGGCGCCGCCTATGAACGAATGTCGGCTCTCGCCTGCAGCCGGCCGTTGCAATGGCTGGGGAGCATGGCCTATTCGCTCTATCTTTCGCACATGCTGGTGCTGCTGTTTGCGCTCGGAACGCTGCCGAGCCTCGGGATCTCGTCGCCCTGGGCGCAGGCCGGTTACCTGCTCGCGGTGACGCTCATCGGTTCATTGATCGTTTCGCGGCTGTCCTATCTCTATATAGAGAAACCGTTTCACGAGTTCGGCCGCAATCTCGGTAGACACGAGCCGGCTGCGACTGGATCTGCTTCGATCAGTAAAAAGAGAGCGGTTTGATCCGTACATAACGAAAGCCGCTGTTGTCGCGGCGCGACGCATCGCCATGAATCTCTGCGTCTGTCGCAGCAACGCCTTGAAAGCGCAGCCGCACGCGATTAAGACACGCTAAGCATAGACGCAAAACCGGCTTAGCCTTCGGGCGCGAGAGGATATGATGGATTTCGAAGCAGCACGCGTGAAGATGGTCGAGAACCAGATCCGCACGACGGATGTAACCTCCCATTCCGTGTTGAATGCGTTTCTGACGGTGCCGCGCGAGAATTTCGTGCCGGAGAAGTCGAAGCTCCTGGCCTATATCGATAATGATATCGAGGTCTGTCCGGCGGCTTCCGATACGCCGGCGCGCTTCCTGATGGAGGCTTCGCCGCTGGCAAAGCTCCTGCAGCTCGGCGCGATCACCAAGGAAGACAAGGTTCTCGACGTTGGTTGCGGCACGGGTTACGTCTCGGCGCTCCTGTCGATCCTGGCCGGCAAGGTTGTCGCGCTCGAATCCGACGAGGCGCTGGCCGCGACCGCCAAGGCCAATCTCGCAGCGCTCGGCCATGACAACGTCACCGTCGTTACCGGCGAGCTGGAAAAGGGCTATGCCGCCAGCGGCGCCTATGATGTCATTTTTGTCGATGGTTCGGTTCAGGAAGTGCCGCAGGCATTGCTCGATCAGCTCGGCGAAGGCGGCCGTTTGATCGTGGTGCTGGGCTATGGCCATGCCGCTCGCGCCACCGTCTTCATGCGCGAGCGCGGCGCTCTTTCGGAAAACGTCTTTTTCAATGCGTCGATCAAGCCGCTGCCGGGCTTTGCCAAGGCCAAGGAATTCGTGTTCTGATCGGCAGTATGGCCGAATGATCCTTTTGACACGGGCGCTTCTGGCGCCCGTTTTTCGTTGGGCTTACCCGCGACAAAATCGGCAATCGCATGCGATTCGCTCCGGCCGTAACAAAACTGTGCATCAGCGGGCTTAGTGCTTTCGCGGTGATTTTTTTCCCAAGGGTAGTATTCTAGGGTGGCGCTGATTCGGGCGCTCCTTTGACGGGATTCCGGTCGCTGTATCTGGGAAAACGGGGATAAATATGGCTCAGCCAAGTGTCGTGCGTGAACCGTCCATGGAGGAGATTCTGGCGTCTATCCGCCGGATCATCGAGAGCAACGAACCCGGCGCCGCCCATTCGATTTCGCCGTCCCTGCCAGCTGTCTACACCACTGCCGACGATGAGCGCGACGACGATATTCATCTGACGGTCGATGAGGAATTTGCTGCCGCGGACTTGGCGAATGCATCGCAGCTTACAACCGCAGACTCCGAGCCGCGTTTCGTCGCCGCCAATTCGCAGGTACCGATGCGTGAGCCGGAAGCGCCTGGTCGCACCCTATCGCTTGCCGATGTCGCCGCGCGTGTCCGTGCCGCTTCCGAGCGCAATGCCGCGCAACTGAACCCGACCCGTGAAGCACCGCAGCTGCGCGAATTGCCGCCGGCCATGGTCGCGCGCCTTGCCGAAGCCCGCGTCGAGCCGCTTGCTGGCGTGCCGCTACGCAATACCGTCAATGAAGCGCCGGTGTCGGCCGTAACCGCGCCGACAGCCGCACTTCTCGCCGAAGCTGCGCTTCACGCGGCCAAGGTCGAAGCACAAGCCGGACAGAAACAGGCGGAGGAGCGCCCAGCCGCCGCAGCCGCACCGGTCGAAGGGCCCGTTTCCAATCCGTCGCCGCAACAGCCGGCAGCGGCCACCGCCGATCGTTTCCTGCCGCAAGTGCAGGCCGAACTCTCGTCTTCGCTGATGTCCGAGGCGGCTGGCGCACAGGTCGCGCGGTCCTTTGGCGAACTTGCCGCTGCGATCGACGGTAGCGAGCGCCGGTCGCTGGACGAAATCGCGGAGGAGATGCTGCGGCCGATGCTGCAGGATTGGCTCGACGACAACCTGCCGACGCTGGTCGAGCGTCTCGTGCGTGAGGAAATCGAACGAGTGGCCCGCGGCCCGCGCCGCTGACAGCCTGAGCTTCGGGTAGACGATCCGCCGCTCCGGCTTCCGGGGCGGCTTTTTTATTGACTTGCCTGCGACCATCCTATTTACAACCCGCATCACCGAACCCTCTAGATCCGGTCCCAAAATGCTCGACAAAACCTATGATTCCGCCGCCGTCGAACCGAAGATCGCCCAGAAATGGGAAGAGGCCGACGCCTTTCGCGCCGGTGTGAACGCCAAGCCTGGCGCCGAAACCTTCACGATCGTCATCCCGCCGCCGAACGTCACCGGTTCGCTGCACATGGGCCATGCGCTGAACAACACGCTGCAGGATATCATGGTGCGCTTCGAGCGCATGCGCGGCAAGGATGTGCTGTGGCAGCCGGGCATGGACCATGCCGGCATCGCCACGCAGATGGTCGTCGAGCGGCGCTTGGCCGAGAGACAGCAGCCGGATCGCCACAAGATGGGCCGCGAAGCCTTCATCGAAAAGGTCTGGGACTGGAAGGAAGAGTCGGGCGGCTTGATTTTCAATCAACTGAAGCGCCTTGGCGCCTCCTGCGATTGGTCGCGCGAGCGCTTCACCATGGACGAGGGCCTGTCGAAGGCCGTTCTCGAAGTCTTCGTCACGCTCTACAAGGAAGGCCTGATCTATCGCGACAAGCGGCTGGTCAACTGGGATCCGAAGATGCTGACGGCGATTTCGGACATCGAAGTCGAGCAGCATGAGATCAACGGCCACCTCTGGCATCTGCGCTATCCGTTGGAAGAAGGCGTCACCTATCAGCATCCGATTGCCTTCGACGAGGACGGCAAGCCGACGGAATGGGAAACGCGCGACTATCTGGTCGTCGCCACCACCCGTCCGGAAACCATGCTCGGCGACACCGGCATTGCCGTCAATCCGGACGACGAACGCTACAAGGCGATCGTCGGCAAGCATGTTATCCTGCCGATCGTCGGCCGCCGCATTCCGATCGTTGCCGACGAATATCCGGATCCGACCGCGGGCACCGGTGCCGTCAAGATGACGCCGGCACACGATTTCAACGACTTCGATGTCGGCAAGCGCCAGGGTTTGCGCGTCGTCAACATTCTGACGCCGGAAGCTTCGATCACCATCAAGGACAACGAGGACTTCCTCGAAGGCCTGGATCATCCCGCAGCCCTGCACGGCGCCTGGGATGAGCTGGAAGGCACGGATCGTTTCGAAGCGCGCAAGATCATTGTCCGCATCTTCGAAGAGGCCGGCCTGCTCGACAAGATCGAGCCGCATAAGCATATGGTCCCGCATGGTGACCGTGGCGGCGTGCCGATCGAGCCGCGCCTGACCGAGCAATGGTATGTTGACGCAAAGACGCTGGCCGAGCCGGCGATCGCCTCCGTTCGCGAAGGCCGCACCAAGCTCGTTCCGAAGAGCTGGGACAAGACCTATTACGACTGGATGGAAAACATCCAGCCCTGGTGTGTTTCCCGCCAGCTCTGGTGGGGTCATCAGATCCCCGCCTGGTATGGCCCAGACGGTCAGGTCTTCGTCGAGAAGACCGAGGAAGAGGCGCTGCAGGCGGCGATCCAGCACTATCTCTCGCATGAAGGCCCGATGAAGGCCTATGTCGAGGACCTGCTGGAAAACTTCAAGCCGGGCGAAATCCTGACGCGTGACGAAGACGTTCTCGATACCTGGGTCTCGTCGGCGCTCTGGCCGTTCTCGACGCTCGGCTGGCCGGATGAGACGCCGGAACTGGCGCGTTACTATCCGACCAATGTGCTCGTCACCGGTTTCGACATCATCTTCTTCTGGGTTGCCCGCATGATGATGATGGGTCTGCATTTCATGAAGGACAAGAACGGCGATCCCGTCGAGCCCTTCAACACGGTCTATGTTCACGCCCTGGTGCGCGACAAGAACGGGCAGAAGATGTCGAAGTCCAAGGGCAACGTCATCGATCCGCTCGAACTGATCGACCAGTACGGTGCCGATTCCCTGCGTTTCACGCTGGCGATCATGGCCGCCCAAGGCCGCGACGTGAAGCTCGATCCGTCCCGCATCGCCGGCTACCGCAACTTCGGCACCAAGCTGTGGAACGCCACACGCTTTGCCGAGATGAACGGTGCCAAGAGCGATCCGCATTTCGTACCGGAAGCAGCCGAGCTTACCATCAATCGCTGGATCCTGACCGAGTTGGCCCGGACGGAACGTGACGTCACCGAGGCGATCGAAGCCTATCGCTTCAATGATGCCGCCGGCACGCTCTATCGCTTCATCTGGAACCAGTTCTGCGACTGGTATCTCGAACTCCTGAAGCCCATCTTCAGCGGCGATGACGAGAACGCCAAGGCGGAAGCGCAATCCTGCGCAGCCTACGTTCTCGAAGAGACCTACAAGCTGCTGCATCCCTTCATGCCCTTCATGACCGAAGAGCTGTGGGCGCATACGGCGGGTGAGGGCAAGAAGCGTGATGGCCTGATCTGCCATGCCGAGTGGCCGGTTCCCTCCTATGCCGACGATGTCGCGGCCGACGAGATCAACTGGCTGATCGATCTTGTTTCGGGACTGCGCTCGGTTCGCTCCGAAATGAACGTGCCGCCGGCTGCCACCGCGCCATTGGTGATCGTTGGTGCCAACAGCCTGACCCGCGAACGTCTGTTCCGCCATGACGCGGCGATCAAGCGGCTGGCCCGCGTCGAGACGATCTCGCTCTCCGATACGGCGCCGAAGGGGTCGGCACAGATCGTCGTCGGCGAAGCGACCGCCTGCCTGCCGCTCGGCAGCCTGATCGACCTTTCGGTCGAGAAGGCACGTTTGGAGAAGGGGATCGCCAAGAACGAGCAGGAAATGGCCCGCATCGTTGGCAAGCTGTCGAACGAGAAGTTCGTCGCCAATGCCAATCCGGATGTGGTTGCCGCCGAGCGCGAGCGCCTGGACGAACTCCAGGGGCAGCTTGCCAGCCTGAAGGTCGCTCTCGCCAGGGTCAGCGAAGCCGGCTGAGGTCGCAGATAATCCAAATAAAAAGGGCACGCGGACGAAGGTCGCGTGCCCTTTTTAATATGTGCCATCGATTCGATCGCATCATCAAAACAGCCGGTCTTGCCCACCGCCAGCTTCGCGCAGGTAAAAACAATTACCCCTAAACTGATAGCTTTCTCGAAAAGCGAAACTGTTGTCGGATTGTAACAGAATTGTTTCAGTAGAGAATATTAATCTATGTGGGGCATAAAATGTTTTTGAAGAAGAAAAAAATATCTAACGCGAACCGTAATGAAGCATGTAGCTCACTTTCTTACGTAAATCAGTCACTATATCGCGCGCTCTCCGAGCGTCAGCGGTGCATTGCCAATTCGGACGATCGTCGCAACAATCAGACACATAGATGCACAAGTGGGGGAGACACAATGGCATTTCGTATTGCGTTGAAGGGTGCGTTCGCGCTCGTTATCACGTCGGCATTTGCAAGCGCCGCATTCGCGGGTGGGCTAGATCGCGGCGGTTACGATATCGATCTGCTCTTCGACAAGGGTCGTTACGCTTTCGAATCCGGTGTGACTTATGTCATGCCCGGCCGCAAGTTCAAGAATGCCAAGGATACCAATCCGGCTGATGGCAATCTCAACGGGCGCAGTAGTTCCACGGATGTCACCGAGAACTATGCCATCCCGTATATCGGCTTCAAGGTCGGCATCACCGATAACATCGATTGTATGGCCGATTATTCCGAACCGTTCGGCGGTCCTAGCAATCCGGGCCTGAACTGGGCCGGCGCCAACAACGAAATCGAGACCAAGCTGCGCACGCATAATTATGGGGCGACATGCTCCTACAAGTTCGATGCCGGCCCGGGTCAACTGCGTTTGATCGGCGGCGGTTTCTACCAGGAGGTCACCGGCTACAAGTCCCGCCTGGTCTCGGCCATTCCGGCCCCGCTTTCCGCCGTCTATGACGGCGTCGGTTCGCTGGACGTCGACGGTCATGGCTGGGGCTGGCGCGCTGGTCTTGCCTATGAGATCGAGGAATACGCTTTCCGCACGAGCTTGGTCTATAACAGCCGCGTCAAATACGACAACCTCAAGGGCACTGTCGATCTGACGGAGCTGCCGCCGATCCGTGCATTCTTCGGCAAGACCACCTCCGTCTTCGGCTCGGCCGATGCGCCGGACTCGCTCGAATGGAAAGTGCAGACCGGCATCGCTCCGGACTGGCTGGCCTTCGGCTCGGTCAAGTGGACCAACTGGAGCCTTCTGCAGAGCATCGCGCTTTGCCCGACCTCCACGCGCGGTATTTCCTGCCGTCCGGGCGGGGCGACCGAGCTCACCTCGCTCGACCTGCTTTATCAGGACGGCTGGACGATCTCCGGCGGTATCGGTCATAAGTTCAATGACAAGTGGAGCGGCGCGCTCAGCCTGACCTGGGATCGCGGCACCAGCCAGGGTTACGGCATGAACTCCGATACCTGGACGCTCGGTGCCGGCGTCAACTACAAGGCAACCGAACATGTCCAGTTCACCTTCGGCGGTGCGCTTGGCCTGTTGACGAGCGGCAAATCCGGCCAGGTCACGTATAACGGCCTTACGTTCGGCAATGACGTCAACTACAGCTACGGCAACGACCTTGTCGCTGCGCTTTCCACGTCTATGAAGGTGAGCTTCTGAGTCTAACCCATTGAATTGAAGTAATTTCCGAGAACTCTCGTTGTTACCTCAAGTGATTCCCGCGCCGCGAGCCCCATTCGGTCTCGCGGCGTTTCCGTATCAAGTTCAGGGCGAAGTCATTTGCAGATACGGCATGCAAAACGGTCCCGAATAGCCGCTTTATGGTTAATAAAACTGCAAGATCGGCGATCTCTTTGTGATGAATCGGCAACACTTTATTTCAACCGGTTACGGGTGCGTGTCCGCCGCCCAATTTGTCCATTTCCCGCCACAAATGAGGAGCAGCGATTATACGGGCACAGGGGCAGGCCTTGTAGAGAGTGCGTAAACGGTTGATGGGTCAGTTTCCACTTTGGCAGAATGAGCAATCCTGGATCGGAACGGTGACGTTTCCGATGCGGTCGGAAATGCTTTATTTCTCGCGGGAATCCCGAAATCGTCCGATCTCGAGTCTCTCCTTTGGGGCAGTTGAATGGTGTGCTGTTTCGACAGCGACGCGTGAACGCGGCGGCAGGAATGCTCGTTTGGACATAATTTCGAACTATGCTCGGAAATGTGGCAAACGGCCTTTGGCTGGTGCCATGCGAACCTTCTTGACAGGAGGTTTCGCTGGTTCGCGCGCGGGTAGGGAATACATTCGCAAACCTTGCGGCGCAGATGGGGTTGCCGTGATGAGTGCGGATGGAGCGAGAGAAGTCGACTGTTATGTTTAAGTCCGAGTTCATATCAGCGAGAGTGATGTTGCTCAGCCTGTCGCTTGCCACCTTCGTGGTCCTGACAGGTCAGTGCCGGGCATTCGATATCAATGCCGGCGTCACCAAGGAATCCGGTCCTTTCGATCTCTTCAAATTCGGCTTTCGAGCCTACAAGAACGGCCAGAAGGAAGAGGCCGTCGAGGCCTATCGTTACGCGGCCGAAAAGGGCCATACCGGTTCGCGCTGGGCGCTGGCCAATATGTATGCCGACGGCGACGGCGTGACGCAGGATGATTTCGAAG
>DASVPC010000133.1:0-8894 GCA_036383055.1 Rhizobium sp. | reverse complement strand
AATCTTAGCTGCACCGCTGCCGTTGGCGCTTGCGTACTTGTTCAGCTTGTCGCCGTTGGTGTTCCAGCCGCCCATCAAGAAGGCCTTGAAGACGCCGAAGTCGCCATCGATACGAGCCTTGACGGCGCCTTCTTCGACGATCGAATCATAACCACCAACGACCTTGAAGCCGAACTTGCCAGCCTTGTAGCCGAAACCTGCAACGGCGTCCGGGGCGTAGTGGTTGGAGCTGCTTGTGCCGTCGACGCCGGTGGCGCCAGAACCGGAGTTGCTGTCTTCGAGCGAGACTACAGCTGTGAAGCCGTTGCCGGCGTCGTAGTTGTAGGTCAACTGGTTGAGTTCATACGGGCCGTCATAGACCACGTCGTCGTTGATGACGCCGCCGGCGTAGCCGGTGAAGACGTTGTAGGCCGAATCGAGCTTACCGACGGTGAAGCCGGCAAGGCTGATGTTGGCTGCGATCAGCTTGGAAGTGGTCGAGCCGCCATCCTGCCAGTCCCAACGCAGGACGGTTGCCGTCTTCAACGGGCCGTATTCGGTGTCGGAAGCGGTGTCGAGCGTGAGGTGAGCACGGGTGTGCCACAGCGTACCGTAACGGTCGGCCGGGTTGTAAGCATTGTACCACTTGCCTTCGGTACGGACATAGCCGCCGATCTTGAGGCAGGTTTCGCTGCCCGGAATGAAGAAATAGCCAGCGCCATATGCGTCGCAGATACGGACGTATTCGAGCGGTTCCGGCTCTGCGGCAACGATAGCGTCAGCTGCATGAGCGCCGGATACTGCTGCGAGGGCAGCAGCGGAGCCGAGAAGAAGGCTCTTGATGTTCATAAAAACTCCAATCCAATATAGATTGGGCATAGGCTATCGCGCCGAAAAATCGACGTGCCTCACCCTATCCCTGTTAAAAACCCCGACTCGGGAGAAACGGGCCCCACCCGCTTCTGGTCGCTATTAAAGACGAATTCCTGCAAAGTTATATGATATATTTTTCTCAAAATGACGTTTTCGTGATTTTTCATTTTTAGTTGCATGAAAGACACATTTACAAACATAGATAGTAAGTCAGCCATAATATTGGCTGCATAATGATCAAATCGCAGTAGGAAATCGAAAATTGACGCCTCGTTGGGCCGCTGATGACCTGTCGCGAGTCGCCGTCATGTTGGCGTGTGAAGGCTGTGGCGTGCTGCGCTCACACGCAGCACATGCTTTCGCCGACGTCGGCGAACGGGCGTTTACATCCGATGATGGCTGAAGGGCGTTGGCTTAATACAGCGCGGTTCGCTTCGAGGTCGGCGATATCAGCCTGCTAAGCATGGCGCCAATTGCAAGGCCCCAGAGCGCGCCCGTCATGGCGACGATGAGATCCATGGGCGAACCGTAATTGCCGTTCACGAGGAAATGCGAGAAGCAGAGGGCCGAAACGCTCGCAATCATCAACAGGCAGGTGAAGGAGGGCGATTGCGGATAGGCCAGTCTTGCCAGCATGCCGGCAAGGCAGAGGGCGACAGCTCGATACAGATTGAAGGGATTGCCAAACTCGGCCTGCCAATTGAGATGCGCGAAGGTCACGGCAACCAGTGCCGCGATATAGCCCCAAGCAACAATCTTCGAAAAGCGCTCTGTTATCATAGGGATGTCATATAGCAGCAGTGCACCCGAACGCCAGTCTCGTGACGCTATCGCAGCCTCCTTCAATCTCCCGCATCGCACACGTTTTGTGTGTCTGCGAAATATTTTGTAGCGGATACGAGAAGGAAAAATGTGGTTTTTGCACGTATTTTCAATCTGTTATGACGTTCTTCGAGGGGCGGAAGAAATCGCGGCATGATCCCGTGGCGACGATGAGCGCGCTGATGACCAATTGCGATCCAAAGTCGGCCGGCCGCATCTGCCATAGCCGGTTATGGCGGGCTGGCGCTCTCGCGACACCCCGCCTTGGATGCGGAAGCAGCGTCAGGCGTTGGATGCCTTGGGCGCCTCGGCATTGTCCATCGGCTCCGGTGTCCCGGCTTCGGTGGTGTTCTCCTCCGCATTGCGACGACCGAGAAAGGTGAAGACGACGATTGCGGTGAGAGCCGTGATTGCCGTCAGGAGCCATAGCAGTTCGCTAAAGGCGTTGCCGTAGCCCTGGATCAGCGTGGCATGCCCGATTGCAGGTACGTTGAAGGCTGCGTCGAGGAGATTGCCCGTCACCAGCCGCTGCGCTGCGAAAGACGCATGCTCCCCGGCCGTTGCGCCGAGATTTGACTGGATGAAGGTGGAGAGGATGGCGCTGACGACGGCCAGTGCCACGCCTTCGCCGGCGACGCGCGTGGTGCTGAAGATGCCGGTCGCCATTCCCGCGCGCTCCTTCGGGACGACGCTGACGGCAAGTCCGTCCATCAGCCCCCAAGGCAGGCTGATGCCGACGCCGATCGTCAGCAGCGGACCGATCAATGCCGCCGGTGCCGATCCCGTAGCGAGGTAGCTGAGCCAGAACAGGCCCATCGCGGAGATAATTAGACCCGCACCGCAAATCGTAGCCGCCGTGAACCACCGCGTCAGCAGGCCGGCTACGATCGGCAGAACGAGAAGCGGCGCCGACAGGGCGACCATCATGCGGCCGGCGGCGACCTCGCTCATGCCCTCGATACCGACGAAGCGGACGGGCAGAAGAATGAGCAGCACGACGAAGGCATAGGCAGGGGCCGCCGCCAGCAGCTGCACGCTGACGAAACGGGGATAACGAAACAGGGTGAGGTCCAGCATCGGCCGTTTTACGGTGCGTTCGATGATGCCGAAGGCCAGGAACAGCAATGCTGCACCGGCCAGCAGGATAATGACCAGCGAGTCGCTCCAGCCGTTCTCCGGTGCGCGCAGCACGCCACAGGTGAATAGCGTCAGGGCAAGCGTAAAACTCAACGCGCCGGGCCAGTCGAGACCGGTGGCATCAGGATCGCTGGATTCGGTCAGGAAGCGTGCGCCGAGGCTAAAGGCGATGACGGCGAGGATGACGACAAGTACGAAGATTGATGGCCAGCCGAAGGCCTCGATCATCAGGCCGGAGGCGATCGGCCCGAAGGCGAGCCCCACGCCGAAACTTGAGCCGACGATGCTGAAGGCGCGCATGCGCGCCGTGCCGTCGAACTCCTGTGCGAGAGACGCCATGCCGCCGGAAAAGGCAGCGGCCGCCCCCATTCCCTGCAAGGCCCTCAGGATATCGAACCAGACGATATTGCTGGCGAAGGCCAGTCCCGACGAGAACAGGGCGAACCCGCCGAGCCCCATCAGGAAAATGCGCTTGCGCCCGAAACTGTCGGCAAGCGCGCCGGCGGCCATCAGGCTGCTGCCGAAGGTCAGCATGAAGGCATTCGTGACCCAGTTGAGCGCGATCGGACTGCCGCCGAGTGTCCGGCTGATGGCCGGCAAGGCGACGGCGGGGCCAGTGAAGGTGAGGGGCATCGCAGCTGCGGCGCAGCACACGGCGACGAGAACAAGGAGTTTTTCGGCCGGGCTTGCGGCCTTTGTCTTGTTGGGATGCATCGGGATATCCGCTGAATTTGAGCAAAAGAAACCTCACGGATGACTTGGGAGCACGAGCCGCCTTCGAGGACGGTCGCCATCATCTGCGGGAATATCGAAATACTCGGCTAAGATAGTTTTGATGCAATTGTCTGAAAATCTGGCTATGTTTCCATATATACCGGAATAAAACGATCGAATGGAAATGAGGATGGATCGGTTAAGCGGCCTCAATGCCTTTGTGCGAAGCGCTGACCTCGGCAGCTTTGCCGCCGCCGGGCGCGTGCTCGGTCTTTCGGCCTCGGCCGTCGGCAAGGCGGTGACCAATCTCGAGCGGCAACTCGGCGTGCGGCTGATGCAGCGCTCGACCCGCAGCATTCGCCTGACCGAGGAGGGGCGCCTGTTTCACGAGCGTTGCCGGCGTGTGCTGGACGATCTGGACGATGCGCAGGCTTCGCTCGCCCAGGCGGTGGCCGTTCCGCGCGGGCGGCTGCGCGTCAGTGTGCCCATCGTCAGCTACCATTTCCTGCTGCCGGTCGTGCCGGAATTCCTCGCCCGCTATCCGGACGTCGAACTCGATATCGATTTCAACGACCGCATCGTCGATATGATCGAAGAGGGCGTCGATGTCGCGATCCGCAGCGGCGATCTGCCGGACTCGCGGCTGATGTCACGGACCTTGCGGCCGTTCCAGATGCTGCTTTGCGCAGCCCCCGCCTATCTCGAGCGTCACGGCGTCCCGGGTTGCCCGCGTGACCTCGACGATCACCTGGCGATCCGGTTTCGTTTCCCCAACAGCGGCAAGCTACAGAACTGGCCGTTGACCCTACCCGATGGCGGGCCGGAACTGCGCATGAAAATCGCTCTATCCTGCAACAATATGGAAGCTCTGTGCGGCGCCGTTATCAGCGGTCTCGGCATTGGCTGCATGCCGGATTTTCTCGCGCGTGGTCTGCTGAGTGAAGGCAAGCTGTGCACGGTGCTTGATGATCACATCGACGGCCCCGGCCACTTCCACCTGCTCTGGCCGTCGAACCGCCATCTGTCGCCAAAGGTCCGTGTCTTTGTCGATTTTCTGAGCGACCGGCTCTTCGCAAAGAGCTGCGAAGTCTTGCAGAGCGCTTCTAGGGCATGAAAAAAGGGGCCGCGCGGCCCCTTTCTGGCATCGATCTTGTCTGGATCAGATATCGCTGGCCGCGTTCGCCCAGATATCAGCGGCTTGTGCGGCGGTGACGCGGCGGACCTCCGTCTCGTCGCGGCGGCTGGCGAAGAGTTCGCTGGCCATGATCTGGTCGGCGAGATCGGCCGGCAGGGACAGGAGAACGCGCTGGCCCTCCTTGTGGATGCCGCCAAGATCGGTGCGCTTGCCGGTGATCATGCCGCCGGCGACCGTGTTGTTGCTGTCCGGATCGATCAGGATGAAGGAGCCGGTCGAGCGGTTCTGATCGTAAGGATCGAAGACGGCAGCTTCGTCGAAGGAAAGCCGGACCTTGCCGATGGCGTTCATCCACAGGGCTTGCGCTGGTGCCCAGGCGCCGGTCTTCAGTTCAAGCTGTGCGATCGGCTGCACCTGCACGCGCTGGCGGCGGCTGCCGCTCTTCAGCCAGTAGCGCTTGCCCGGCTCGATGCCTTCCGGCTGCAGCGCGACGATCTGCGCGTCGAAGGCAAGGCCCGATTGCGGCTGGCTATCGATGGCGACGATCATGTCGCCGCGCGATACGTCCACTTGCCGGTCGAGCACGAGCGTGATCGCATCGCCGGCAACGGCGGCATTGCGCACGAGATCGAAGGTGACGATCTTCGAGACATTGGCGACCATGCCCGACGGCAGGATCATGACGCTGTCACCCGGCTTCACCGAGCCGCCGGCAACCGTGCCCTGATAGCCACGGAAGCTTTCGCCGGGGCGCGACACACGCTGCACGGAGAGGCGGAAGCCGACTGACTGAGCCGAGCGCACGGTGGCAAGCTCCAGCGTCTCGACCAGTGTCGGGCCATTGTACCAGGGCATGGCGGCCTGGCCGGAATAGACGACGTTTTCGCCCTTCAGCGCCGACATCGGGATGGCGGTGATCTGCTTGACGCCGAGCGACAGCGCGAATTCGCGGAAATCATGCGCGATCTTCTCGAAACCGGCGCGATCGTAATTCGTCAGGTCGATCTTGTTGACGGCAAGCACGAACTGCTTGATGCCGAGCAGCGAGGCGATCGTCGCGTGACGGCGCGTCTGCTCGAGAATACCCAGGCGTGCGTCGATCAGCAGAATGGCGAGATCAGCGGTGGAGGCACCGGTCGCCATGTTGCGGGTATACTGCTCATGGCCGGGCGTGTCGGCGACGATGAAGGAGCGGTTGTCGGTCGAGAAATAGCGATAGGCGACATCGATGGTGATGCCCTGTTCGCGCTCGGCCTGCAGGCCGTCGAGCAGCAGCGCGAAGTCGGGCAGGCCGAGATCGTTCTGCTTGCCGGTGGAATCGCGCTGCAGCGTGGCGGCCTGGTCTTCCTTGACGGCCTTGGTGTCCCAGAGCAGGCGGCCGATCAGCGTGGATTTGCCGTCATCGACGCTGCCGCAGGTGATCAGGCGAAGCGGCCGCGTATCGCGCACGGCCTTGAGGGACTCGGCTGCGGGTAAGGTGACGACGTTTGCGGTTACGGCTGCGGTCATCTCAGAAATATCCTTCGCGCTTCTTTTTTTCCATGGAGCCGGACTGGTCGCGGTCGATGGCGCGGCCCTGTCGTTCGGAAACCGTGGCGATTTCCAGCTCTGCGATAACGTCTTCAAGGGTGGTGGCAGTGGAGCGGATCGCGCCTGTCAGCGGGAAGCAGCCGAGCGTGCGGAAGCGGATAAGCTCCTCGCGCTTGACTTCGTCAGGCAGCAGCTCCAGCCGTGGATCGGCCGCCAGGATCATCATGCCGTCGCGCTCGACGACCGGACGCTTTTCGGCGAAATAGAGCGGCACGATCGGAATGTTTTCGGCCTGGATGTAGCGCCAGATGTCGACTTCGGTCCAGTTCGACAGCGGGAAGACGCGCACGCTCTCGCCCTTGCGGATCTGGCCGTTATAGACGTTCCAGAGTTCCGGGCGCTGGTTGCGCGGATCCCAGCGATGGTCCGGCGTGCGGAAGGAGTAGATGCGTTCCTTGGCGCGGGATGCTTCCTCGTCGCGGCGGGCGCCACCGAAAGCGGCGTCGAACTGGCCGGCGTCGAGGGCCTGGCGCAACCCTTCCGTCTTCATGATGTCGGTATAAAGTGCCGAGCCGTGGGTGAACGGGGTAACGTTCTCCGCCTTGCCGCGCGGGTTGATGTGCTCGATCAGGTCGAGATCGTATTTCTTCACGATCTCGTCGCGGAAGGTGATCATCTCGGCGAATTTCCAGCCGGTGTTCACGTGCAGGAGCGGGAAGGGCACGCGGCCGGGATAGAAGGCCTTGCGCGCCAGATGCAGCAGCACGGAGGAATCCTTGCCGATCGAATAGAGCATCACCGGACGCTCGAATTCTGCCGCCACCTCGCGGAAAATATGGATGGATTCGTTTTCCAGCGCCTTCAGATGCGGGTCGAGCGGCGGCTTGGTGCTTTGCGGATTGGAAAGTTCCGTATCCGGACGGCTATCGGGCATTTTCAACTCCAGAACTTCATTTGTCGCGGCCGGAAGACTGGCCGGAAAGAATAGGATGCTTTGGGTCCCGGTAGGTTTGGCGGCGGTGATAACCGCGCCTTGAACCGATGCCGGGAACCGGCGGGGTATCTCATTGCGCGGCGACGACGGCTTCTTCCGCAACATGCAGGCCGCATTCGCGCGTCTCGTCGTTTTCCCACCACCAGCGGCCGGCCCGTTCAGGCTCGCCCGGCTTGATGGCGCGGGTGCAGGGTTCGCAGCCGATCGAGGGATAGCCACGCTGGTGCAGCGGGTTTACCGGCACGCTATTGTCGGCGACATAGGCGCGGATCACGTCGATATCCCAGTCGGCCAGCGGGTTGACCTTGATCAGGTTGCGCTCGGGATCGTATTCGGCAAAAGCCGTGTCGGCGCGATTGTTCGACTGGCCGCGGCGCAGGCCCGTGACCCAGATCGTGGCGCCGGAAAGAGCGCGCGCAAGCGGCTTCAGCTTGCGCACGCCACAACAGGCATGCCGGGCTTCGACGCTTTCGTAGAAACCGTTGAGGCCATACTTCGCCGCATAGGCGTCGATGTCGGCCTGCTCCGGCTCGTAGCGGCTGATATGGATGTCGTACTGGCCTTCCGTCTCATCGATCAGCGCCAGAGTCTCGGGGAAGAGGCGGCCCGTCTGCAGCGTCACGACATCGATCGGCAGGCGATGATTGCCGATCTCGGCGGTGATGACCTGGTCTTCGATGCCGAGGGAGGTCGTAAATACGGCGCGGCCGCCAAGGCCGGCGACCAGCGACAGGCGGCCGGCAAGGTCAAGCGCCGCCAACCGGCTGTTCAGTGTCCCGGCTTCTTCAATGAGATTGATGGCAGTCATGGGGAGTCCTGTCCTGATATTGCCAGGAGTATCGCAGCTTGTGCGGGCAGCGGACAGAAAAACGGATTTCGAAAGCAAGGGGATAGGGAGCAAATATCTCCATGAAGCCGCGCCCATACGAAAAAGCAACCGCCTCGGCTGTTAACCAAGGCGTTTTGCCCTCTGAAGCGGGCCGGCAGGGAGGCGCCGATAAGACTAGTCATATCTAAGCGCTTGCTTTAATGTCTATAGAAATAGTAGAGTTACACGCGGCTTGTCAAACGGAAATCGGAAGTGATGTCCAAAAAGATGCGGAACGCCAAATTATGCGCTAAACTATGGGCATAGTAAGAAGACTTGAAAACAAGGCTGGGTTGCTGGCGCTTCAGACTTTCCGCAATCCGCGTGCTTGAAGTGGAGCGGGGCCGGCCAAGGGTCTAAGAGTTGCGAAACGATGCGGCCGGTGTATCGGGTGAGCGCATCGTATGTGTGTGTAAGCGGTTCGAAATGATCACTCAAAAAGCAAAATACGCGTTGCGGGCGCTATCTGCTCTGGCTCAGGCCGAAGCGGGCGATCCGATGATGATTTCCGACATCGCCACGCAACAGAAAATCCCGAAGAAATTCCTGGAACAGATCCTGCTCGACCTGAAGCATCAGGGTATCGTTATCAGCCGCCGCGGCAAGCAGGGCGGCTATCTTCTGCGCAAGCCGGCCGAGGAGATCACCTTCGGCGAGATCCTGCGCATCATCGACGGTCCCATCGCGCCATTGCCCTGTCTTTCCATCACCGCCTATCGCCGTTGCGAGGATTGCGACGGCGAGCAGACCTGCGAAATCCGCCATGTCTTTGCTAGGGTCGCCGACGCCACCCGCAAGGTTCTGTTCTCGACCACCATCGCTGACGCGGCGGCTCTGCCGGA
>DASVPC010000132.1:0-48670 GCA_036383055.1 Rhizobium sp. | reverse complement strand
GGATCATCAGCCCGCCGGAGCGCGACATGACATCGAAGAGGCCATTGGCACCCGGAGCGGCAAGCCGGCCGAAATCCTCGACGGTGACGCCCGTCAGTCGGGTCAGCGACGAACCTGGTGCTGCTTCACGGATGACATGGTTGTTTTCATCGCGCGTGCCGGTGCGGGCGCCGATGATCACGGTGCCGCCGCTGCGCGCAAACGCCTCCAGCCGCTCGGTCCAGCCATCCTTCCACATCACCCAATGCGGGACATAGAGCAGCTTTAGCCGCGAAAGATCGTCTTCCGGGTGGATGAAGCCGCAGGCGATGCCGCGATCGTAGCAATATTGGTGCAGCAGCACGGCGTCGTCCTGCGGGCTCGGCAGGCCGATCGAGTAAGTCTTGTGCGCCTCCTGATTGTCGAAGTCGGAGCCGGCGATGCCGACATCCATGCGGACATGGGTGCCGAGGATCTTGTCCTTCAGCGCCGTCATCTCTGTGGCGAAGCGCTTGGCCTCGTTATAGCGGTGACGCGGCACATCGTCGTGGTCGATAATGCCCATCCAGTAGATTTCCGCGCCGAAATGCGCCGGCCGCCAGCGGAAAAACATCAAGCCGTCGGCGCCGCGCGCGACCGAGGACATCGCCATGCGGCGCATCTCGCCGGGTTCCGGTGTCAGCGTGCAGAAGCCGGGCTGGCTACCGAATCCGGATTGCTGTTCCGGGATGATGTAGTTGCCGGAGAAGCCACGGCAAATATCGAGATGCAGCGCCTGCACCTTGGCGTGGTTACCGATGCGCTGGAACTCGTCATAGAGCATCGGATAGATATCGTAGCCGACGAAATCGAGATCGGTGGAGAACTGGCCGCGGAAGTCGATATCGCGCAGGCCGCCGAGATTGTGGAAGATGAACCAGTCGGCCTTGGTGGCGCGCAGAATCTCCACCTGATCATGCTGGAACCGCGCCGTCGAGAAGGCCAGGAAGCGGTGGTAGTCCTGCAGATGCCCCGGGCTTGGAAAGGTCGGGCCGAAATCGATGGGAAGCACGACCTGGCCGAAATCGTCATAGGCCGTCGCCCAGAAATCGCCGCCCCAGGCGAAGTTGAGCTTTTCGATCGTGCCGTATCTGTCGGCGAGATAGGCCTGGAATTCCTTCAGCGTTGCGGCTGAGAAGGATTCCGGCATGCTGGTGTTGAGCTCGTTATCCGTCTGCCAGCCGATGACATCGGGATTGTCGCGATAGTGTTCAGCCATCGCCTTCGTGATGCGCTTGCTGTGTTCGCGGAAAACCGGGCTTGCCGTATCGGCATGCTGGCGTGAACCGTGGCTCATCGTCCGGCCATTGCCGTCGACGCGAAGGACTTCCGGATGGGCTGCCGTCAGCCAGCGCGGCGGTGTGGCTGTCGGCGTGCACATGATGGTGCTGATGCCGTGGCGCGCAAGGACCGCGATGGCGCGATCGAAGAGGTCGAAATCGAAGGTTCCGAGCTTCGGCTCGAAGATATGCCAGGCGAACTCGCCAAGACGAACGACATTGAAGCCGGCCTCGGCCATGCGCTTGGCGTCGCGCTCCCAATAGCTTTCATCGACATGTTCCGGATAATGCGGCGTGCCGACGAGAAACCTGTCGGTCTTGATGGTGCGCCATACGGAAAGGTCTTTGGTGCTGGTATTGACTGACACTGTATCAGGCTCCTGAAGGATCATTTATCGAGAATTGGCTTGCGGACGGTGATGGTCCGCTCGTCATTGGCGGAAAACAGGTAGACCTCTCGCGGATCGATGCGGAGGCTGATCGGCGCATCGGCGGCAATCCCGGCGACATGACCGACCTGCACGGTGATGTTGCCGGTGCCGCTTTCGGAGCTGACGCATTGCAGCTCACCGGCATCGACATAGAGGATGGTCTCCCGTCCGAGATGTTCGACAAGACGAACCTGGCCGGAGATCGTGGCACCTGAGGATGCAGTCTCCGAAACGGCGATGTTTTCCGGCCGGATACCAAGGGTGAGCGTCGTCCCCTTTTGGACCGAGGCGCCGGCTGCCAGCTCTACCGTGATCGGCGCAAGCCCCGGAGCGGAAACTGTGGCGCTGTTTCCGGAAACCTGGTCGACGGTCACCGGAAAGAAGTTCATCCGCGGAGCGCCGAGAAAGCCGGCCACGAAGAGATTGTCCGGATTGCGGTAAAGCTCCAGCGGCGAACCCACCTGCTCGATGATGCCGCGATTGAGAACCACGATCCGGCTTGCCATCGTCATCGCCTCGACCTGGTCGTGCGTGACATAGACCATCGTCGCGCCGAGTTCAGCGTGCAGGCCGCTCAATTCGACGCGCATCTGCGTGCGCAGCGCGGCATCGAGGTTGGAGAGTGGCTCGTCGAACAGGAAGACCTCCGGCGAGCGGGTGATCGCACGGCCGATCGCGACGCGTTGGCGCTGGCCGCCCGAAAGCTGTTTCGGCCGCTTGTCGAGCTGATCGGTGATCCTGAGGATCTTGGCGGCGCGCGCCACCGCCGCATCGATCTCCGCCTTCGGTCGCTTGGCCATGCGCAAGCCGAAGCCCATGTTTTCGGCGACGGTCATATGCGGATAGAGCGCGTAGGACTGGAACACCATGGCGATGCCGCGATCCCCCGGCTCGGCCGTGCTGACATCGCGGCCGTTGATCATGATCTGGCCGGAGGAGATGGTTTCAAGACCGGCGATCGACTTTAGCAGCGTGGACTTGCCGCAGCCGGAAGGGCCGACCATGACGATGAATTCGCCCTGTTCCACGGAAAGATCGATACCGCGCAACGCATGATAGGCGCCGTAATTCTTGTTGACGTGTCGAAGTTCGAGACTGGTCATGCTTCTAGGCTCGCAAAGGAAGGATTGGCACAAAGGGCGGAATTGGTGATTGCGTTGGACAAGGTCATCATCCCTTCACCGCCCCCATGGTGAGCCCGGCAATGAAGTGCCGCTGCATCAGGAAGAACATGATGACGGGCGGCACAGCGACGATGATCGTGCCGGCCGAGATCAGGTTCCAGGCGGACACCCATTCGCCACGCAGATTGGCAAGCCCGGCGGTCACCGGCTTGACCGTGTCGCTGACCGTCAGCACCACGGCCCAGAAATAGTCGTTCCAGACGAAGGTGAAGATCAGGATGGCAAGTGCCGCCAGCGCCGGGCGCACCAGCGGGATGACCACATGCACCAGCGTCTGGAACGGCGACGCCCCCTCTGCCTTCGCCGCCTGGAACAACTCGTCCGGCAGGGCGGCGATGAAGTTGCGCATGAACAGCGTCGCAAAGCCCGTTTGGAAGGCGATATGGAAGATGATCAGCGCCGCCGGCGTATCATAGAGGCCGATCCGCACCATCAGGTCGCGCACCGGTATCATCATGATCTGATAGGGCAGGAAATTGCCGCCGACGAAGAGCGCGAAGACCAGCATGTTGCCACGAAAGCGGTAGCGCGCCAGCACGAAACCGGCGAGCGTGCTCATGATCAGCACGCCGATGACCGAGGGTATGGTGATCATCAGGCTGTTGAGGAAATAGCGCGCCATCGGCGTCTGGGTGAAGACGGAGGTGTAGTTGTCGATCAGGCCGAACTGCGTCGGCCAGCCCCAGAGATTGCCGCCCATCACATCCTGCGTCGAGCGGAACGAGGTGAGGATGACGGCAAATAGCGGGCACAGCCACAGGATCAGGATGGCGAGAACGGCGGTGAAATAGAAGCGGCGATGCCAGATGGCATCTTCGGGGATCGGGCGCGGATACATCAGGCCCCTCTTTCTTCGATGCGGATAATCCGCGTGAGGTACCAGACGATGAAGACCGCCATGATCACGAACAGAACCGAGGCGATGGCCGCGCCATATCCGAAGCGGTAGGAAAAGATCGACTGCTCGAACATCTGATAGGCGAGTACCTCGGAGGAGCCGAACGGTCCGCCCTGGGTCATGACCGACACCATGTCGAAGGATCGGAGCGCACCGACGACGGTCACGGCAATGGCGATGAAGGTGACCTGGGTCAGCTGCGGCAGAACGATATGGCGCAGCATGTTCCAGCCCCGCGCTCCATCCACCCTGCCGGCGCCGATCAGCTCTTCGCTCAAATTGTTGAGGCCGGCGAGATAGAGGACCATGCAGAAGGCGATCTGCGGCCAGAGGGCGGCGATGACGATGGCAAAGGTCACGAGATGCTCATTGGAGAGCAGTGCCGGAGCTGTCGCCCCGAAGAAGCCGAAGATCAGGGCGAGCAGCCCTAGTTGCGGCGTGTAGACCCAGGTGAAGACGACGCCGACGGCGACCGAGGCCAGCACCAGCGGGATGAAGAACAGAGATTTCATCAGCCGCATGCCGCGGATCTTCTGGTTGACCAGCAGGGCGATTGCCAGCCCCAAGGGTGGCGCAGCCATGAACATGACCAGCCAGATGACGTTGTTCTTCAGAGAAACGTAGAATTGCGGATCGTTGAACAGCTCGACGTAATTGCCAAGGCCGATCCAGACCATTGGGCTGAAGCCATCCCAATCGTGCAGGCTGATCCAGATGCTCTCGACCGCCGACCACAGGATCACGACGGAAAAGAGAATGGCGGCCGGTAAAATCAGCAAAGTTGGGGTGAGCCACCAGCGATGGTGGCGCCAAAATGTCATCATTTTATCCTCTATCGATATGGGGAGGCGGAGCCGCGGCCCCGCCTCTCGGTCGCCGGGAGGAAAGCTAGAGCTTGTAGATACGCTTGCGCGTACCTTCGAGCCGCTGCAGGATGGCGCTCCGCCGTTCGGGCTTCGCCATGAACTCCTGGAAGCCGACGAGGCCGGCCTGGGCCATGTCGGGATCGCTGTCGCGGTCGTAATATTGCGACGTGCCCTGTAGCGTCTTCAGTACGTCGACGGCGGCGTTGACCAGCGGGTCCTTGCTCGGCGGCAGGTCGTTGCGGGGCGGGATATTGCCGCCGGGCTCGAGGTAGGGACCGAGATTCTCCGGGCGATAAAAATAGGCCAGGAACTCGCGGGCGCCCTGTTTGTTCTTTGCGTTCGCCGGAATATGGACCGAATTCAGCGAGAATTCCTCGAAACGGCCGACCTTGGGGTCGATCGTCGGGAATGGCGCGAAGGCGAGCTGATCGAGATCCTCTTTCGGGAAGGCATAGCGGACGAAGGCGCCGAGATTCATCATCCCCGCCTTCTTTTGCGCCAGAAGCGCTCCCGCCTCCTGCCAACCGAAGGAGGTATTGTCCGGCGTGAAGAAACCCTGCTTGATCAGCGTTTCCCACTGATCGAAGACCGGCTTCAGCGTCGGATCTAGATAGCTCATCTCGCCGTTCATCAGCGCCATGTGCTTGTCGAGGCCGTTGATGCGCAGGTTCATCTGGTCGAACCATCCGGCCGCCGGCCATAATTCCTTGGTGCCCATGGCGATCGGCGTCAGGTTCGCGCCCTTGCACTTGGCGCCGAAGGCCAGGAAGTCATCCCAGTTCGCCGGCGCCGTTGCGCCGAGTTGGGCAAAGACATCCTTACGATAGAACATGCCCCAGAGCGTTCCGCCGGTCGGCAGGCCGTATTGCTTGCCGTCGACGGTAACGGAGCCTGCCGTCGCGCCGAGCACATCCTTGTATTTCTCTTTCTCGAAGAGATCGGAGATATCATCGAAAAGGCCACGTTTGACGAAAGCGCGCATGCGGTTTCCGGAAAACCAGAAGCACACATCCGGAGCGCCGGCGACGAGATAGTTGCGGATCGCGGTCTTATGGGCCTCGTGGTCCATATTGTTGATCACGACCTTGACGCCGGCCTGCTTGCCGAAGTCATCGCCGATCTTGCGAAGGATCGCCAAGCCATCGGCATTGCTCTCGTCTGAAATGATATTGATGTCCTGCGCCTGCGCTATCGCCGGCATCGGAAAACCCGCGAGCGCAGTGGCGGAAACCGCCCCTGCTCCCTTCAAAAAGGTACGCCGGCTCGACGGCCTTCCAAGCAAATTGAAAGTCATTTGAATTCCTCCCGTTTTAACGCCTGTCTCCACCCTCAGCCGATGAGCCAGCGGGACGCCCTCCGAGCGCTTTCCGTTTGCCTCCGGGCGCATGGCCGCAATAAACCCGCCGAGGCAGCGAATGTGCTGCCCGGATATTTGGGTTCGTGAAGCTGTGAGTCCCTTTATTCTGACTTCTTCGTGCTTGCACACGGCCGGATGTTGATCGACGGGTGAAGTTATGCATAAGTCTGAAACAGACGCAATAATTAATTTACAAAATTAAGAAAGAGAAATCGTGAAGCTGAAAGGCGACCAGAGCACCTCGCGCGCCATGAACCGGCGGCTCATTCTCAACCTTCTGAGGCAGGAGGGACCGAAGAGCCGTGCAGAGATTGCGACGATTACCGGCCTCAGCCCGGCCGCCGTCACCTTCGTGATCGCTGATCTGATCGAGGAAGGCCATGTGACGGAAGGTAAGGCCGTAGCGGGGTTTTCGGGACGTCGACCGATCCCTGTTGAGATCAATTATACCAATGGGTTGGCGATCGGCTTTAAACTGATGGTCGGCTCGGTGGAGTGTGTTGTCACCGACCTCGCCACCAGCCCGCTCGCATCCATGCGGCTGACGCTCGCGGATCACGATCCGGAAAACGTCGCGAAAACACTAGCCGCGGCTGTCCCCTTGCTCGTGCAATATGCCGCCCGGCCGAATGCGCAGCTCGCCGGCATCGGAATTTCCATGCCCGGCGTTATCGGCAACGATCAGGCCACCTGCGTGCGCAGCCATCGCTTCAACTGGAACAACGTTCCCCTCGCCTCGATCTTGGCGCAGAAGGTCAAGGTTCCCGTCTGGCTGGAGGACGACACCAACGCCTATGCCATCGCCCAGCAGCTTTTCGGCGTCGGGCGGCAACATCGCAACCTGGCGGTGCTCGCCATCGGCGTTGGCATCAGTTGCGCCCTCATCATCGAGGGCAAGCTCTATCGTGGCGCCAATGGCGCCGCCGGCAAGTTCGGGCATACGTTGCATGAGGAAAACGGCCGCCTTTGCGAATGCGGCAAGCGCGGCTGCCTCATGGCCTATCACTCGCAGACCTCGATGCTGCGCACATGGCGTGAGACGACAAATCGTAGTGATAGCGATGGTTTGCCGGAAATGCTTAAAGCAGTTGAAGAGGGCGAGGCAGCCGTTGGCGGCATTCTCAGCGAAGCGGGTATCGGGATTGGAAAGGCTTTGGCAAACCTCGTCAATGTCACTGATCCAGAAGTGATCGTCGTCGGCGGTGAAGCCGTATCGTTTGGCGAGGCGTTTTTCGAACCACTGAGGTCGACCCTGGCCGCCCACACCTTTCGCGCGTCGCCGCCTCTGCTTCCGGACTGGGAGGACAATTCCTGGGCGCGGGGGGCAGCGGCCCTTGTCACGCAGAAGTTCTTCGATTTCGAGACATCCGGCGGCACGACGGGAAATGCGGAGGGCTTGGGCAAGACATCGGCCGCGTAGAACGCTGCTCCGGTCTTGCGTCGCCCGCTCATTCACGAGACAACCGTCATATGAGCGTTCCGACAAGCCACCCTTTCGCCTTCGACCCCACCTACGGCATGGAGCTCGAACAGCTCCTCGCCATCAAGCCACCGGAGGCGCCGCCGGGTTTTGATGATTTCTGGAGGGAGCGGTATCGTCGGGCGATCGTTGTCGATCCGCAGCCGAAGCTTCGCCGCAGCAAGACGCATCATCCCGACTGGCATGTCTTCGACATCACCTATTCGTCAACCGGCTCGTTTCAAATCGGCGGCTGGCTGCTCCTTCCCCGTGAAGGACAGGTGCGACGTGGCCTTGTCGTCGGCCATGGCTATGGCGGGAGGGACCTGCCCGACTTCGATCTGCCGGTGAAGGAAACGGCTATCTTATTTCCGTGCTGTCGCGGTCTGTCCCGCAGCGCTCACCCGCCAATTCCGTCGGATGCGGCCGGGCATGTGCTCTACGATATCGGCAAGCCCGATCGTTATATTATCGGCGGCTGCGTCGATGATACGTGGATTGCCGTGTCGACGCTTGTCGATCTCTATCCCTGGCTCGATGGGCATATCGGCTATAGCGGCGTCAGCTTCGGTGGCGGCGTCGGGGCGTTGGCGATCCCGTTCGATAAGCGGATCGATCGTGGGCACCTGGTCGTTCCGACCTTCGGGAACCGGTCACTATGGTTAAGCTTGCCGACGGTCGGAAGCGCCGATTCGGTCCAGGCTTATCAAAAGGAACACGGAAGCATGCTCGAGAACCTGCGTCTGTTCGATGCGGCGAGCGCCGTTACCCGCATCAAGGTGCCGATGCTCGTTGCGCCCGCCCTCTTCGATCCGGCGGTGGCGCCGCCATGTCAGTTCGCCGTGGCAAATGCGTCGCCGAAATTTAATGAAATCTTCATCCTGGATGCCGGCCATTTCGACTATCCTGGTTGCGGGGAACAAAATATACTACTCAACGAAAAGGTCAGACGATTTTTCGAGGTGCCATGAACCGCGAATATCTGCACTGGTACAGCCAGCGACTGCATCGAGACATGGAGTTGCTGGTGTTCGGCCATGCCGGCGCCAAAGTGCTGATGTTTCCAACGCGGGACGGACGGTTCTGGGAATACGAACAACTCGGCATCGTCGCCAGCCTGGCCGACAAATTGGAAGCCGGAGATCTGCAGCTTTATTGCATCGAGGGCCTGGCGACCGAGACCTTCTATGGATTTCAGCGCCATCCGGCTGAACGTATTCGCCGGCATGAGGCCTTCGAAGATTATATCCTGAACGAAGTCCTGCCGCTGATGGCACAGAAAAATCCCCATGACTGCACCATCGTGCACGGTTGTAGTCTCGGGGCATTCCAGGCCGTCAGCCTGGTCTTTCGCCATCCTCACCTTTTTCGCAAACTCGTCGCCTTTTCCGGACGCTACGATCTGACGATGAAGGTCGAATCTTTTGGGGATTTGTTCGATGGCTATTACGACGATACCGTCTATTTTCACACTCCGACACATTTTTTGCCGGGGTTGACCTGCGAACGGCGGCTGCAGAGGCTTCGTGAGATCGACATCGTGCTCGTCATTGGCGACGCCGATCCTTTTCTCGACAACAATCGTCATCTCAGCCGACTTCTGGCCGACAAACGGATCGATCATCACCTGCATGTCTGGGATGGACGAGCCCATAGGGCGGCCGCCTGGCGCAAGATGACGCCGCTGTACATATGACGAAAGGCCCCTGCCCGCACTCAGATGCGCGGGCGGCTAGGCTTCCACGCGTAGCTTTTTATACCAGTCCGACCGGAAGCGGGGCGACTCGCTTGCCGGCGCCGTAGTCGCGCTCGTGGGACCTACGGTGTTGTCGTTCCCGGCTCAAGGACAGGTCTACCCGATTTTGCTCCACCAGACCGTCCGGATAGGTTCCGGTATCATCGGTTTCCACTTCCGACTGAGCGGTGACGATCTTCAAATTCATCGGGTTTCCTCCAGCGGTGACGCAGAACCCCTTGATCCTGTGTCTGCTTCCATTAGTATTCGCAAAAGTTGTTAAAAAATTAACGACGTCCATTAATAAATTCGATTGCGCTTTATCGCGCTTGAAATGCTCGCTGGAATAGAACATTTGTGCAATTACAACGTCGAAAAGTCGATTTCGTTTTGGGGGACTCCATGGATCACTACGAAATCACTGAGGGCCGTCACCCCCGAATCATTTCCCTCCCCAATTTCGGCGCCATCGGACATCCGAGCCCGATAAGGCGCGCGGCCAATCGTTACCGCTTATCCTCGATCAATCACTGTCAATTCGGCGGATAGACTGGAGTAGATCATGGTCATTGGAATCACATCGTTCGTTCTGGCTCTTATCGGGCTGGCGCTTGGCGGCGGCGGGCTGTGGCTCGCCCTGCTTGGCGGCAGTTTTTTTTATGTCCTTGCTGGCCTGGCATTTCTTGCGACCGCGATATTGCTGTTTCTACGCAAGGCGGCCGCCCTCTGGCTCTACGCAATCTTCGTGCTTGCGGCACTTGGCTGGGCGATCTGGGAAGTCGGTTTCGACTGGTGGCAGCTTGGGCCGCGCGGCGGCCTGATCATCCTGATCGGCCTTTGGCTGCTGACGCCTTGGATACGACGTCCGCTCGGCTTTCGCAGTCTCGACGGCGTGCAATATGCCGCCAGCCCCTGGCCGCTCGGCTTGCCGCTGCTCGCGGCAATCGTCGTCGCCGGCTACTCGATGACCACCGATCCGCACGATCTTTCCGGCGATCTTCCGACCACTGTCGCGGCCAACGCGCCGATGGGCGGCGATGTGCCGAACGGCGAGTGGCATCAATATGGCCGCACGCCCTACGGCCAGCGCTATTCGCCGCTCGACCAGATCAATGTCCAGAATGTCGCCAACCTGCAGGAGGTCTGGCGATACCAGACCGGCGACGTGAAGCGCCCCGACGATATTGGCGAAACGACCTATCAGGTGACCCCGCTCAAGGTGGGCGATACGCTCTACCTGTGCACGCCGCATAATATTGCGATCGCGCTCGATGCGGTCAGCGGCAAGGAGAAATGGCGGTTCGACTCCAAACCCGGAATGAACTCAGACCGTCAGCACCAGACATGCCGAGGGGTTACCTATTATCATGATCAGGCGGCCGCAGCCGGTGCGCCGTGCGCCGACCGCGTCTACCTGCCGACCTCGGATGCACGGCTGATCGCGCTTGACGCGGCCGACGGCAAGGTCTGCACGAGCTTTGCCGACCAGGGCGTGCTCCGTCTCGAAACCGGCATGAAATATAACCCCGCCGGGTATTACTACTCGACCTCTCCGCCTGTCGCTGTGGCGGGCAAGATCATCGTCGGCGGGGCCGTCAACGACAACTACTCGACCCAGGAGCAATCCGGCGTCATCCGCGCCTTCGATATCAACACCGGCGCACTCGTCTGGAACTGGGACTCCGGCAATCCGGATCAGACCACGCCCCTGCCGGCAGGGCAGACATACACTACCAATTCGCCGAACAGCTGGTCGGTATCGAGCGTCGATGAGGCGCTGGGCATGGTCTATATCCCGCTCGGCAATCAGGTTCCCGATCAACTGGGCATGGGCCGCAGCGCAAATGTCGAGCGCTTCTCCTCCTCCGTGGTGGCGCTGGATATCAACACCGGCCAGCTCAAATGGGTGCAGCAATTCGTGCACCACGATCTCTGGGACATGGACGTGCCGGCGCAGCCCGTGCTGTTCGACATGACCAAGTCGGATGGTTCGGTGGTGCCCGCGCTTGTCGCTTCGACCAAGCAGGGCGACATCTATGTGCTTGACCGGCGCAGCGGCGAGCCGCTCATTCCGTTCAAGGAAATACCGGCTCCGGGCGGCGCCATCCCCGAGGATCACACGGCACCGACACAGCCGATCTCGGATCTCACCTTCTCGCCGCCTCCGCTGCAGGAGAAGGACATGTGGGGCGTCTCGCTGTTCGATCAGCTCGCCTGCCGCATTGCATTCCACCGCTACAAGTATGAGGGCCGCTATACGCCGCCGTCGCTTGAGGGCTCCATCATCTACCCTGGCAATTTCGGCACCTTCAACTGGGGCAGCGTTGCCGTCGACCCCGAACGCCAGATCATGTTCGGCATGCCGACCTACCTGGCATTTACCTCACGGCTGGTTCCGCGTTCGGAGATTGCACCGAAAGGTCAGGGCGAAAAGGGTAGCGAACAAGGCCTGAACCGCAACGAAGGCGCGCCATACGGGGTCTATATGGGACCGTTCCTCGGACCGCTCGGCATCCCCTGCCAAGCGCCGCCATGGGGTTACGTCGCCGGTGCCGATCTCAAGACCGGCAAGATCGCCTACAAGCACAAGAACGGCACGGTACATGACATGACGCCGCTGCCCCTGCCCTTCAAGGTCGGCGTGCCCGGCATCGGCGGGCCGATCGTGACCAAGGGCGGCGTCGCCTTCCTCGGTGCCGCCGTCGACAACTATCTGCGCGCCTATGAAGTGACGACCGGGCGGCAGCTCTGGGAAGCTCGTCTGCCAGCCGGCGGCCAGTCGACGCCAATGACCTATACGGCTGGCGACAAGCAATATGTCCTCATGGTGGCCGGCGGCCATGGTTCGGTCGGCACCAAGCCTGGCGATTATGTCATCGCCTATCGACTGCCCTGAAATGCGACTGGAGAGCAAACATCGTTTGCTCTCCAGTCGTCACGGCTATGAGCCACTTTTCAGCAATCCACCACCGTCGATATACGCAAATGACTTCCGGCGTCGCCGGCCGAAAAACTTTTCATAATGCAGTATATCTATAGAATTTACGCCCTTATCTTCGGCGCTCACATCCTGCACCCATAGGCCGCTGAAATTAGGAGAGCTCAGATGGATCTAGCGGTGCAACAGACGGATCGAATTCGGCCGGTGGCAGTCCGACTGGCGAGCGAGGAAGAGGCAATCGCGACGGCGCGCGTGCTGGCGAAACAATTCGCCGAATCCGCCTCCAGCCGCGACATCGACCGGCTGCTCCCGCATGCCGAACTCGACGCGCTCTCGCAATCTGGCCTGCTTTCGATCACCGTTCCCTCCGAATATGGCGGGCTCGATGTCTCCAATGCGGTCCTGGCCGAGGTCACCGCCATTCTCGCCGAGGCGGACGGTTCGATCGGGCAGATACCGCAGAACCATTTCTACATTCTCGAAGCGCTGCGTGTTGACGGAAGCGAGGAGCAAAAGCGCTTCTTCTTCGGCCGGGCGCTTGCAGGCGACCGGTTCGGCAATGCCCTTTCCGAAAAAGGCACCAAGACCGTCGGCCACTACAATACCCGCATTGTCCGCGAGGGGCTCGGCTACCGGATCAATGGCCGCAAATACTATTCCACTGGTGTTATTTTCGCCGATTGGATCACGGTGTTCGCGCTGGATGACGAGGAGCGGCTGACCATGTCCTTCGTGCCGCGAGGTACCGAGGGCATCGAGATCGTCGACGATTGGGACGGGTTCGGCCAGCGAACGACCGGCAGCGGCACCACGATCCTCAACAATGTCTATGTGCGGGCGGACGCCGTCGTCTCCCATCAAAAGGGTTTCGAACGTCCCACGACGATCGGCTCGGTCGGCCAGATCATTCATGCGGGCGTCGACCTCGGGATTGCCCGCGCCGCCTTTGCCGAGACGGTCGAATTCGTGAAGACAAGTGCCCGCCCCTGGATGAATAGCGGTGTCGAGCGTGCCTCCGACGATCCCTTGACCATCGCAAAGGTCGGGCAGATCGCCATTCGCCTCGAGGCGGCAACGGCGGTCGTCGAACGCGCCGGCCGGAAGGTCGATATCGCCCAGATCGATCCGAGCGAAGCCAATGTGGTGGCGGCGACGCTTGCCGTTGCGGCCGCCAAGGTCTTGACGACGGAGATCGCGCTGGAGGCGTCTAACACGCTGTTCGAACTGGCCGGCACATCATCCGTGCGCGTCGGGCTCAATCTCGACCGCCATTGGCGCAATGCGCGCACCCATACGCTGCATGATCCCGTGCGCTGGAAATATCATGTCGTCGGTAATTATCATCTGAACGGCGTGACGCCGCCGAAGAACGGCGCGCTCTAGCCTTTGTTTTTACGCAATTCCGGACGGAAAACCGCTACCCACTTTTCCTGGAATTACTCTAAGTTCCCAAGAAAAAAGCCCGCTCCGGAAACCGGAACGGGCCTTTCTTCATGCATCTTGGGAGGATGCTGATCAGCTATAGAGGCTGACGGTCGGGATTTTACCGTTCAGGACGAACTCACCGACTTCTTTGGCCTTGTAGAACACCGGATCGTGCAGCGTATGGGTGCGGACGTTGCGCCAGAAGCGATCGAACCGGTAGCTCGACGCGGTGGAGCGGGCGCCGGTCAGCTCGAAGACGCGCGATGTGATGTCGAGCGAAACATTGGTGGCGTGCACCTTTGCTGCATAGGCTTCCGCCGCTGCTTCCCCACGCTCCCCCGCAGTGACATCGCTGCCGCGAGACAGGGCAGCCTGGACCGCTTCGGCAGCACTGTCGGCAAGCGCTGCCGAGGCTTTTAGCGCGGCGGTGAACTCTCCGACCCGCTCAAGGATATAGGGATCATCGGACGCCTTCTCGACGCCGGAGGTGATCCAGGGACGCGTGGTCGTTCGCACATAGTCGAGCGCGGCTGCCAGCGCCCCTTCGGCGGTGCCGAGGTAGAAATTGACGAAGACGAGCTGGATCAATGGAGTGTTGAAGGTCGAAAGTACCGCCGGTGGTGCATCCGGTTCGGAGGGCGGCGCGATGAAGTCGTCTTCATAGACCGGGAAATCGCGGAACTCGACGGTGCCGCTGTCGGAGAGCCGCTGGCCGATATTGTCCCAGTCGTCATTGGCGATATAGCCCGGCCGATTGGTTGGCACGGCGAAGCTGGCGATTTTGCCGTCGAGCGCAGCGTTGGCGTTGATATAGTCAGAGATATGGGCGGCCGTCGAAAAGGATTTGCGGCCGTTGAGCACATAGGCGCTGCCACGCCGCGTAAGCTCCAGGCCCGGATCGCGCGGGTTGACGGCGGCGCCCCAATAGTAATTCTTCGCCACGGTCTCGGTGCCGAGCGCATGAGCGCGTGCGGCATCCTCGAGCGCCCAATAGATATATTGGCTATTGACGAAGTGATAGCCGAGAAGCTGGCCAAGTGAGCTCTCGCCGCGCGAGATGATACGCACCAGCTTCAAGGCGTCGACCCAATTCAGCCCGCCGCCACCGATCTGCGGCACATGCAGCGCGTTGAGGAGGCCGGAGTTCTTGAGTCGGATGATCTCCTTCAGCGGCGGCAGCCCTTCGCGATCGAGTTCGGCCGCGCGCTTCGCGAAATCGGCGGAAATCTCTGCCGCAGTTGAAAATAACGCGTCCCGTCCGGTGCCATGGCTGGCGGCGAAGACGACATTGGATTTGCTCATGTGGAAACTCCCGATCCATCGATCGCTTGAAGTGGTGATGCGGCGGATCCGAAGATGACCCGCCGCATAAGTCCTGTCGTGAAGCTCAGAACAGCTTGGCCGGAATCCAGCTCGCCGTCACCGCGTCGCTGGTGCTGAAGGCCGGGATCTTGGCGGCCAGATCCTCGATGGTTTTCACACCTGCGGCGCGCAGGCTCTCCTGGGTCAGAAGCGTCGGTTTGACGGTGATCTGGTGCGGGACGTCCTGTCCGGCGATCTGGAGGGCAGCCGCACGGATGGAAACCGCGCCGACGACGGCGGGATTGGTGGCGGCGGTCGCGACCCAGGGGCTTCCCGGCTCGACGATCTCCTGGATATCGGCCGTCGAGACGTCGGCGGAGTAGATCTTGATCTTGTCGGAGATGCCGAGATCGCCGGCCGCAAGCTTCACGCCGCGAGCGAACTCGTCATAGGGCGCAAAAACCACCTTGATATCCGGATTGGCGGTCAATACCGCCTTGGCCTGGTCGGCGGTGCTTGTGGCCGTCGTGTCGCTGACATTGCCGAAACGCGCCTTTTCGACGACGCCGGGATTGGCGGCCTTGAACTTGTCCCAGACTTCGTTGCGGCGGTCGAGCGGTGCGAAGCCCGCGACATAGACATAGCCGGCGGCAAAGCTCTTGCCGTTGTCCTTGATAACCTGGTCGAGCGCCTGCTGCGCCAGCTCATGGTCGCTCTGTTCGACCTGCGGGATCTTCGGATTGTTGAGGTTGACGTCGAAGGCGACGACCTTGATGCCCTTGTCGAGCGCCTGCTGCACGACGTCACTCAGCGATTCCGGCAGGCCATGATCGATGACGATGCCGCTGACGCCTAGATTGACGGCCTGGAGGATCTGCTCGCGCTGCTCGGCTGCGTCCTGGCGGCCGGGGAAGACGCGAAGATCAATGCCCAGCGCCTTGGCCTGCGCTTCGGCGCCCGCCTGATAGGCCTGGAAGAAGTCGCCGGCAGAGATGTAGCTGATCAGCGCCAGCTTGACGCCGCCCTTATCGAAAGGCGCCGGTGCGCCAGCGATGCCATCGGCATGGGCCGGCTGCAAGAAGACGAATGGAATGACGGCGGCAGACAGAGCGAGCCGTGCGAGAGATTTCATCGTCGTGTTCCTTATAGTCAAATCGAGAGCGTCGTCTGATGGGCAATCGGTTCCCGGCGACGCGTCAATCTATTAGAAATAATCTCTATCTTTTTAGTAGAGTAAATGATCTGAATTTTGCCGCTTCCGGAGATTCTTTGTTCCATCTTCGGCTTTGTCCCGGAAATGGCGTGCCTGGAAGTTCGGCTACGCGCCGGGGCATTATCGGGTGAAACCGGAAAAGACTGCATGCCCTTGCTCCAAGTCGAAAATCTGACGCGCAACTTTGGTTCGACGCGTGCGCTTGCCGATGCGACATTGTCCATCGAGCGCGGCGAGATTGTCGCCTTGATGGGCGCAAACGGGGCTGGTAAATCGACACTGGTGAAAATCCTGTCCGGCTCGCTGGCCGCCGATGGCGGCAATATCCGGTTCAAGGGACAGGGTTTTGCGCCAACAACTCCGGCTGAGGCGACGAAAGCCGGAGTCGTCACCGTCCATCAATCGACCGATCTTGTCGGCGCTCCAGGCCTGACCGTTGCGGATGCGCTGCTGTTGCCCCGCTACGCGGATCGCCGCACGCCATTCTTCGTTTCGCGCGCCGGCATCCGCGCTAGGGCGCAAGCCATATTGGACGTGGCAGGCTTTTCCCTGCCGCTTGATCGGGATTTCGGAGACCTGCCAGCGGCGGACCGGCAATTGGTGGCAGTTGCGCGCGCACTGGCGGATCAGGCAGACCTGCTGATCCTCGATGAACCCACGGCAAGCCTATCGGGGCAGGAAAGCGGCCGGCTGTTCGATATTCTCCTGCGACTGAAGAGCCAGGGACTGGCGATCCTCTATATCTCCCATCGCACGGCGGATCTGGATGCGATCGCTGATCGTGCGCTGGTCATGCGCGGCGGGCGGGTCGTCGGTTCCTTCACGCGCCCGATCGATTTTACGGCCGCCATCGAAACCATGATCGGCCGCAAGCTGGAATCCGCGCGGCCGGGTGCGCGCGTCATCGGTGGCAAGCCGGTCTTCGAAATGCGCAATGCACGACTGGCGCCGAACGCGATCCCGTTTGACCTCTCGCTTCGTGAGGGCGAGGTCGTCGCCATTACCGGCGTGCTCGGCGCGGGCAAGAGCCGCCTGCTCTCGGCGATCTTCGGTCTCAACCCGCTTGTCGAAGGCGAGATGTTTCTCGACGGCAGAGCCTATCGGCCGAGAACTCCGGCACAGGCGATCGCCGCTGGCGTCGCCATGGCCGCTGAGGACCGCCATCGCTCTTCGCTGATGCCTGCGGCCTGGCCCGGCAACTCGGTCGCCGCCACCATCAGCCTGCCCCATCTCGCCCGCTGGTACCCGAACGGTTTCCTGTTCGGCAATCGCGAGCGACAGGAGGCGAAAAAGGCGATCGACCGTTTGCGGATCAAGGCCCCAGGCCCCCTCGCCTCCGTCTGGACGCTCTCGGGCGGCAACCAGCAGAAGGTGGTGCTGGCGCGCTGGGAAGCCGAACAAAGCCGGTTGCTCCTGCTCGACGAACCCTTTCAAGGCGTCGATGTCGGCGCCCGGCACGACATCATCCAGGCCATACGCAGCCGCAGCGATCGCGCCACGCTGATTGCCACCTCCGACCCGGAGGAGGCCTATGAAGTGGCCGACCGTATTCTCGTGATCGACCGGCATAGTCTGAGCCCTGTCGCCAGCGCCATGACCCCAGACGCCCTTGAGGACATCCCCGCATGACATCCGTTGACAATGAGAGCTTCCCGCAGCCGGCGGAACGGGCCGAGACGGCGACAGACGCCAATCCGATAGTCGGCTGGCTCACCGGCGCCAGCACCATTCTGCGCTCCGGGGCGGTCTTCATCCTGCTCGCGGCACTCATCATCGGCTTCACCGCGGCCCAGCCGGCTTTCATCAACATCAATAACCTCATGAGCATCTTGCAGGCGGTCTCCGTCGTCGCCATCCTTGGCGCCGGCGTTACGGTGACACTTGCTGTCGGTGGATTCGATCTCTCGATCGGCGCGGTCGCAGCCTCGAGCGTCATGGCTGCGAGCTACGCGATGATCGTCTGGCAGCTCGATGTCTATGCCACCGTACCGCTGGTACTCGCCTTCGGTGCCGCGATCGGCTTGATCAACGCTTTCATCATTGTGCGGCTGAGAGTGCCGGATCTGCTGGCGACGCTGTCGATGATGTTTCTGCTCTCCGGCTTGCAGCTGATCCCGACCGCCGGACGCTCGATCTCCTCCGGGCTGATCCTGCCCAACGGTTCCAAGGCTGCCGGCAGCTATGATCCGAGCTTCCTGCTGATCGGCCGTTATAGCCTGTTCGGCGTCGTGCCGGTTTCCGTCGTGCTGATGATCCTGGTTGCGTTGGTGCTCTTCGTGCTGACCGAGCGGACCCGCATCGGCCGGCTGCTCTTCGCCACTGGCGGCAACGAGGTGGCGACGCGTCTCGCTGGCGCCTCCACGACGCGGCTGAAAACACTCGCCTATGTCATATCCGGCACGCTGGCCTCGCTCGGCGGCATCGTCATCGCCGCGCGCGTCGGACGCGGCGACGTTTCTTCCGGTGGCTCGCTGCTGATGGATGCCGTTGCCGCCTCGCTGATCGGCTTTGCCGTGCTTGGCCTGCGCCGCCCGAATGTGCTTGGCACCCTCGTCGGCGCGGTCTTCGTTGGTGTGCTGCTCAACGGGCTGACCATGCTGAACGCCCCCTACTACACCCAGGATTTCGTCAAGGGCGCCGTGCTCGTCGGAGCGCTCGCCCTGACCTACGGCCTCGGTCGCACCAATTCCTGACATCCCACCTACCCTCCGATCCCACAAGGAGCTGAAAATGAGCCGCGAAATCAGGCTGAACGCCTTTGACATGAACTGTGTCGGTCACCAGTCGCCCGGCCTCTGGCGGCATCCGCGCGATCAGTCTTGGAAATACAAGGATCTCGATTACTGGGTCCATCTCGCTAAGACGCTGGAGCGCGGCAAGTTCGACGGTCTGTTCATCGCCGATGTGCTTGGCGTCTATGACGTGCTGAACGGCAACGTTGACGCCGCGTTGCGTCATTCGGCGCAGGTACCGGTCAACGATCCCCTGCAGCTCATTCCGACCATGGCCTATATGACCGAACATCTCGGCTTTGGGTTGACGGCATCGCTCTCCTTCGAGCATCCTTATACCTTTGCCCGCCGCATATCGACACTTGATCATCTGACCAAGGGCCGTGTCGGCTGGAACATCGTCACCTCTTATCTGAACAGCGGCGCGCTGAATGTCGGCCAGGCGGCGCAGACGAAGCATGACGACCGCTACGACCTTGCCGAGGAATATCTCGAGGTCTGCTACAAGCTCTGGGAAGGAAGCTGGGAGGATGGTGCCGTCGTGCGCGACCGCGAGGCCGGCATCTTTACCCATCCGGAAAAGGTTCATCCGATCCATCATGTCGGCAAGCAATTCACCGTGCCGGGCATTCATCTGAGCGAACCGTCGCCGCAGCGTACGCCGGTGCTCTATCAGGCCGGCGCTTCGAGCCGCGGCAAGGATTTTGCCGGCGCGCATGCCGAATGCATCTTTGTCGCCGCGCCATCGAAGCCGGTGCTGAAGCGCTATGTCGCCAATGTCCGCGAGGCAGCAGCCAAGGCTGGACGCAATCCTCGCGAAATCCTCGCCTTCAACCTGCAAACAGTGATCCTCGGCGAGACGGATGCGGAGGCGAAAAGGAAGTTCGACGAATACCGCAAGTATGTTTCGTATGAAGGCGCGCAGACGCTGATTTCCGGCTGGACGGGCATCGATTTCGGTCAGTTCTCGCCCGACGAACCGCTCCGGCATCGTTATACCAACGCCGTGCAATCCGCCGTCGAAACCTTCACCACCATCGATCCCGACAAAGTTTGGACGGTGCGCGAGATGGCCGATTGGGTCGGGATCGGCGGCTTTGGCCCGGTCTTCGTCGGCTCGCCGCAAACGGTCGCCGACCTCTTGCAGGAATGGGTCGAGGACACGGATGTGGACGGCTTCAACCTCGCCTATGCCGTGACGCCGGAAAGCTTCGAGGATGCCGTAGACCTGCTTGTACCGGAACTGCAGAAGCGCGGCGTCTACAAGACAGACTATCGCCAGGGAACGCTGCGGGAAAAGCTCGGCGGCAAGGGTCCCCGATTGCAGGCACCGCACCCGGGTGCCAGCTACCGGAACCTGAATGAGGAGCGGATCGCCAGAGCCGTGGCGAGATAGCGGCGCAAGCGCGCCGCTATCTCTGGCCTAACCAACGGCGTGGCGGATGGTCTTCGAAATGCGCAGCAGGAAGGCGGGCCTCGATGAAGCGACCAGCTTCCACGAAAGGATGGCTTTCGCCATGCGCCGAGGAAGGACGCCGACGGATAGAAACCACGCCGCCAGCATCGTGCGGCGGCGTAGGGATGCATTCATTTCCATACTGGCGACGGCACCGGCGGTGCCTAGGGTAAATCTGGAATCGCTGGTCATGGGATGCTTTGCGCTATCCATGCAGAGCGATGCCAGACGCTCTTCCAGATGGACAGGGTCATGGAGATTGACATCCTGCGGCACGGTCAGCCCAACCTCCGCGGCCTGATCCGACAGGGCGTCCATGCGGTGAAAATCATGCTCCATGCGCCAGCGTGCGCGCTGACCGAGCTTTTCCGCGAAGACGGAGTGATTGGCGCCATGAATGCGGTAGGCGCCGAGACAGGTCTCGATCGAGGTTACCTGTCCATGGAGAGGCGCTACGGTAACAAGATAGCCGTCCGCACCTTGCCGGAAATCTGTCTCCGGAACCGGCATGACTAGCTCCAAGACCGTGCGCCTGAAGGCGAGACCGCTGGTGACGGTGGTCTGATAGCGCCCCCTCTGCAATAGTTTGGAGGTGACGTCTCCGGAATCGAAGGGCAGCTCCGAAGGTGGAAAGACATCCTTTACCTGCTGGTCCTCGTCAACGAGGTGCAATCGGAATTGCACCTGCACGGTATCGTCTTCCCAACCGTTGACGATCTCGGACACCGCATTCGGGTAGAGGTAATCGTCGGCGTCGAGAAAGAGGACGATCTCACCGCCGCTTGCGGCAAAGCCGGTGTTGAACGCCGCGCCGTGCCCGCCATTGGCTTCTTTTAGGCACGCCTTGGTGCGTGACCCGTAGGAAGCGATGACATCGGCGGAGTCATCGGTGGACGCATCGTCGACGACGATGACTTCCACATTGTCGTAATCCTGCTCCAACGCGCTATCGACGGCGCGGCGGAGAAAGCGAGCGTAATTGTAGTTCGAGATGATGATGGAAACTAAAGCACGGTCTGGGATGGAGTGCATCGCATTGAACCTCGCAATACTGCTTTGGTCGCGGCGAACCTTCTCATTCAGGTCCTGGGGAAAACCCGCTTCGGCAAGCACAGCTCTCCATGTGGAAAAGCTGCTGTTTCTGACGTGCTAGCCGATGGGTGGCGAAGACGAAGTCTGAACTTGTCTGTACCGTTTCCAGCCTTGTCAGCTTTGTGGCATTTGCATGGCCCCGGGCCACATTAGCTTGCTGCGGCGCGAATAATTGACTGCTTCATGCGCTTTGGGATGAAAGGAGCTTGTGACGCTCGGTAAGGAATTGATCGATGTTGGATTTACCTTTCACCGTCCAGAACGCGGCTTCACTCTCATAGGAATAACCCATGATTTCCTTGGGAATGTCGAAGGTCGCGAAATCCCAGAACCGGTGCTTGGCCAGCTCGCAGATATAGTATGGCAAGATCTGGTCGATGTGATATCGCGGCTTGTATTTTAGGGTTCGGGCCAGGCCACAAGCGAGGCTTTCCGCAAGGCGAACGGATCCCACGGAGCCGTTCAGGAAAACCGCTGAAGCCAGCACACGATACCAGTGCTTGCGTTTTTCGCGCCGGAATATGAAACCACCGCTTCGCAGAGCCTCCTGATTGCTGAAGAACTGCCATGGCGACTTGTTCATGACGGCGTCGACATCAATGATCAACAGTCGATCGACACCTTCCCTAAGCAGCATGGGCGCCAAGAGAAAACGGGCTGCAGTATAGTAGACGGTACGGTAGGGAATCGTTTCAGCGAGAACACACGGATCGATGGTAGTCGTAAGCTGAACGTGCTCGAGAGTGGTCTGCAACTGAGCGACCTCCTCAAGGACAGCTTGCGATGGTTCCAGGAGATGAAGATGTAGCTTCTGAGGTGCTCCATGCGAATCGACCGAACGCACAAGGTCGACTGCGAATTTCCTGAAATAATCGTCGTTGCAGGCCGCCAGTATAACGTTGCCGCCGTTCGGAAGGTTTCCGGAAATGCTTTTGGAAAAGAGAGAATGCTCCTTCTCTCCTCGCTTTCCTGCGACCACACCTCTGACGATGTGGCGAAGAAGCAACCGGAATAATGCACTATGTTTCTTCTGTGGCGGGGACTTACGAATGATTGCCTGCTCGAAATTCATTTTTGAAAATTTAGACCGATTAACAAGATGTGGCCCTATATAGGGACGGCCAAAATTGCAATAAAAAGTTGAAAATGTCGCCGCCTTGAATGACGTCGCGTTACAATATCAGCAATGCGCCGCCTGCAATGCAGCGGCGTGCGTCACATCAATGGACCGAGACCTCGCGGAGAAACGTCCGCGGGAACGCCTAAAGGGCCATCAGGCCTTTTTGCCGCCGCGAACCCCTTCTCGAGGTCGGCTTTGAGATCGGCGGCATCCTCGAAGCCGATCTGGAGACGCAGCAGAGGCCCCTCCTCCGGTGGCTTCAACAGGATTCGGTCGCTCAGGTCGACCTCCAGCGCCAGACTCGGAAAACCGCCCCAGGAATAGCCGAGCCCAAACAGTGAAAGGCCATTGAGGAACGCTTGTGCTTTGGCTTTGAAATCCTCCGGCCGTTCGACGGAAAGCACGAAGGAAAAGACCCCGCTTGCGCCCTTGAAATCCCGCTTCCAGATGTCGTGGCCGGGAAAGCTCGGCAGCGCCGGATGCAACACGCGCGCAACATCGTCGCGCGCCTCCAGCCAGGTCGCAATGTCGAGCGCATTTTTCTGATGGCGCTCGAGCCGGACGCCCATGGTGCGTAGCCCGCGCAGGACTTGATAGGCATCGTCGGCGGTTCCACAGATGCCGAGTGCGCCATTTGCCTGCCGGAGCCGCTTCCAGTGCTTGGCGTTGGCCGAGATGGTGCCCATGAGGACATCGGCATGGCCGGCTGGATATTTGGTCGATGCCTGGATGGATACGTCGACGCCGAAGTCGAGAGGCCGGAAATAGAGCGGCGTCGCCCAGGTATTGTCCATGGTGGTGATCGCCCCATGCCGCTGGGCGACGGCGGTGATGGCGGGAACATCCTGTATTTCGAACGTATTGGAACCCGGTGCTTCCAGATGCACGAGTTTTGTGTTCGGCCGGAAATGCGCCTCGATCGCCGCGCCGATCGAAGGATCGTAATATTCGACCTCGACGCCGAAGCGGGCGAGCATCGTATCGCAGAAGTGGCGGACGTTGCCGTAAACGGAATCGACGATCAGCGCGTGATCGCCTGGCGAAAGATAGGCCAGAAATGCGATGGTGACGGCGGCAAGGCCGGATGGCACCAGGATGGTTCCCGCAGCACCTTCGAGTTTGTTGATCGCATCGCAGAGCGCATCGGTCGTGGGTGTTCCCCGCGTCGCATAGGTGTATTTCTGCTCATGCTTTTCTATCGCCTCGGCATTCGGAAAAAGCACCGTAGAGGCGCGAATGACGGGCGGATTGATGAAGCCATGATAGTCGAACGGGTCATATCCGGCGCGGACGAGCTGTGTGTTGGGGCCGAGAGCGGGCGAGATATCGTCATTGTCTGCCATGGGGTCTGCCTTGGTGTGGGGTCATTTCGCCTGGTTGCTCAGGCGTAGCGCTTTTCGTCTTTGTGGGAAGCAGCCACGCCTGTGCCTGACCAGCCTAGTTCCGGCGCGATGCGCGTGACAAAGTCATGGAGGATCTGACGGTATTGCTCGTGCTCGAATTCGTAAGGCAGTTCCAGCCGCAGCTCGCTGACCTTGGGCAGGATCGGATCGGCGAAAAGCTGTTCCAAAATCTGGTCCGAGGTGCCGACGATATCGCGGGCAAACAGGGTCCGCTTCTCGCCTTGCGGCGTCAGCGTTCGTGCATCGCGACCGGAGGCATAGTCCTGATACCGGCGGCGCGTGGCGGTGTCGGCGCTGTCGAACGGCACGATGACACGCCCCAGTGCGACGCGGCGCCGAGTTCCGGCGGCCGTGCGAAAGGTCTCGATCAGCCGCGATTGAGCAACGAAGAAGTCGTCGGTCTCCTCGCCCGATATGACGTTGCCGGTCAAAAGGTTGAAGCCGTTGCGACCGGCCCATTCGGCGGAGCGTTGCGACCCGCCGCCATACCAGATCCGGTCGATCAGTCCCTGGGCATAGGGTTGGAGGCGCGGCCGGATCGGGCCGAAGGGCGTCTTGATGAAGGTCTGCTCATCACCGAGATGCGTCCCACGCAGATTGTCGGCAAAGCGCAAGACGCGATCATGGGAGAAATCATTGCTCTCCCAATCGCCGTCGAAAACCAAAGGCGCGATGAGGTCGGCATGCAACGGACGGCCGGCGCTGACGCCGATGTTCAGCCGCCCGCGCGACAGGACATCGACGGTGGCAAGGTCCTCGGCCAGCCGATAAGGACTTTCATAGCCGATCGGTATCACCGCCGTTCCCAGCTGGATCCGGCTGGTGCGCTGCGTCGCCGCCGCCAGAAAAGCACTACCCGATGAAATGCCGGGCTCCAGATGACGCTGGCGAACCCAGGCGCTATCGAAGCCCAGCTCCTCGCCATATCGCAACTGCTGGAGCGTCTGCTCCAGCCCCGACAAGGGATCGTCATCCGGATAATTGCCGGGGGTCAGGAAACCGATATGGTTGATCGAGATTTTGCGGCCACTCATGGCATCACTCCTGTTTACACCTTCCGGCGATCAATATTTCGGCAGGCCGGGCGGATTTGTTTCCGACTTCGGTAGGGCTTCCTCCGCAAGATGCCAATGGTCGAGGATCTTGCCGTAGGTGCCGCTGGCGATCAGATCGTTGGTGGCGACGGTCAGCGCGTCGGCGAGGCCACTCCTCTTGCGCGTGGTCACCGCGACATCCGAGCGATCCGGCCAGCCGGCGCTCAGTGTGCCGACGCTCCTGATGTTTTTGTCGCGGGCAGCGATATAGACGAGCTGTGCATGCGGCTGAACGATCACGTCAGCGCGGCCAGATGCTAGCGCCAACAGGCTTGCGGCATCGTCGTCGTAGTATTGCAATTCCAGCGGCTTCAGGCCGGCAGCGACATTCTCCTTGCTCCATTCAAGCAGGATGCGCTCCTGGTTGGTGCCGGCACCGACGATGAAGCGAAGCCCCGCTGCATCCTTCGGCTCCTTGATCGGGCCGATCTTGCTGTCCGACTTGACGTAGATGCCGTGCAGGCCTTGGCGGTAGGTGGAGAAATCGAATTTCTCCTTGCGCTGCTCGGTGACGCCGACGTTGGAGATGACGGCATCGTATTTGCCGGAAGTGAGGCCCAGCGGCCAATCGATCCAGGCGACCGGCACGAGTTCAAGCTTGAGCCCGAGGCTGTCGGCGATGGCGGTCGCGATGTCCGGATCGGCGCCGACCACGGTCTTGGCATCCGTCGCATAGGTGGCGAGCGGCGGGCCGCCGGGGGCGACGGCAACCGTGAGCGTGCCCTGGGTGACGAACTTGAAACCCTTGGGGATCGCGGCGATGGCCTTTTCGTCCCGCTCGACATGAATACGGCCCGGCTGCTCCGGGCTGAGGTCAAAAGTCAAATCATCGGCGCGGGCCGCGCCGAAAGACGTCAGCGCCGTCATCATCAGAACGAATGAACATGCCCGGATGGCGGGTATGCCTGTCATGATCGTCTCCATATTCAATCTTCATGAAAGGCCGGCTCACGCTTTTGCGGAGCCGGCCGTTAATTGCGTCAGAACCAATCAGGAGCCGCTCTTCGGCAGGCCGGGCGGATTGGTTTGCGACTTGTCGACGGCTTCGGAGGTGAGGCTCCAGCGCTTCAGCACCTCGCCGTATTTGCCGTCCTTGATCAGGTCGTTGAGCGCAATGGTGACCGCATCGGCGAGACCGGCCCCTTTACGGGTGGTGACCGCGATCTCGGCGGTCAACGGCCAGCCGCCACTGACCGTGCCGACCAGCTTGGTGCTGCCCTTGATGGAAGCGCTGTAGGCGAGCGTTGCGTTCGGATTGAACTCGACATCGGCGCGGCCGGACTGGATCGCCAGGTCGGCGGCAGCGCGGTCATCGTAATACTGCACCTCCACCGGCTTCAGACCGGCGGCGACATTCTCCCGGTCCCATTCCAGGATGATCTTCTCCTGGTTGGTGCCGGCGCCGGTGATGACCTTCAGGCCGGCAACGTCCTTCGGTTCCTTGATCGCGGTGATCTTGCTATCGGACTTGACGTAGAAGCCGAGCACATCCTTGCGATAGGTGGAGAAATCGAACTTTTCCTTGCGTTGCTCGGTGACCGTCACGTTGCTGATGACAGCGTCATACTTGCCGGAGGAGACGCCGAGCGGCCAATCCTCCCAGGCAACCGATACGAGGTCCAACTGCAGGCCGAGCGAATCCGCGACCAGCTGTGCGATTTCGGGATCAGTACCCACCACCGTCTTGGCGTCGGTCGCATATGTCGCGACTGGCGGATCCCAGGGGTTTATCGCCACGGTGAACTTGCCCGGATTGACGAATTTGAAGCCCGGCGCGATCGCCTTGATCGCGGCCTCGTCTTTTTCGGCTCGAATCCGATTTGACGTGTCAGGGCTGAGATTGAATTTCTCCGCCGCATAGACAGAGCCGAACCCGAGAACGGCCACGGCAATCATGCCGGCCGCCAGGGATGTGCTTTTCTTGAAGACAGTCATGTAGCTTACCTTCTTTTCATTCCAGGGTTGTGGTTGCGCATACTTTCTTCTTTTCGCGAAGTGGGGCCGGTTTTCGCTAGAGAACTTTTGCCAGGAACTCGCGCGTGCGCGGATGTTCGGCGTCATTGAAGATTCTGGATGGCGGGCCGACCTCGAGAACGTGGCCGCCTTCGACAAAGACCACCGTGTCGGCGACCTCGCGGGCAAAGCCGACCTCGTGAGTGACGATGACGAGCGTCGTGCCGGTGCGAGCGAGTTCCTTGATGACGTCGAGCACTTCGCCGACCAGTTCGGGATCGAGCGCCGAGGTCGGCTCGTCGAAGAGCAGCACCTTGGGGCGGAGCGCCAGTGCACGCGCAATGGCGACGCGCTGCTGTTGACCACCGGACAATTGGCGCGGATAGGCGTTGATCTTGTCGCTGAGACCGACACGGGCGAGCAGTTCCTGCGCCAGCTGCACGGCCTCCTCACGGCTGACGCCGCGCACCTGGATCGGCGCCTCGATGAGGTTTTCGAGCACGGTCAGATGCGGGAAGAGATTGAAGCTCTGGAAGACCATGCCGATATCGGCGCGGCTCTTGAGAATGTCCTTCTCCTTCAGCTCATAAAGCGTATCGCCCTTCTGCCGATAGCCGATAAAATTGCCGTCGATGGAGATGAAGCCGCTGTCGACGCGCTCCAGATGATTGATGGCGCGCAGCAGCGTCGACTTGCCGGAACCGGAAGGGCCGAGAATGGCGGTGACGCTGCCGGGCGGAAGATTGAGTTCGACATTGTCGAGCACCTTCAGGGTGCCGAAGCTCTTCGAAATGCCGTGAATACGCACCGCGCCGCCTGAAGCCCTGAGGCTCGCCACATCGTTGAAGCCGGTTTTGCGCACGGTATCCGTCGTCACCGCAAGCGTGGGCAGCGGGCGCCGGAAGCGGGTGAAGAAGGCCTGGAACGGGAGCGGCGTCGGATTGCGCAGCGCACCCTTGGAGAAATAGCGCTCGATATAGTGCTGGGCGATCGACAGCACCGTCATGATGATCAGATACCAGACGGTCGCGACCATCAGCAGCGGGATGACTTCGAGGTTGCGGCGATAGATGACCTGGACGGTGTAGAACAGCTCCGGCAGCGCGAGCACGTAGACCATGGAGGTGCTCTTCGCCAATCCGATGATTTCGTTGAAGCCGGTCGGAAGGATCGAGCGCATGGCCTGCGGCAGGACGATGCGGAAGGCCTGGCGGCGGCGGGACAGACCAAGGGCGGATGCCGCCTCCAACTGTCCCTGATCGACCGAGAGAATGCCGCCGCGCACGATCTCCGCGAAGAAGGCGGACTGGTTGAGCGTCAGGCCCAGGAAGGCGGCGGCAAATGGCGTCAGCAGCTGCACCGTCGGATAATCGATGAAAACCGTGTCGGTAAAGGGGATGCCAATTTTGATGGTTTCGTAAAGGTAGCCGAGATTGTTCAGCACCAGCAGCAGCACGATCATCGGGATCGAGCGCAACAGCCAGATATAGCCCCAAGACAGACCCGACAGCAGTGGCGACTTGGAGACGCGGGCAAGCGCCAGCGCTGTGCCGAGGATCGAGCCGGAGATAGCGGCCAGGACCGTCAAAAGCAGTGTTCTGCCGAGGCCGACGAGAACGGGCTCCGCGAAGAACCATTCGGCAAACACGCCCCAACCCCAGCGCGGATTGGTGAAGGTGGAATAGAGCACGGCGAGAATGACGACAGTGGCGAAAATGGTGCCCGCCAACCGGGCGGGATGACGTGCGGGCACGATGCGGTAGCGAGAATGATCCTGCTTTTGATCAGCGACCCTGCTGCCGGGATCGATCCCGGCGAAATCTGTCGTCAGTGCCATGATATTTCCCTTTTATGAATTACCGGTCTGTTGCCGTTTTCATCTGTTACCGCTGGCCACTCGAAGCTCAGGTTCGGCCAGATGGCTGACATCCTTCTCGAAGGGCAGCGTCTTGTGGATTTCCGGATCGACGGTCTGGTCGAACAGCGCGGTGTAGCCGTAACCGAGATAGAGACCGACGGCCTCCGGCTGGCGAAAACCGGTGGTGAGATAGACGCGGGAATAGCCCTGGCGGGCCGCCTGCGATTCCAGCTCGACCAGGACCTTGCGCGCCAGTCCCTGCCGGCGCAGGTCGTGGCGGGTCCAGATGCGCTTGAACTCGGCCGTGTGCTCGTCGTAGCGCTTGAAGGCGCCGCCGCCGATGGTTTCGCCATCGCGGATCAGGAGCAGGAAGTTGCCATCCGGCGGTGCAAAATACTCCGGCGGATAACGATTGAGCTCCGCCGCCGCGCCCTCCGCGCTGAAATAGGTGCCGTAGCGGCTGTCATATTCATGGATCAGCTCATCGATCAGCGGCTTTGCGCGTGGGTCGAGAGGGGTTGTGTAGAGAAAGCTGTCACTCATCTCATCAGCCGTCCTGTTGCGGTCACTATGAAAGAAAGGTCTCGACCAGCCGCACCCAGTAGCGGGCGGCGGGCGCTATGATCGTGTCGTCGAAATTGTAATGGGCGCTGTGGAGAGGGGCGCTGTCGCCATTGCCGACGAATAGGTAGCTGCCCGGTTGCTCCAGCAGCATGAAGGCGAAATCCTCGCTGGCCGTGCGCGGCCGGAAGTCTTTCGCGACCCGCTCCTCGCCGAAGGCCCCCAGCGCGACCGAGCGAGCAAAATCCGTCTCGTCGCGGTGGTTGATGAGGGCTGGAAAGCCAAGGCGGTAGTTCACATCCGCCTGCGCTCCAAAGCTTTCGGCCTGGGCGCGGGCAAGAGCCGGAATACGTTCCTGCAATTGCTGGCGGACCGTCTCGCTGAAGGCCCGCATGGTCAGCTTGAGCTCGACGCTTTCCGGGATCACGTTCGAGGCGGAGCCGGCATGGATCGAACCGACGGTGGCGACCGCCATGTCCTGGGGATCGACATTGCGCGACACAACGCTTTGCAGCGCCGTGATGAAGGAAGCCGACGCCAGGATCGGATCGACGGATTTGTGTGGCTCAGCCCCGTGGCCACCCTTGCCGATGATACGGATCACGGCCTGGTCGACGGAGGCCATGGCCGGGCCGGCGACGAAACCGAACTGGCCTGTTGGTACGCCCGGCCAATTGTGTAGCCCGAAGACGGCGTCGACCGGAAAGCGCTCGAAAAGCCCTTCCGAAATCATCTTGCGTGCGCCGGCACCGATTTCTTCGGCCGGCTGGAAAATCAGGGTGAGTACGCCGGAGAAACGGCGGGTCTCGGCGAGATGGCGTGCCGCGGCCAGCAGGATCGACGTATGCCCGTCATGGCCGCAGGCATGCATGACGCCCGGATTGTCGCTGGCATAGGGAAGATCTGTCGCCTCCTCGATCGGCAAGGCGTCCATATCCGCCCGGATGCCGATGCGTTTTTCGCCGTCGCCACCCCGAAGGGTAGCGACGACGCCGGTGCCGCCGACACCAGTCGTAACCTCATAACCCCAGGAAGAAAGGAGAGAGGCGACGATCTTGCTTGTCCGCAGTTCCTGGAAGGCAAGCTCCGGATAGCGGTGGAGATCATGGCGAAGCTCGATGATTTCATCGATGAAGGAGGCGATCCCCTTTTCGATGTCGTCCGCCGCTCGATGGTGCTGGGAAATGACGTTCATGGCTTGCTCGCCCGCGCATCAGGCGCGGATCGCCCTTCCCTGTTCGGCTTCGTCCTTCGCGCCCGCATAGCGGCTCTCGCGATAGGGCAGCCCGAGATGGTCACGCAGCGTCGAACCCTTCAGCACCGGATCGAAATAGCCGCGCTCGGTGAGGATCGGCAGGACATGCTTGGCGAAGTCGTCGAAGCCCTCGGCGATCACCGGGAAGCCGAGGATGAAGCCATCGGCTGCCTCCTGATCCACCCAGCGAATGATCTCGTCGGCGATATGCGTCGCCGTGCCGATGAAGGCGGTGCGTGGCGTGGCGGAATCGAGTGCGACCTGGCGCAGCGTCAACCCCTTCTCTCGTGCGGTCTTCTTGATGCGGTCGGTGGTGGCGCGGAAATTGTTGCGGCCGATATCGCCAAGATCGGGGAACGGTTCGTCCAGCGGATAGACGCTGAAATCGTGGTGATCGAAGAACCGGCCGAGATAGAGCAGCGCCTCCTCGATGGTGACGAGATTGCGGATCGCCTGGTACTTCGCTTCGGCCTCTTCCTTCGTCGCGCCGACGATGGGGCCGATACCCGGATAGATACCGACTTCCGCGGCGCTGCGACCCTGCGCGATCACGCTGTCCTTGAGCTGGCGATAGAAGACCTGTGCATCCTCGATCGGCCCGCCATTGGTGAAGACGGCGTCGGCATGCTTTCCGGCAAGCCGGATGCCCGAATCCGAGGCTCCCGCCTGGAAGACGACAGGCTGGCCCTGCTTGGAGCGGCCGATATTCAGCGGCCCTTCGATACGGAAGAACCGGCCTTTATGATTGAGGCGATGCATCTTAGCCTTGTCGGCATAGACGCCTGTCTCGCGATCGTGGACGAAGGCGTCATCATCCCAGGAGTCCCAGAGACCCTTGATCGCGTCGATATATTCCTCCGCGATCTCGTAGCGCAGCTCATGTTCGGGATGTTCGCGACTATAGTTGCGGCCGGAGCCTTCGAGCGGCGATGTCACCGCATTCCAGCCGGCCCTGCCGCCGCTTATCAGGTCGATCGAGGCGAATTGTCGGGCGACGGTGAAGGGATCGCTGTAGGAGGTCGAGAGTGTGCCGACCAGCCCGATCTTCGAAGTCGAGGCGGCAAGCGCCGACAGGATCGTGATCGGTTCGAAGCGATTGAGGAAATGCGGGATCGATTGCTCGTTGATATAGAGCCCGTCTGCGACGAAGGCGAAAGCGATGCCCTCCTCTTCGGCCTTGCGGGCGGTCTTGACGAAGAAGTCGAAATTGACGCTGGCGTCGGCCGGGCCGCTCGGATGTTTCCAGGCGTTCATATGGCCGCCGGGGCCTTGCAGCATGATGCCGAATGTGACGTGTTTCTGAGCCATGGGATCAGTCCTTTTCGAAAGCAAATGTCAGGCGGCGAGCGATAGCCGCTCCTTGGCGAGCAGCTCGATGGAGGCGAGACGCTCGGCGGCCGGCAGCGCCGGAGTGTCGAGAATGAACTCCTTGACGCCGTAGCGGTGGTGCAGCTCGTCAAGCTCCTTGCGGATCTGTTGCGCCGTGCCGTGCAGCACGCTCGGCACCTTCTCCTCGGTCCGGTAGTCGCTGACGCCAGCCTGGCGGGCAAACTCGGCCGCTTGCTCCTCATTGCCGACATTGACGGTCTGGCCGTTTGGAAGGAAAAGCTTGACGATGCGCAGATCGCCGACACGCTCGCGCGCCTGCTCCTCGCTCTCGGCGGCAAAGGCCGCCAGCGCCAGGATCGGGCTTTTGCCGCCGCTTGCCATCTCATAGGCCTCGAAGGTCTTGCGCAGATTTTCAGGGTCGCCGTTCAGATGACCGGCGAAGACCAGCTCCCAGCCCTTCGCTGCCGCCAACTCGGCGCTCTCGATGGAAGCGCCCAGCAGGAAGCGATCGGGTGCAATCGAGGGAAGCGGCGTGGCGATGGCCGCATTTGCCTGGGGTTCGGTCGAAAGATAGGTGTTGATGTCGGCAAGCTGGTCGGCAAAGCTCGGTTTGCGCTCAGGATCGACCGCTATCTGCAATGCCCGTGTGGACAGAGGAAAGCCGCCTGGCGCCTTGCCGACGCCGAGATCGACGCGACCGGGCGCCAGCGAAGACAAGAGATTGAAGGTCTCCGCTACCTTGTAGGCGCTGTAGTGTTGCAGCATCACTCCGCCGGAGCCGACGCGGATTTTCGATGTCTTGGCGAGCAGATAGGCGATCAGTGCCTCGGGCGCGGAACTCGCCAGGTTCGCCATATTGTGGTGCTCGGCCACCCAGAAGCGGTGATAGCCAAGCTCCTCGGCTCGGATGGCCAGCTTGGCGGTTGCCCGCAATGCATCCGTGGCATTCTTACCGGCTTCGATGGGACTTTTGTCGAGAAGGCTCAAGAGATAGGACATGTGGGGTCATCCGATTATCGCATCGGTGCCGCAGCACCGCTTCAATAGTCTATAAAATACGTAGACTGAATATATTATAAGAAACGACGTTCTCTTCGCGCGGCCAAGTGAGGAAATAAGTTGCAAAGCACGCATGCACGCCGGGCGTGAGCGTCTTGGACAGAAGTCGCCAGGCGACGGCATGTTCGATCTGTGCTGGATTGCCGGGAAACGCTCTTGATCCACGGCGGGTTTCGGGTGAACTAGGCGGTAGAAGATATTCGATAGCCGAGGACACATGAACGACAACGTCATCAAGTTTCGAAAGCCGAAACCGCCGCCCAAGGCACCGCGTCCCGGGCTGCGCAAACTGCTTGTTGTCATTGTCGTGCTTGCAGTGTTTGCCGCTGCCTGGGGATATTTTCAGATCGTTGGTTCGCCTGCCCGATAACGCTGAGGATAAATCCGATGAGCGTTCGCCCACCGCAATCTGTCCGGCAGTTTCATTTAACGGATAGCGGTTTCAACGTCCTCGAGTACGAACTGATGGCCGAGCGCGCCAGTTCCCTTGGACGTCACGGCCTCAAGGTGGAAACCGCACTGGCGGAATTGCAGGCGTGGAGCCCGGAACGTCAAAGCACCGGCGAGCGAGAAAACCTCGTGAACATGGCCGCCGATGCCGTCTGGGCCTTTTTCATCCAGCGCGAAATCTGCGGGCTGAAAAATGGCCGCGATCTTATCCAACGTTACGCGATCCCCAGCGAGGTGCTCGCGAGGGTCGGCGTGGTTCGCCGACAGGAGTGAAGGGCTGCGCTGACGCAGCCCTCTCAAAAGACGCTCAAGCCGGCGATAAATCGCTCATCGCGCCGGTAAAGGACTTGGAAAGCGGTGCGGCATAGGAGCTGCGTTTGCTGGTGGTAAGGCCCAGCGAAACCAGAGCCTCGGCCTGTTTGACCGCAGCCGCGACGCCGTCGATCACGGGCACGCCATAGATCTCCTGCAGCTTGCGGGTAAGGTCGGCCATGCCGGCGCAGCCGAGCACGATGGCCTCCGCTCTGTCTTCGTCCAGTGCGCGTTCGATCTCGGTTCGCAATTTGCCGATTGCCTCCGGGGCGCCATGCTCAAGTTCCAGTACGGCGATATCGGAGGCCCTGACCTTCGCCCGCCCGCCCATGCCATAGTGCCGGACGAGATTGTCGATCAGCACGCGGGAGCGCTCCAGCGTCGTAACGATGGTAAAGCGCTGTGCCAGGAAGCCGGCGATGGCCACGGCGGATTCGCAAAGGCTAAGAACCGGCACATCCGAAAAGGCACGCGCCGCCTCGAGACCGGTATCGTCGAAACAGGAAATGATTGCCGCGTCGTAACCTGCCGCGCGTCGTTCCTTGAGCTCGCTGAGCAAACCAGGGACGGCAAGAGCACCGTCATAATATCCCTCGATGGACGGCGGTCCCATCCGCGATGTCGCGGCGATGATCTCCGTGCCGGTGGCCGCTACCGCGCGCGCGGCGACCGCCGCCTTTTCCGTCATCGACGTGGTGGTGTTTGGATTAATCAGCAATAAGCGCATGTTCTCAGCTTTTCTTGGCCTGCCGGCGACCGAGCATGGTCATGATACCGAGCGTCACGAGAATGATGGTGAAAGAGAAGAGTGTCGTCACCGTTCCCAGCGCGTAGAGCACCGGCGTGGTGACGTTGGTGGTCATCCCGTAGATTTCCAGGGGAAGCGTGTTGTAGGTCCCCGAGGTCATCAGGGTACGCGCGAACTCGTCATAGGACAGCGTGAAGCCGAAGAGACCGACGCCGATCAGGCTCGGCGCGATCATCGGCAAAACGACATGGCGGAAGGTCTGCCAGGAGGTCGCGCCCAGATCGCGCGCGGCCTCCTCATAGGCCGGCGAGAAACGGTTGAAGACGGCGAACATGATCAGCACGCCGAAGGGCAGCGTCCAGGTCAGATGTGCGCCAAACGCAGACGAATACCAGGCCGGAGGCAATCCGCCTTGCTGGAAGACGACGCCGATGCCGAGGGAAATGATGATGGATGGAACCACGAGACTGGCGACGGTCGCGTAGAACAGCAGCGACGATCCGCAGAAGCGGCGGCGGAAGGCCAGCCCCGCCAGCAGCGAGACGACTACGGTGACGACCATGACCATCAGGCCGAGAATGAAAGACCGCTGGAACGAAGCGCCGAAGTCGCCGACCGCCTGTTTCTCGAACAGGTTGGCGAACCAATGCAAGGAGACGCCATTCAACGGGAAGGTCAGGCCGCCGTCAGGCCCCTGGAAGGAAAGGATGACGATTGCCGAAAGCGGGCCGTAGAGAAACAGTACGAAGACAATGAAAAAGATCGCCAGAACGTAGAATTCGAAGGTGCGTTTTTCGTGGTTCATCTCAAAGCTCCTTGCGGATATCGACGACGCGCAGGATGGCCGCGACCATCATGAGGACGACGATCAGGAGCACGACGGCATTGGCTGCTGCCGCCGGATATTGCAGCAGCGACATCTGGTTCTTCATCATCAGCGCGATGGAGGCGCTCTGGCCGCCGGACATGACCTGCACGGTGGAGAAATCCGCCATGACCAGGGTGACAACGAAGATCGAGCCGATCGCGATGCCGGGCTTGGCAAGCGGGATCACCACGTTCCAGAGAATCTGCCAGCCGTTGGCGCCGGCATCGCGCGCCGCTTCGAACAGCGAGCGATCGATACGCATCAGCGTGTTGAAGATCGGCGTCACCATGAACAGCGTATAGAGATGCACCATGGCCAGAACGACGGCGAAATCGGAATAGAGCAGCCACTCGATCGGCTTTGGAATGAGACCCATTTCAATGAGCGTCGAATTGACGAGCCCGTTGCGTCCGAGCACCGGGATCCAGGAGATCATGCGGATGATGTTCGACGTCATGAACGGCACGGTGCAGACGAGAAACAGGATCATCTGCGTCGACGTGCGGCGGATGTGGAAGGCGAGGAAATAGGCGACCCAGAAGCCGATGAATAAGGTCAGCGACCAGACAATGACGGTAAACTTCAATGTGTTGAGATAGGTTTTCCAGGTAACCCATGAACCCAGCGTATCGGTATAGTTCGTGGTCAGGAAGGCGGGATAGAGGCTGGCGAAATCATAGTCCCAGAAACTGACGACACCGATCATCGCGATCGGCAACAGGAAAAAGAAGCCGAGGATCAGAAACAGCGGCGCCGCCTGAAGATAGGAAACGAGCCCCAGGGGCACGCGAAAGCTGCGCCTTGGTTTTGCTGTTGCCTGGTCCGTTTCTGATGAAGCGATCGTCGCCATGGTCCGGTTTCTCCGTTGGTGGCTTCCTCCCCCCGCCTGCGCAGGGAGAGGATTTGATGGGTAGAGGCGATACCGATTAGGCAGCGATGAACTCGTTCCAGCGGCGGACCATGTAGCGGTCTTCGTCCATCACCGAGTTCCAGCAAGCAACGGCGCCCATGCGGGCTTCGAAGGAGCCACCGTCGCGAACGGCGCCGGCCTTCTCCATGATCTTGCCTTCCGGAGACAGGATATCGCCCTGCGCCGGCTTGCCTTCGATCCAGTAGCCCCATTCGTCGGCTGACATGAAGCCCTTGGCGGTTTCCATGCAGGCGGAATAGTAGCCCTGGCGGTTGAGATAACCGCCGACCCAGCCGGAGGTGTACCAATTGATGTATTCATAGGCAGCGTCGAGCTCTGCGCCCTTGAGGTGCGCGGCAAGGCCGAGACCACCGCCCCAGGCGCGATAGCCTTCCTTCAGCGGCTGGAAGGTGCAGGCGATGCCCTTCGAGCGGACGGCGGCGACGGCCGGCGACCACATCGACTGGATGACGACTTCGCCCGAGGCCATCAGGTTGACGCTTTCGTCGAAGGACTTCCAGAAGGCGCGGAACTGGCCCTCGCCCTTGGTCTTGATGAGGAAATCGATGGTCTTGTCGATTTCCGCCTTCGTCATGTTGCCCTTGTTGGCATATTTGATCTTGCCGGCGGCTTCCATGATCATCGCGGCATCCATGATGCCGATCGACGGGATGTTGAGGATCGCGGTCTTGCCCTTGAAGGCCGGATCGAGAATGTCGGCCCAGCTGGTGATCGGACGGCCGGTGAGGTCGGGACGAATGCCGAGCGTGTCGGCGTTGTAGATGGTCGGAACCATCGTCATCCACTGCGTCGGCTCCTTGGCGAATTTCTTCGAGCCCTGTGCTTCGACGAAGCCGACTGTATGCGGCGCCGTGCCCTGAGCGATGACGCTATCCGGCTTCAGCTTGCCGTTGATGAACAGCGGCACGATCTTGTCGTAGTATTTGAGCTTCTTGACGTCCATTGGCTGCAGCACGCCGGCAGGGAACACCTTCTTGGCGATCCAGTATTCGATGTCGGCGATGTCGTAGCTGTTCGGCTGGGTGACGGCACGCTGGGCGGCGGCGTCGGAATCGGTCGCCGTCATCTCCAGCGTGATGCCGAGGTCGGCCTTGCACTTCTCGGCGATCGCATTGATGTTGGAAACGCCGGTGCCGAACTGGCGGAGCGTGATCTTCGTCTGCGCCCAAACGGTCGGAAAGCCGGTGATCAGGCCGGAGCCGGCAATGGCGCCGGCGGCGGCGGCACCGGTCTTCAGCAGCGAGCGGCGCGAGATGCCCTTTGCTGCCTTGGTTGTCTTCTTCTCAGTCGTCATGTCAGTTCCCCTTTTTGTGATGCTTAGGATTTATGCGGAAACGCGACCGAGGAGGACTGCGTCCTCCAAGGCCCAACTCAAAGACACCGCATCGCCGACCGATACGGGTTTGGAGAAATAATCGCCGTCACTTGCGATGACGGTGAAGTCGTCGCTGCCCGCGCCGATAACGGTGATCTTCACCGAGGCGCCGCGATATTCGACATTGGAGATGACGCCGTTGAAGCCAACGCCTTTGTCCGCGGTTGCCGCAAGGCGAACGCGGTCGGTGCGGATGCCGATATCGATGGCCTCGCCCACGTCCCTGCCGGTGCCGCGCACGGAAAAGCTCTGGCCCTCCGGCGCGGTCAATGTCAGCACACCGTCTTCGCTGGACGTCACCCGGCCCGAGAGCACGTTATGATCGCCCATAAAGCGGGCGACGAAGGCGGTCGCGGGGCGCTCGAAGACTTCGCGTGGTGACGCCGCCTGCTCGATCTTGCCGTCGTTCATGATGACCATGATGTCGGCGAGCGCCATGGCCTCTTCCTGGCTGTGCGTGACATGCACAAAGGTGATCCCAAGCGTCTTTTGCAGCTTCTTCAGCTCGGCGCGCATACGGATTTTAAGGAATGGATCGAGCGCCGATAGTGGCTCGTCCAGCAACAGGGCCTCGGGATCGGTGATCAGCGCGCGGGCGAGAGCCACACGCTGCTGCTGCCCGCCGGAAAGCTGTGCCGGACGCCGGGTGGCGTAGGCCTCCATCTGCATCAGCTTCAGCATCTCGAGCGCCTTTGCCCGACGCTCCTCCTTGTCCACGCCCTTCATCTTCAGGCTGAAGGCGACGTTGTCGATGAGGTCGAGATGCGGAAAGAGCGCGTAAGACTGGAACATCATCGCCGTGCCGCGCTTGGCCGGCGGAAAGTCGGTGACGACGACATTCCCGAGCCGGATATCGCCCGACGAAATGCTTTCGTGACCTGCGATCATGCGAAGCGTGGAAGTCTTGCCGCAGCCGGAGGGACCGAGAAAGCAGCAATAGGAGCCAGCCGGTATCTTCAGGCTGATGGCGTGGACGGCGGTCGTCGTGCCATAGACCTTAGAAACGGACGCTATATCGATCTCTGCCGCTTTCGACATCGTATCTCCTTTTGTTTGGGAAGGACGATGCATCTGGCGTGCCAAGTCTGTTGTGCGACGCTAACTTCTTGTGAAAAATGGCCTTTCGGCGCATTGGCAATGGGATGCCTTATATAAGGAAAGCAGGTGTTTGCACATGAAATAGGCTTTCGTCTGCAATATGTGCACTATATCGTATACAATTATGCTTTCCTTTTGTGACAAATTCCGTTTAACTTTTGCAGCGAACGCGGATATCATTCCGTCGATTATCAGGTATCCGCTCTCATGAACTCCACAGCAGACGCGCTCCAGACGACCAGCGATTCCACGGAAACCGGCGCGCAGCAAATTCGCGACGCCATTCGCGAGGCAATCGTCGAGCGCAGGCTTTCCCCTGGTACGAAGCTCTCCGAAAGTGATGTCGGCAATCTGTTCAATGTCAGCCGCACGCTGGCGCGCGCCGCCCTGCAAGCCCTGTCCTATGAAGGTCTTGTCAGCGTCGAGAAGAACCGCGGCGCATTCGTTGCCTATCCTTCACCGGAAGAGGCCCGGCAGATCTTCGCCGCCCGCCGTCTGGTGGAGCCGGGCATTCTCAAGGAAGCGGCTGAACGGATTACGCCCTCGCAAGTTCAGCACCTGAAGCAGCTTCTGCTCGAAGAGGGAAGGCTGATGGCGGAGCGCGGTCAGACCGCACGCCGCGCCGAGATCAAGGCCTCCGGCGATTTTCATCTCATGCTCGCCTCGATCTCCGGCAATCTGATCATGCAGCGTTTCATGGAGGAGCTCGTCGCCCGCTCATCCCTGGTGATCGCGCTTTATGGCCAATCGAGCGTGTCGAGCTGCGGTCATGCGGAGCACGGCGATGTCATCGCCGCCATCGAGCGCAAGGACATCGAGACGGCCTGCCATCTCATGCTTCACCATATTTCCCACATCGAAGCCGATCTCGATCTGCGCGAGCGCAAAAGCGTCGGCCTGAGGGAAGCCTTCGAGCAATAGACCGACCAAACGGTATACGTCTCGGGGGATCCTCCTCATGACATGCCATGGAGATAGATTTGAGCCCGATTGAAACCCTTTTCACCCGAGCAAAGCTCGCCGATGGCTCCCTCAAGGACATCGGCGTATCCGGCGGACGCATCATTTCGATCGAACCGTCAAGCGCGGAAGCCCCGCTTGCAGAGAGCGTCGATCTCGGCGGCGCGCTCGCCGTTCCCGGCTTCGTTGAAGGTCATATCCATCTCGACACCAGCTTTTTCGGCGACGCCTGGATACCGCATAAGCCGTGCACCAACGGCTTCGACGTGCATGAGCGCGTCGCATTCCAGGCGCAGAACATGGCGCAGGCCGCCCCCATGGACGTGCGCGCCCGCAATCAGCTAGATCTCTGCATCGCCAATGGCAGTACGCAGATGCGCAGCCATGTCATGGTCGACGGATCGGTCGGGCTGAAATCGCTGGAGACCGTTCTCGCCGTCCGCGAGGAATATCGCGACTATATCGATATCCAACTCGTCGCCTTCCCCCAGAGCGGAATCCTGAAAAGCGCCGGCACGCCGCAATTGATGGACGAGGCCATTTCGATGGGCGCCGATCTCGTCGGTGGCCTAGACCCGGCAAGCTTCGACCGCGATGTCGAAGGACATCTAAACGTCGTCTTCGGTGTCGCCGAAAAGCACGGCGTCGATGTCGATATCCATCTTCACGACGGCGGCACGCTCGGCCTCTTCACCATCGAGCAGATCTGTGCTCGCACGCGCGCCCTTTCCATGCAGGGACATGTCGCCATCAGCCATGCCTATGGGCTCGGCGATCTCGGAGGTGACGCCGCCAAGCGCGCCGTCGAGACGATCGCGGCCAGCGGTGTATCCATCATGACCAACGCACCCGGCAACCACGCCTTTCCGCCGGTGGCGCTGCTGCGGGCGTCGGGCGTCACGGTCTTCAGTGGCAGCGACAATATCCGCGATTCCTGGTGGCCCTATGGCGATGGCGACATGCTCGGCCGCGCGATGATGATCGGCTATCGCTCAGGCTTCTATACCGACGACGAATTGAAGGCCGCCTTCGACGTCGTCACCGACAGCGGAGCTAAGGCATTGCGTCTCGAGGGTTACGGGTTGAAAATCGGCGCGAAGGCGGATTTTGTGACGCTGAAGGCGGAGCATGTGCCCGAAGCCGTCGTTGCCATTCCGAAGGAGCGTTCGGTCTATAAGGCCGGCCGGCTCGTCGCCAGGAACGGAGCCGTTATTCGAGTGTAGCATACTTAAGATCTGGCATTCAAACTTTCTATTATTTCATTGAAAAGGTGTCGTAATGCTTGATCTGGTGATTTCGAACGTGCGTATCGCCGGCCGCGATCAACCGTTCGACATCGGCATCAAGGATGGCAGGGTCGCCGCGCTCGAAACCAGTCTCCCGTCCGACGCGCCGCGTCAGGATATGTGCGGTTGCTTTGCTTTTGGCGGCTTCATCGACAGCCATATCCACCTCGACAAGGCCTGTATTCTCGACCGCTGCCTGATCTGCGAAGGCACACTGGAAGAGGCGGTGCGCGAAACGGCGAAGGCCAAATTCGCCTTCACGGTTGAAGATGTCTATGCGCGCGCCGCGCGTGTCGTGGAAAGCGCCATCGTCAACGGCACGATAGCGATGCGGACCTTCGTGGAGGTCGATCCGCGCGCCGGTTTTCGGTCATTCGAAGCCATCCGCCAGATCAGGCAAGATTATAGCTGGGCAATCGACATCCAGATCTGCGCTTTCGCTCAGGAGGGGCTGACCAACGAGCCTGAGACGGCCTCGATGCTGGACAAAGCGCTTGGCGACGGCGCCGACCTGATCGGGGGCTGCCCCTATACCGATCCCGACCCGCAGGCGCATATCCGGGCGATTTTCGATCTTGCCGAGCGCCACGGTGTCGATGTCGATTTCCATCTCGATTTCGACCTCAATCCGGCGAACTCGGCCATTCCGGCCGTCATCGCCGAGACGCAGCGGCGTGGCTATGGCGGGCGCGTATCCATAGGGCACGCCACCAAGCTTTCTGCCATGCCGAAGCCGGAGGTTGCCGAGGTCGCCATACGGCTCGCCGATGCCGGCATCGCCGTCACGGTTCTCCCCGCGACCGACATGTTCCTGCTCGGTCGCGACCGGGATCATCTTGTGCCGCGCGGCATAGCCCCTGCACTGCTTCTCGCCGCCCATGGCGTCACGGTCACGGCCGCGACCAACAACGTGCTCAATCCCTTCACGCCCTATGGCGACGCTTCGCTCGGCCGTATGGCAAATCTCTTCGCCAATGCAGCGCAGCTTTCACGCGATGAAGATATCGCCACTGCATTCGCCATGGTGACAGGCAATGCCGCCCGCCTCATGCGGCGCGAATACGCTCTCCAGCCGGGAACTCCGGCCGATATCGTCATACTCGACGCCACTGATCCTCTTTCCGCCATCCGCGAAGTCCGCGCCCCGATCGCCGGATGGAAAAGCGGCCGACAGACATTCAGCCGCCCGCGAGCGCGGCTGCTTCATCCATCAGGCTGAAGAGTAGTAATTGGCCTGCTAGGTTCGGACAGTCTTGTGCAGCCAGGTGGCAAAAAAGTCTGGCCATTCGCCGGAAGGCATGCCTTTCTTGCCCATGGCGAACCCGTGCCCACCGCTTGCGAGGCGATGCAGCTCGACGGGAACGCCGGCCCGTTCGCAAGCGGCCTGCATGATCAGCGTGTTGGCCGGATTGGAAACCGGATCATTCTCCGCCTGAACGAGAAACATCGGCGGGCAATCGCTGCCAACATATGTTTGGACCGACCATGTAGCACTCATCTCGGGGCTTGGATGTTCGCCGACAAAGATGCGCCGGGTCGAGGTGTGATCGTAAGGCGGCTCCAGCGTGATCACCGGATAGATCAAGGCTGCGAAATCCGGGTGCGCCGAAAGCGCATCGATCCTGTCTGTGGCAGGATAGGAGGCAAAAGCCGAGCGTGCCGAGGCAAGACCCAGCAGGTGACCGCCCGCCGAGAAACCGAGGACACCCAGCCGTTTCGGATCGATGCGGAAACTCTTTGCATTGGCTCGAATAAGGCGGATGGCGCGCTGGGCATCCTGCAGCGGGGCGAGCGGGCCATTGGTCCATCCCTCCCCCGGAAGCCTGTAACGCAAGACGAAAGCCGTTATACCGTGATCGTTCAGCCACGAGGCTGCCGGAAGCGCTTCCTGGCCCTCTTCAATCCGCTTGTAACCGCCACCCGCCGCCACGAGCACGGCATCGCCGTTGGGATGTGCCGGCGTATAGACGGTGATCGACGGTATCGCGATGTTGGTAATCGCACCCCAGGCATTGATCGTCATCGGATCGGAAGGGCCGCCACCGCCAGGCGGCTTTTCCGGCCAAAGCGGAAGCGAGGCGGCAACGGGAGCAGCCTGCACATTGCGGGAGAATGCTGCCGCACTCACCATGGCGGCCAGCATCGAACGGCGTGTCAGCATTCCGCGTCCTCGGTAAGGTTCTTCGCCATCGGAATGGCCCAGGCTTCATAATAACCTGTCCTCAGCCTGGGAAGCGAATCGGCTTTTCGACACCAAAGGTGATCGGCAGACAGCGCTTTACTTCTTCAGCTCCCGCTCGAATTCCTCGATCTGCTGGATTACCCATGGATCGTCGGCGGAATATTGAATCGCCTCGTGATCCAACCGCTCCCGGCGTCGCCCTAGTACCCAGTCAATCAAAGCTTGAAACAGCCGCATGCGAGCATCCATGTTCTTTTGGAACGTGAGAGGCCCGACCACCGGCCTCGTGAGCTTATCAGTAGTCGAGCCTCAACCAGCCGCAAGGCGTTGCGGCCATTACCTATTTGCCTTCCGCTAAATGAACGCTAGCTGAACATGAATGCTCTTTATAAGGGAGGAGTGATGCTTATCGCCACATTCAAACCTTGTCGGAAAAGGCGATACGCTCGGCTTTCTTCCCCTGCTTGAGACGATTGCGTCTGCGAAGAAACGTGTCGATTTCGAAAAAATCGCCTCCTCAGTGCCCTTTTTCTGCCAGCCGTACCGATATGACGTAATATGACCTAGTCGGCACGGGGTAGCAGCGCTACATCACGCCGCGCTGCTTCCGATTTCCCCGGAGCGGCATAAGCTTGGCCTCGCTTCCGCGGGGCCTTTTTTCTTTTATGGATATTGCGCTGGCCGAGACGAGGCTCGTTCGCTGCCTTATCGCCGTGGTTCGCCGCCAGGCGCATAGACGGTATTCTGCTCGAAACGAAAGACGGTCCCGCAGCTGCAACGAACCATGTGTTTGCGCGGATCGGCCGATGGCCGCTCCGTGGAAAAGCCGCGTGGCATCTCATCGATTTTGAAATCCCGGCTGGATCCCGAACGATCGTCGCTTTCGGAGACTTCCGCGAAGCCGGTATGGCCGCACTTCGAGCATTCCAGCTTTCGTGAATATCGATCTCGCGCAGCCATTCTTTTCCAATCCGGGACTCAGTCAGGCTTCTTCTATCAGGGCTTTTCCCGCTCTAGAAGACTGCTGGCACCACAGCGTTGATCGAAGCACCCCTGAAAAAATACGGTGACGGACAGGAAAAGAGATTGACCTGATGGCAGATGTCAGACCAATTTAGTCGTCATGATGACCAAGGCAATGCTCACCCCACTCCCCTCGATCGACCGGACACGGCAAGTGATCGACGCGCTGTCCGATTTCATCGAGGCGTCGGAACTGCAGGCGGGTCAACGGCTGCCGACCGAGCGTGAGTTGATGGCAGCTCTTTCGGTGGGCCGCTCGACCATCCGAGAGGTGCTCACGCATTTCCAGGCTCTGGGCGTGATGGAAACCCGCAAGGGCAGCGGCACCTATCTGCTGAAGCCGGTTTCCAAATCAACCATCCATATGCCCTTGTCGCTCGACACCACGCATCTGCGTGACGTGCTGTTGCAAACCCTTGAGGTTCGCCGCGGCATCGAATGTGAGGCCGGAATGGTCGCCGCCAGAAAGCGCTCGACCGCGGATATCGTGGTCATCGAAGAAAAACTCAACGAGATGGAGCGCGTCCATATCGCCAAGGGCACCTCCGGCCCCGAGGATCTTGCCTTTCATCTGGCCGTCTACGACGCCAGCCATAATCCGCTGTTCAAACAGCTTCTCGAGCAGATGCGCGGAACTTTCGAGCGCTTCTGGACGCACCCTTTCGACCGGCAGGACTTCGCCCGCCGGTCCTTCCCCTTTCACCGCACGCTGTTCAACGCGATTGTCGCCCAGGATCCAGAGGCAGCACGCGCCGAAACACTGAAAATTCTCGACGTCGTCGAGGAAGACATCAAGGAAATGTCCAAATGACTGACGGGCTAGAGCCGTTCGAACTTGCTTCTCTGATCACGGCCCATGACGACGGCAATTTCGCCGAGGCCGTGGTGCCGCCGATCTTCCAGACATCGCTTTTCACCTTTTCCAGCTACGATGAAATGATCTCCTGCTATCGTGGAGAAAAGGTGCGGCCGATCTATACGCGTGGTCTCAACCCGACTGTACGCATGTTCGAGGAAATGCTGGCAAAGCTCGAAGGCGGCGAGGATGCACTTGGCTTTGCGAGCGGTATGGCCGCGATTTCTTCCGCGGTCTTGAGCTTCGTCGAACCGGGCGACCGGATCGTTGCGGTCAAGCATATCTATCCCGACGCCTTCCGGCTCTTCGGCACCATCCTTAAGCGGATGAAGGTCGAGGTGACCTATGTGGACGGTCGCGACGAGGAAGCAGTCGCCAAGGCGCTTCCCGGTGCCAAGGTCTTCTATATGGAAAGCCCGACAAGTTGGGTGATGGAAGCCCATGATGTCGGCGCGCTCGCAGCACTCGCCAAGCGGTACGGCGTCGTCTCGATGATCGACAATAGCTGGGCCACCCCCTATTTCCAGCGGCCGCTGACGCTCGGCGTTGATCTCGTCATCCACTCCGCCTCCAAATATCTCGGTGGCCATAGCGATGTCGTCGCCGGCGTGGTTGCCGGCTCCAAGGAGATGATCGCGCGGTTGAAGGCTGAAGCCTATCCCTATCTGGGCGGCAAGCTGTCGCCTTTCGATGCCTGGCTTTTGATCCGTGGCCTTCGCACCTTGCCAATCCGCATGCAGGCACATGAGACCGCGGCCATTACGATCGCGCGGCGACTGCAGGAACTCGATGTTGTCGAGCAGGTCTGCCATCCGGGCCTCGCCAACCGCCTGCCCGCCGGCCTCAACGGTACGTCTGGCCTCTTCTCCTTCATCTTCCGCGAGGGCGTCGATGTCAGGGCATTCGCGGATAACCTCAAGCTCTTCAAACTGGGAGTGAGCTGGGGTGGACATGAAAGCCTGATCGTACCAGGCGAAGTCGTGCTTCAGCAGAAGGCACAACCGAATTCCGCGCATACCTTTGGTATCAACCCGAGGTCCGTACGTCTCCATGTCGGTCTCGAAGGAACCGAGGCGCTGTGGAGAGATATCGAGCAAGCGATCGCCGCTGCCTCGTAAAGCCTGCAACCTGAAGAGAAAAACCTAAAAAGGGGGAACTGAGCATGAAAAGACTGATAACAGCAGCACTCTTTACCGCAATGATGGCTGGTACGGCTTTTGCCGATACGACCCTCAAACTCGTCGAAGTCATCACCAGCCCTGAACGCACCGAAACGTTGAAATCGATCGTCGGGAAATTCGAGGCGGCCAACCCGGGCACGAAGGTCGATATCATCTCCCTGCCCTGGAACGAAGCCTTCCAGAAGTTCGCGACCATGGTCTCTGCCGGCGATACGCCGGATGTGATGGAAATGCCGGATACCTGGCTGTCGCTCTACGGCAATAACGGTATGCTCGAAAGCCTCGAGCCTTACCTCGCCAAGTGGGACAACACGAAAGAGCTGACACCGCGCGCCCTCGAGCTTGGCCGCGATGTGAAGAACACTGCCTATATGCTGCCTTACGGCTTCTATCTTCGCGCCATGTTCTACAACAAGAAGCTCCTACAGCAGGCCGGCGTTGCCGAGCCGCCGAAGACGATGGACGAGTTCGTCAAGGCCTCCGAGGCGGTCGCCAAGCTCCCCGGAAAATACGGCTACTGCATGCGCGGCGGCCCGGGCGGCCTGAACGGTTGGATGATTTTTGCCGCCTCCATGGCTGGCGACAACAAGTATTTCACCGCCGATGGCACCTCGACGATGAACAGCGCCGGCTGGGCGAAGGGCATCGAATGGATGGTCGATCTCTACAAGAAGGGATTGGCGCCGAAGGATAGCGTCAACTGGGGCTTCAACGAAGTCGTCGCGGGCTTCTATTCCGGCACCTGCGCCTTCCTCGACCAGGATCCGGATGCCCTAATCGCGATTGCCGAGCGCATGAGCAAGGACGATTTCGGTGTCATGCCGCTCCCGAAGGGACCTGACGGCAAATCGTTCCCGACCATCGGTTACGCCGGTTGGTCGATGTTCTCGACCAGTCAGAACAAGGATCTTTCCTGGAAGCTGATCGCGACCCTTGAAGGCAAGGAGGGCAATCTCGAATGGAACAAGAAGATCGGCGCCCTGCCTGCCTATACCTCGGCTGAAAAGGATCCCTTCTATGCGACAGACCAGTTCAAGGGCTGGTTCGAGGAACTGGCCGACAAGAACACGGTGCCGACCGTGATGCCGACCTATCTCGAGGAGTTCGCCTTCTTCAAGGATTCGCTCGCTATCAAGACCTCGCAGCAGGCGCTGATCGGCGATATCTCGGCGAAGGATCTGGCCGACCAGTGGGCCGACTACCTGACCAAGGCGCAGCAGAAGTTCCTCGCCAAGAAGTAAGACCATCCCCGGCGGCGGAGCAATCCGCCGCCGTTTTTTCGCACACGACACAGACGGCGCTCGAACGCCGCGAATGGGAACTGATTTATGACCATGACCGCCGACAGGCGTCGCGACCGCAGGCCGTGGCTGAAGCGTCTTGCCGATGCCACGGAGCCTTATCTTTACAGCGCCCCTGCCCTCATCCTCATTATCGCCGTCATGCTGGTGCCGCTGACGATCGGCATTTCCTATGCCTTTCGCGATATCCAGCTGCTCAATCCCTTTTCCGGCGGGTTTATCGGCCTGGAGCATTTCCGCGATCTCTCGAAGGATGCGGCCTTCTATGGTGCGCTGAAGAATACGCTCTGGTGGACCGGCGCCTCGGTTCTCCTGCAGTTTGTCTTCGGGTTGATCCTGGCCCTTTTGCTGGACAAGCCGTTTTTCGGCAGAGCACTGGTACAGGCCTTGGTGTTTCTGCCCTGGGCGGTTCCGTCCTTCCTGGCGGGCCTCAACTGGGCCTGGCTGTTCAATCCGGTAATCGGGCCAATCCCGCATTGGCTTTTCGATCTCGGCCTGATGAGCGAGCCGCGCAACATTCTCTCCGATCCGCAATATGCGATGTGGGGACCGATCGTCGCCAATGTCTGGTGGGGCATTCCCTTCTTTGCGATCACGCTGCTGGCCGCCCTCCAGGCGATCCCGCGCGATCTCTATGAGGCAGCTTCCATCGACGGCGCCGGCTGGTTCCAGCGTTTCGGTTCGATCACGCTCCCTTTCCTCGCCCCGACCATCGCCATCACCGTGTTGCTGCGTACGGTCTGGGTCTCGAACTTCGCCGATCTGATCGTCGTCATGACCGGAGGCGGGCCTGCCGATCGCACCCAGATCGTCGCGAGCTACATCTTCACCCAGGCCTTCAAGCGGCTGGATTTCGGCTATGCCTCGGCCATCGCGCTGGTGCTGCTTGTTCTGCTGCTCGCCTATTCCATGCTGATCATCCTGCTGCGGCAGACCTTGCTGAACAAGGATTGAGCCATGAGACGATCCATTCTCCCCACCATCGCGCATCGCCTGGCGATCCTCTGCTATGTCGTCTTCGCGCTCTTCCCGCTTTTCTGGCTGTTCAAGGTCTCGCTGACGCCGAACGACCTGCTTT
>DASVPC010000131.1:0-16920 GCA_036383055.1 Rhizobium sp. | reverse complement strand
GTTCCGATCGCAGTCGCTTGTTCCATCAGCGTATTGTCGATTTGGGCATGGGCGTCGCGGAGCGTCACACTGATGGCGTTGCTGCGATCGTCCAGGGTGGAACGCATGCGCTCATAGGCGGAAGCAAGGTTCTCATCCATCTGCGACAGGCCGGCGCCGAGCGCCTTTTCAACCCGTTCGGCCGAACCGCCGACAACGCTTTCGATGCGGTCGCTGCTGCTGCCAAGCAAGCCTGAGAGCGCATCGGTATGGGCGCTGAGCGAGCGGTCGAGGCGCTCCTGATTTTCGGTATAGGCGGTACGAATGGCATCGGCCTTGTCACCGAAGGCACCGGCGACGCGGGATTCCGCGCCGGAGACGCTGTCGAGCAGGGCATTGGCCCGGGCTTCGAGCGTGCTTTCGAAGCGGCTCTGGTTTTCGGCGAGCGAGATGGCGAATGCCATGCTCTTGTCGTCGAGCGTGTCGGTGAGCGCTGCATGGCCGTGGTTGATCGACTGGGCGATCGCGTCTGCGCTGTTTGCCAGCGTTTCCTCGATGCGGGCCTGGTTGTCGGACAGGGCGATGGCAAGCGCAAGCGTCTTGTCGTCGAGGCTGTTGACGATCTTATCATGCGTGCCGGCGACGGTGTCGGCGAGCGCGTCCATACGGCTGGACAGCGAATTTTCCAGGCGTGCCTGCGTATCGGCCAGCGAGGCGGCCAAGGCGACCGCCTTCTGATCCAGCGTATCGGCAACGGCGTTGTGGTTGCCTGAGAAGGCGTTGGTAATCGCTTCGGCACGATGAGCCAGCGTTTCCTCAAGGCGCGACTGGCCGTGGGTCAGCGCGGCGGCGAGCGCCTTGGTCTTGCCGTCCAGGGTGTTGGCAACCGTTTCGGCATGGCCTGCAACGGTGTCGTCCAGCCGTGCCTGGCTTTCAGAGAGTGCGATGGCAAGAGCCATGGCCTTGTCATCCAGCGTATCAGCAATCTTGCTGTGGGTGTCGGCCAGCGTGCTGGTCAGGCTCTCCGTGCGGCTGTTCAAGGTGTCTTCGATGCGCGATTGGCCTTCGGAGAGGGCGATAGCCAGCGACATTGCCTTGTCGTCGAGCGCATCGGCGATCTTGGCATGCGTATCGGCCAATGTGCTGGTCAGGATCTCGGCACGGTTGTTCAGCGTGTCTTCGATACGCGACTGGCCGTCAGAGAGCGCGATGGCAAGAGCCATGGCCTTGTCGTCCAGCGTGTCGGCGAGCTTGCTGTGGGTGTCGGCGACGGTATTGGCAAAGGTATCGGCACGGCTCGCCAGCGTGTTTTCGAGACGAACCTGGCTCTCAGTGAGCGAACTCGTCAGCTTCGAGGTGCGCTCGTCAAGGGCCGAGGTCAGGTTTTCATGCGTGCCGCTGACGGCATTGATGATGCCGGCAGAGCGGTCGGCCAGCGACTGCTCGAAGCGTGTCTGATGGTCGGTGAGGGCGCCGAACAGCGCGCTGCTGCGCTCCGCCATGACGGCATCGATATGCTCATGCGCCGAACCCAGCGCCTGGGTGATTTCGCCGGTGCGGGCAGAGAGTGTGTTGTTGATCTCGTTGGCGCGGCCGAGGAAGGTGTTGGTCAGCTCGCTCGTGCCCTTGTTGAGAGCAGAGGAGATGTCCGAGGTGGCGGTTTCCACAGCCTTGGTGAATTCGCCGGAATGGGTCGCGAGTGTGCTGGTGAGCTCGCTGGAACGGCCGGCAAAGGCCGAGGTGAGTTCGTCCGTGCCACTCTTGAGGACAGTCGAGACATCGCGTGCCACGCCCTGCACAGCGGAGGTGAAGGCGCCGGCCTTGTCGCCGATCGCGCTTTCCAGCACTTCCTGTCCTGTCGCAAAGGTCGTTGCCAGGGCGAAGGACTGGTCGGTCAGCGACGAGCCGAGGCGCTCGATACTTGACGTCAGAATGCCGTCAATGGCATCCGAGCCGCCGCTCAGCGTCTCGTTGATCCGCGCAAGGCTCTCAGACAATTTGCTATCCAGCGAACCGGCACGCTTGTCGAAGGCGGAGGTGAATTCGGAGACGCGTTCGTCGAAGGTGGTCGAGAGATGCGCCACGGTCGACTGGAAGCGCTCTTCGAAGAAGCCGGAGCGGAGATCGATATCCATGATGGTATCGTCGGCGGTCGACTGCAGGCTCTGGCGGAAGCTCGCGCCCTTTTCGTCGAGGCTGCTGTTCAGCTTGGAGAGGACGGCGTCGAGTGTTCCGGTGATCGAGCGTTCGCTGCCGGTCAGGCTCTCGCTGATTTCGCGGGTGCGGGCCACCAGCGTCTCGTTGAGCTGACGGGCACGCTCGTTGAGCGCGGTGTTGAGCTTTTCGGTATTGGCATCGAGCGTCGATGCGCGCGTCTCGAACTGGCCCACCAGTTCCTTGCCGCGTTCGGCAAGGGTCGTGGACAGAGATTCCAGACGGGAGTCGAATTCCTGGCTTAGTGCGAAGCCGGACGCGTTGAGGTTCTGCAGCAGGCTGTCGGTCTTGGCGGACAGCAGGGTGCCGAGCGCTTCCACGGCGGCATCGGATGTCTCCATCAGCGTGGCGGCGCGGGTGTCGATCATCGAGGCGAAAGCCTCGCCGGAGGTCGACAGGCGCACTGCGATTTCCTCGGTCGCCAGCGACAGGTCTTCGCGGATCTGCTCATGCACGCCGACGATCGACGAACGAATGCGTTCGGCATGGTTGACGATCGCGTCGCGTTCGGAGCCGAGTTCATGCACGAGGCCGCGCACGCGCAGCTCGTTATCGGCATAGCTGCGCTCCAGCGCGTTGACTTCGGTGTGAACCAGCGTCTCAAGCTCGGTGGCGCGGGCAATCGTGCGTTCAATGCCTTCGTTCATGGCCGAAACTTCGCGGCGCACAGCCTGACCAACGGTCATGATGCGCTCGGAGGCGACGGTTTCGGGCTCGACGAGGCGCAATGCGACTTCAGCCATGGAGCGGGCGGCGTTGCGCATGTCCTGGGCGCGCGAAATCATCATGCCGAAGGCGTAGAACAGAAGGACAGGAACGATGATGCCGATGATGCAGGCGATGAGGCCGGGAAGGGCGGCGACATCGGCAAATGTGCGGATGTTACGGATCTGATCGCCGTAAAGCAGGAAGGCGAGGCCGGCGCCGCCAATGATCCAGAACAGCGAGACGATCGTGGCATTGCGAACGGCATTGCTCTGGGAGCCGCCGTCGAGAGCTTTGAGGATGCTTGCCGGGCTGGCGCGGTTGGCGTCATTGGCCGGAGCAAAGACCGGACCCTTCGGCGCTTCGGCCGGGCGAGCCGCTGCTGCGGCAGCGGTCGTGCTGCGCGCTGCGGATACCTTGCGGGCCGCATCGTCTTCGAACTGTTTTGCAGGCGGATTTGATGGCTCAGACACTATTGCCTCCGGGGCATCTGGCGTTGATCCGCCGCGAGACTCCAAGCTATCCTCACTGAAATCGATCTGTAAAGCTTCGTCCAACGCCTGAAAGGCTTTGTCCTCGATCGACTCGATGTACTTTTTGTTCGCCATACGGTTACGCCTCGTTACAACTCAATCGGGCCTGCCGTGTCTTTTCCGGAAAATCCGCCACGTCCGGAAAAGACGAACCCTGCCTCCCGCGAGGTCACCCGTCTTCGACTGCTGTCGAGATGGATTTCCCATTACATTTCAGGGTGGATACCCGCTTTATCAAACGGATGGTATGAAAACATTACCACTATCCACTCCTTGGGCAAAGGCATGTGCCATAAACCCAATTTAACAGTATCGTAGTGACACATTCCCCCAAGCGTGACAATTAATTCCACCGTCGATCCATCACGGCATTAAGCTATTGTTAACATTTTTTGCCTGTGGAACCGGGTGAAAATCTAATAATTCGGCCATGTTTAACGCGCATTAACCATGTCGCGAGATTTGCGCCCTGAATGTGCCAGAATTTAACTCGATGGCCATCAGCAGGCCGCAAGCATGCGGCAGATCCCTAAGAAGTCATAGATATATAAGACGGGAGAGTTGGCACATGGCAGCATTGAATATCGCGTTTGAAGCCCCTGATAATTCGCGCGGCGCGGCGCCGTCGCGGGAGCGGGCCATCGACCTGGTTCATTTGGCGAAGCAGACGATGGGCGACAAGGCGCTGGAAGTGGAAGTGCTCCAGATGTTTGCCCGGCAGGCACGCTCCTGTCTGCAGGAAATCAGCAGCGGCGACAGCAAGCGCGTAAGGGCCGCGTCGCACAAGCTGAAGGGGGCCGCCAGTGCGGTTGGCGCTTTCAAGGTGGCCGATGCAGCCAGCGCGCTTGAGAACAAGGCTGGTGACGCCTCCTGTATGGCGACGGTGACCGCCAGTGTCATCGAGGCCGAGAATTTCATTCTTAAGCTGTCGCGTTGAACTGAGACGGCCGGAAACCAAGGATTCTCGTCATTGCGCCGCCAAACGGTTTCCGCCGTTTCGGCGGCGCAAATGTTGACTGCCTCCGGGAATTGGTGGAAGAAAAATTCCGGATCATCCTTCACACACGAATACCGGAATTCATTCACATGACCAAACTGACCATTGTCGCTTTCGACGGCACGCGTTTTGACCTCAATGCCGACGATGGCTCCACAGTGATGGAAAATGCCGTTCGCAATTCTGTTCCCGGCGTTGACGCCGAATGCGGCGGTGCCTGTGCCACCTGTCATGTCTATGTCGATGACGACTGGGTGGAGAAGGTCGGCGGTCCGGAGCCGATGGAGGAGGACATGCTGGACTTTGCTTTCGACGTCCGTCCGAGTTCGCGGCTCTCCTGTCAGATCAAGATAACCCAGGCGCTCGACGGTCTCGTCGTGCACGTTCCCGAACGTCAGGCCTGATAGGCAGGCAATGTTCCCATGCTGTTGGCAAAAAGATGCCTCGCTCAGCTTGTCGCAGCGAGCGAGGCAAGGCGGGCGCATCACCAACAGGCAAGGGAGGAAACACCTGCGGGTTTCAGGACGCGCCAGGAGAACACCTGGATATGTGCATCAAGAGCAGAACTCTGACAGGTCTTTGCGAAAAGCTTTTTTCTTTTTCGCATTTCGATCCGCCAGCATCGGATCAGCGCTGTAAGTACTAGGAAGAACCTGTTTTAGATTCTCGTAAAGTTCTAAGAGTGAAACTGATGAACGATTCACAGCTAATAGTGACAGTTTTCACACAGGTGGCTGTGATTAAAGCGTGATTTCGGTGGAAAACCGCCTTGGCGATGCTTATTCGCCATGCGGCTGGCCGCGGTAGGACAGCAGTCGCTGCATGCGATTCTGGAAATTCAGCGCTTCGATTCGGTCGAATCGAGCCTGGTCCTTGTCATGGAGTTCCGTTTCCCGCGCGGTGACGTCGTTCGCCTTGTCCTGGAGCGTATCGCAATCCCTTGCTGGTGGTAGAGCGAGGATTCCTTGTTCCATCCGGCGCGCATGCTGGCGCGCGATGTCGACATGCCGGTCCTCGTGGCGCCGGATGTCGGCCGAGAGCGTATCCCAGATCATTGATAGCTGTCGGCTTGCATTCCGGCGGTCGCGCCAGCGCGGCAGGATGACTTCGGTGTCGACCGTGATCTTGACGCCGGCGATATGGCAACGTCCGTTTCTTTGCTCATAGGTGGCATTGCCGCCGAAGCGGATTTTCGTGGCCCCGGGATGATGGCTGCTGGAGCCCATGGCAACCGGCCCGCGCGCATTCAGCGCCGCATCGAGCGTATCGGCGCTGTTGCCCTTGATGTCGAAATAGGAGACGGATTTGCGGGCGATCACCTCCGCCTCCGCTACGCCTGAAATGCCGCACAGAAGCAACAGGATGAGCGGAACGCGGATGTGGCGGGATGCAAACGGCATTCATGCTGCTACCAGTTGAACTTCGATCAAGCTTGCGGCATAGCCACTGCGAGCGCAATATCGGGCGCGAGGTTTTTTCATTTTCAATGGGATGGACGGTTCGTGACGGAGCTTCGCAGCCATAGCTGGCATGTCGCACACGGGCGCAAGCTCGACCTTGGCGAGCGCAGCGTCATTATGGCGATCGTCAATGTGACACCGGATTCCTTTTCCGACGGCGGCCACTATGAAGCCGTCGATGCGGCAGTCGCCCATGCGCTCGCCTGCGTCGAGGAGGGTGCAGATATCATCGATATCGGTGGGGAGTCGACCAAGCCGAACGCGGACGCCGTCAGTGCCACGGAAGAGCAGGGGCGGGTGCTGCCGGTCATCGAGGCGCTGCGTGGCAAGACCGATGCGCTGATCTCCATCGACACCTATCGCGCCGATACGGCACGGCTGGCGATTGGCGCGGGCGCGCATATCGTCAACGACGTCTTCGGTCTGCAGCGCGAGCCTGAGATCGCTGCATTGGCGGCGCAGACGGGCGCGGGGCTTTGCATCATGCATACAGGCCGCGAGCGACAGAAACTCACCGATGTTATCGACGACCAGGTGCTGTTTCTGAGCCGATCGCTCGATATCGCCGCTGCGGCTGGCGTGGACAGACAGAATATCGTGCTCGATCCCGGCTTCGGCTTTGCCAAGGATACTGAGGAGAATCTGGAGCTGATGGCGCGCTTTACCGCGCTGATGCGCTTCGAATTGCCGCTGCTGGCCGGCACGTCACGTAAGCGCTTTGTCGGCGCTGTTACCGGTCGGGAGGCCCAGGACAGAGATGTGGGAACGGCGGCGACCAGCGCCATATTACGTTTGCAGGGCGCAGCGATTTTTCGAGTACACAATGTCGCAATTAACAGGGATGCGCTGGCGGTCGCGGATGCTATCCTTAGGACACGGGCGAAATTAGGCGGCAGGACGCCATAAGCGATATGATCTACACCATCACCCTTCAGAACTGTGCCTTCTTCGCCCGCCATGGCGTGCATGATGAAGAGGAATTTCTCGGCCAGCGCTTCTTCGTCGATGCAGAACTCGATGTCGACGGCGGCGATGCGCTGGATCGGGATTCGATCGGCGATACCGTCAATTACGGCATCGCTTTCAGCGTCATCGAGGAAATCGTCACCGGCCGCCGTCGCTATTTGATCGAGGCGCTGGCGCTCGACGTCGCCAAGGAACTGTGTCGGCGGTTTCCGAACATTCGCCGGGCGAAGATCACGGTGCGCAAGCCGAATGCGCCGGTTCCGGGCGTTCTCGATTATGTGCAGGTGAGCGTTGAACACTTTGCCTGAAGCTGGTTTTACGCGTGCCACTCTCGGCCTCGGCGGCAATCTCGACAATCCCGTGCGGGCCATGGCGCTCGCTTTACGGGCGCTCGACACACGCGCCGACTGCCGCGTCGCCGCGGTGTCGCGGATCTATCGTACGCCGCCATGGGGCAAGACCGATCAATCCTTCTTCTATAATTCCTGTGCCGCCGTCGATACGACGCTGTCGCCGGAAGCACTGCTCGATGTCTGCCTGACTATCGAGCGCGAGATGAAGCGGGTGCGACTCGAGCGCTGGGGGCCGCGCACGATCGATATCGATATCCTGACCTATGGCGATGTCGAGCAGGCCGAACCCTTGCTGACGATCCCGCATCCGCGCATGACAGAGCGGGGATTCGTGCTGACGCCGCTTGCTGATTTTGCCGCCGATCTTGTGATCAAGGGGCGAACGGTGAAGGATTGGCTGAGCGCGGTGGATGTGCAGGGAATCGAGATCGCCGATGAAAACCGCGACTGGTGGCGTTCGGCCTGAGCTGGGAAACAAAAAAACCGGCACATCGATGCCGGCTTTTCGATAAATGATGATGAGCCAGTAGTTTACTGGATCGAGCCCACTGCCATCTGGTCGACATCGGTGCGCTGCAGCGTGACGCCGATCACCGGCACCATCTGTTCCCCGACCTTGACTGAGATCGTGACGTTCATCGACTTGTTGTCGGTAACGCGGGCGATCATGGCGCCGTTCAGCTTCTGGCGATTGAGGCCGAGGACCACCGTGCCGTCGTTCACTGTGCCGGAGGTGATGTCGAGGCCTTTGCCCGCCGCTCCGTCCAGGAACTTGCCGCCATAGCTGCCGCCGTTCTGGGTGATTTCCGCCGACATCGGCTGCTGGAAAACGCCGACGCGGCAGGTTCCGTCGAGCTTGACGCCGGTCGTGCCGCTGTCGAGCGCCTGACCTGTGAGATTGCAGGTGAACTTCGTGCCCTTGTATTTGCCGGCGACGATCTCACCGGGGCCACGCCAGGAGCCGGCGACGGACTGGAAGAAGGCCTTATCACGGGATCCCGCATCGGCTGAATGTACCCAGGCACCTAAGGAAAGGGCCGCGGCGGCAAAGCCGCTAACAAGAAGAAACTGGCGCGAAAACATGGACATTCCCTAACGAAGAGGAACCTGAAACTAGTGTCCACTTTTGCCTTAGAATGGTTAATGCTTGGTTTCTTATGAAGGAGAAAGCCGCTTTCGCAGGCGTTTGCAGCATTCAGCGGCCGGTAATGTTCGGGGCGAGGTCTCCGACGAAATCGCCGATCCCGGGCCGCTTCAATGCCTTGAACGACAAGGGGCGGCAGAGATCCATTGCGGCGATGCCGATACGCGCCGTCATCATGCCGTTGACCACGCCTTCGCCCAGCCGGGCCGAGAGTTTCGAGGCAAGGCCATGGCCGATCAGCTGCTGCACGATGCTGTCGCCGACGGCGATGGAGCCGGTGACGGCGAGGTGGGCGAGCACATCGCGCATGAGCTTGAGCATGCCGAGCCCGCCGGGCCTGCCGCCATAAAGTTCCGCCATGGCGCGAACCAATTTGGCTGATTCGTAGAGGACGTAGAGGATATCGACGAGCGCGCGCGGGCTGACGGCGGTGACGACGGAGACGCGTTTCGACGCGCCGAGTATGAGCGCGCGGGCGCTGCGGTCGAGCGGGCCGAGCAGCTCGCGTTCGGCAAGGTCGATGAGATGCGGCGCGTCGATGATATCGTCTTCGGCGGCTTTTAGTGTGGCACGACCCTTCGCTGTAGCCGGATTGGCTTCCAGCAGGGTGCAGAGACGCTGGACCAGGGCTCTGGCGCGTGCCGGGCGCGTCTCGACAACGGCGGCGTCCGCTTCCGCCTTGATCGTCTGCACCGCCGCGAGCCGCATCATGCCGGCCGTTTCGCGCACGACGATGGCAAGGACCGCAAGGATGCCGATGGCAAGCACGGTTAGTGCCGTATAGCCCAGCCAGTCGGCGCGGCTGAACAGGTTGCGAATCAATTCATCGGTCCACAGGCCGAAGGCGAGCGACACGAGAATGCCGAAGGCGCTGAGGGCGACCTTGCCGAAGGAAAATCTGCGGCGGCGCGGTGCGGCAATGGCGGCTTCGGCATCGGATGCGGAGAGGGCAGGATTGAGGAACGGATCCTCTTCGTCCGGTGTCAGGACGATTTCGGTATCGAAGCTTTGGGGCTTGCGGCGCGGTACTTCTGCGGTCTTTTTGGTATTCACATTCTCGCTCGAGGTCTCCGGCTCCAGCGAAAAGGCGGCGGGACGGCGGGAAAGGCCCTTGGGATCGTCTTCTGTCGGCTTCGTCATGCGAGGCGGTCTCCGAACAGGAACTGCATGGCGCGGTCGAGGCGGATATGCGGCACGGAGAGTTTGATGCCGCCGCCGGTCTCGTCCAGTTCTGGCGGACGGAAGCGGACCACGTTCACCTCGGGCAGATGGACATTTGTCGCGCCGGGTTCAAGCACATCGAACAGCCATTGCGGATTTTCCGGCAGGTCGCCGGGAAAGACCGCGGTCTTGCGATTGCCGTCGAAGCGCTCGCCACCGATCGTTTCCCCGTCCATGGGCGTGCCGACGATGACGGGCAGGGTTTGGCCGTCGCGTTTCACCGTCGCCTCACGCGTGGCGCGGACGGAGGCGATCGCCATGACGTCGATACCGGCGCCAGCCATGCCGATACGGTCGATGGCGCGTTCCACCAGGCGACGCGTCAAGGCTTCCAGCCGGTCGTGGCTTTCGTGATGAAGATGATCGGCCTTGGTCGCGGCAACCAATACGCGGTCGATGCGGCGGCCGAGCAGAGACGATAACAGGGAATTGGTGCCGGGACGGAAGCAGGCAAGCACATCCGTCAGCGCCCGCTCGAGATCCTGTACAGCTTCCGGCCCACGATTGATCGCCTGCAGTGCGTCGACGAGGACGATCTGACGGTCGAGGCGGGCGAAATGCTCGCGGAAGAAGGGTTTGACCACGACGGATTTGTAGGCCTCGTAGCGCCGCTCCATCATGGCCCAAAGCGAGCCCTTCTGCACAATGATTTCGCTTGCCGGTATCAACGGCGCGAAAGTGAGCGCCGGCGAGCCGTCGAGATCGCCGGGAAGCAGGAACCGGCCGGGCGGCAATGTCGATAGCGAGCGTTCGTCGGACTTGCAGGCCTTGAGATAATCGGCAAAGGCGGTGGCTAGGTCGCGCGCCGTCATCTCGTCAGCCGGTGCTGCGATGTCGGTCGCCTGCGTCAACGCTAGCCACTTTTCAGAGAGTTCGGCGCGCACGCCGGTCTTTGCCAGCGCCAGCGTTTCCTCGCTGAAGGTGCGGAAATCCTTGGCGAGCAGCGGCAGATCGAGCAGCCATTCGCCGGGATAGTCGACGATATCGATGGAAAGGCGGCCGGGCGAGAACAGACGGTTCCAGCCGCTGGCACTCTGATAATCCAGCGTGATGCGCAATTCCGAGATCGCCCGCGTTGAATCCGGCCAGATACGCTCCTTTACCAGCGCGCGGATGTGATCCTCATACTGGAAACGCGGCACGGCGTCGTCCGGCTGCGGTTCCAGACGTGCGGCGGAGACGCGGCCGGATTGCACCGGCTCGAACAGCGGCAGCCGGCCGCCATTCAGGAGATTGTGCACCAGGGAGGAGATGAAGACGGTCTTGCCGGAGCGCGACAGGCCGGTGACGCCGAGACGAATGGTCGGATTGACGAGGCCCGTTGTGCGGTCGACGAGATTGTCGAAGGCGATCCGGGCGTCGTCCGTGAAGGAGGTCAGGCTTGGCGGCAAGGCGGGATCCCTGAATGACAGCGTGGTCGTCAATATAGGAAGCAATGTAAGCGCCGAAAAGATGAGCGGGCTTTATAGATCCAAACTCGCTAAATCATCGCCTGGCCTGATATTTTCCGATCGGCCCTATTCGGTGATGAATTCCGTCAGGACCCAGCCCGAGGATGTGGCATCGATCACGGCGAGACCGGCGGTCGGAAAGCCGCCGGGCAGGGCGGCGACCAGCGCATCATGGCCGATCAGGGCTTCGAGCGTCTGCTCGATGATCGGGTTATGGCCCACCAGCATTACGGAGTCCTCGGTCGCCTGCGAGGAGATGACTTCCAGATAGACGTCGAGCGTCGCATTGTAGAGCGCGTCGACGAAACGCAATTCGGGAGGCGGGGTTATGGCCCGGCGGACGGCATCGGCGGTCTGGCGGCAGCGCAGTGCCGTCGAGGAAATGACGAGGTCCGGTTTGTAGTCTTTGTCGGCGGCTTTATCGGCAACGATCTCGGCCGCTGCATAGCCATCGTCGCTCAGTGGTCGATCGAAATCCCGCCGGCCGGGGGCGGCGTGCTGAGCCTGGGCATGACGCAACAGGTAAATCCTGGAGGGCGGCGGTGAGATGCTGGTCATGGCGAAATTCCCATGCTGGATTTATCCCTTGACGTAACGTTTCATCCCATGCGCCGTCAACTGCGTAACTATTGGTGATGCGGGTACTTAGCGACGCATCACGCGAAGGTTACGGCGACAGCACAATTTCGATATTTCAAGAATATGATGAAAAAATAGACCGTTAGCCGAATTTTATGACAAAATTAAAAATCGGTTTACAGCGTCTATTTGGCTTGAACCGATACTATCGGTTGGGATATACACCCCGCCATATGAGATGTTCTTCAGGAGAATCGCGTTGAGTGAGAAGATCGATCTTAGCGAGTATGTGCCCTCGGAAACCGAGGAGTTCATGAATTCGCGTCAGCGGGCCTACTTTCGAGCAAAGCTAGTAGCCTGGAAGAATGATATCCTAAGAGAAGCGCGCGAAACACTCGAGCATCTGGCCGAGGAAAGCGCAAACCATCCCGATCTGGCCGACCGGGCTTCCTCGGAAACCGACAGAGCCATCGAACTGCGAGCCCGCGACCGCCAGCGGAAGCTGATCTCGAAAATCGATGCTGCTATGCAACGGATCGATGAAGGTACCTACGGCTACTGCGAAGAAACCGGTGAGCCGATCGGCCTGAAGCGCCTGGATGCCCGCCCGATCGCTACCCTGTCGATCGAAGCACAGGAGCGCCACGAGCGTCGCGAAAAAGTTTATAAAGACGAATAAGCATCGTCCGGCTAAGATCGGACTGCAAAAAATAAAGGCACGACGGAAATCCCCGTCGTGCCTTTTTTGTATGTTCGCAAAGCCTATTGCGGTCGCGTACCGTTACTTGTCGCGGTTGACGCTCATTTCGCCGAAAATGCGCGCAACTTCCTTCTGAAGTGCTGCGTCCGAACCGGTGATCGGCGCGAGTTCGGGGTCGCGGCGTTGAGCGGGGGCCACTCCGGGTTGTTGCTGTATTTGCGGCTGCGGCTGCACGCTCGGAATGATCCGCTCTGCGGTGAGATTGTTTGCCATTTCCGCTTCCAGCACGCGCTGGAAATCGCTGCCGGGTTCGCGCGCCTGTGGTGCTGCAACCGCCGGGGCGGCGGGAGCGGGGCGTGTTGGCTCCTGCGGCAGGACGACCTGACGTGCCGCGTCCAGTATCTCGGCTGCCTCCGCCTCGCTCAGCACGGCTGCTGCAGGCTGTTGCGGGCGCGGCAGCTGGGCCGCCACCGGCTGCGGGCGCCCGATTGCCGGCGCAACGGCAACGGTCGGTTCGGCCTTCAGGTAGGCTTCGATCTTGGCTTCCGCCGGCTCGGGCGCCGGGCGGTCAAGGCGCGTGAGTTCCGGTACCGGCTCCAGCCGTCGTTCGGGAGCGGCTGGCAATTCGACCGGGACCGGTGTCTGCGCCGCGGCCCTGCTTGGATCGGAAATGCCGGATTCGATGACGATATCGGTCGGGCCGCCGATCATGATGAGGTGTTCGATGCCGTCACGCCGAACCAGCACGAGGCGGCGGCGGGCATCGACGGCGGCGGCGTCCAGCACCTGCAGGCGCGGCTGGCGGTTCTTTCCGCCCCGCACGAAGGGCGACGGCGCCCGGCTGCGCAGGATCCAAAGGATGCCGATCAGCAGGAGAAGGGCGATACCCACCCCACCGGCTGCAAGAAGGAAGCGGCTGCCATAGGCCCCGGCGATTTCGTCCCACATGTCGAGATACTCCGTAATTAACCCCGATGTCGCGGCCTTGCCGTGGTATACGACTGGCCGCGCGCCTTCCTCTTTGTCCTGATATGAGGCAATCATATGGACAGGTCCACCTTCGAGGCAAGATAGGATCGTTCGCTGTCCAGCGCTCTTCCTTGTGAATACAAGCCTTTCTGCCTCCGCAAAGCTTTTTGCTGAGGCGGCAAATTGCTAAAGATGATTCGAAAGGTCCGATTCCGGCGATCCGTCAAGTGCACGACGCAACAAGGAAGAGGATGGAGACGAGGGGTCCATGACGAAGCAGCGTCCGTCCGACGAGTATAGCGTACCGCTGGTGGACCGCGGGGTTCGTTCGGGCACCGTGCTGCGCATCATCCTGCTGGCCCTGGTGTTGGTGGCCGCAGCCGCGGCGTTTGTGGTCTTCAAGGACGAGCTCGACAACGAGGCCGTGCTCGGTGGGCTCGGCATTCTCGCCATGGTCGGCATTTTCTTTCTCGTGTCATCGATCATCGGCTTTGTCGAGGTGATGCCGCAGACACATTCCGACAGCCTGGCGCGCTCCTTCCTGAACAGCCATCCGGACGGCACGCTGATCACCGACGAAAAGGGCCGCATTGTCTATGCCAATGCCGCCTACGGCCACTTGACGGGCGCCGCCAAGGCGACCGAGGTGCAGTCGCTGGAAACGCTGCTGTCACGCAACCGGGAATCGAACGAGGCGCTCTATCGCCTGGCCAATGGCCTGCGTGACGGCAAGGAAGGATCCGAGGAGTTCCGGCTGCTGAAGCCGCTCGGCCTCGCGGAAAGCACTGGCAATGGCGCGCATTGGTATCGCCTGAAGGCGCGCGTTCTGCCGCCGGAACAGGGCCGGGGCAAGGCGCTGCATATCTGGCAGATCATCGACATCACTTCTGAACGCGATGACCAGGAGCGCTTCTTCAAAGAGCTGCAGAATGCCATCGACTATCTCGATCATGCGCCGGCTGGTTTCTTCTCGGCGGGGCGCAAGGGCGAGATATTCTATCTGAATGCGACGCTTGCCGAATGGCTGGGCTTCGATCTCACCAAATTCACGCCGGGTTCGATGAGCGTTGGGGATTTGGTTGCGGGCGAGGGCTTGACGCTGATCCAGTCCGTGCAGGCCGAGCCAGGGCTGAAGAAGACGGTGACGCTCGATCTCGATCTGCGTCGCGCCAACGGCCAAAGCCTGCCGGTGCAGATCGTCCACAGCGTCACTTCGATGCGCGATGGTGCGCCGGGCGAAAGCCGGACCATCGTTCTGACGCGCCAAAATGGCGGCGACAACGATCAGTCTGCCTCCGTCGCGGCGATGCGTTTCAGCCGCTTTTTCAACAATACGCCGATGGCGATCGCCTCGGTCGATGGTACGGGGCGCATCCTGCGCACGAACGCGCCCTTCCTGAAGCTCTTCTCCGACCTGGTGTCGCGTGACGATATTGAGCGCGGTGCTGCGCTTGAAACGATCGTCAACGAAGGCGATCGGCCACGGCTCGAGGATGCGCTGGCGGCGGCGAAGGACCGGCAAGGGGATATTCCGCCGATCGATTCCCGTAATCCTAAGGACGATACGCGGCATTTCCGTTTCTATATCAACGCCGTCATCGATCAGACCGACGAGGCGCCGGAAGAGGCAGCCATCGTTTATGCCGTCGAAGTGACCGAGCAGAAGGCTCTGGAAACGCAGATGGCGCAAACGCAGAAGATGAATGCGGTCGGAACGCTTGCCGGCGGCATCGCCCATGATTTCAACAATGTGTTGACCGCGATCCTGCTATCTTCCGACCATCTGCTGCTGCAGGCCCGCCCGGCGGATGCCAGCTTCGCGGATCTGATGGAGATCAAGCGTAACGCCAACCGCGCCGCCGTGTTGGTGCGGCAATTGCTCGCCTTCTCGCGCAAGCAGACGATGCGGCCGACGATCCTCAACCTGACCGACGTGATCGGCGATCTGCGCATGCTGGTGGAACGGCTGCTGTCGGGCACGCATGTGAAGCTCGACGTCGATTATGGCCGCGATCTCTGGCCTGTGAAGACCGATCTGTCGCAGTTCGAGCAGGTGCTGATCAATCTCTGCGTCAACGCCCGCGACGCCATGCCGGGTGGCGGGACGCTGACTCTGCGCACCCGCAATCTGCCGGCCTTAGATGTCGCCGCCTTCAATTATGCCTATCTGCCGCATGAGGAGATGGTGCTGGTTGAGGTCAACGACACCGGCACGGGTATTGCTCCCGAAATCATGGACAAGATCTTCGAGCCCTTCTTCACCACGAAGGAAGTGGGTAAGGGCACGGGCCTCGGTCTCGCCATGGTCTATGGCATCATCAAACAGTCCGGCGGCTATATTCACCCGGAATCGGAAGTCGGCAAAGGCACGACTTTCCGCATCTTCCTGCCGCGCCATATCGTCGAAATGCCGGCACTGACGGAAGGCCAGACGCCGGAGAGCCGCGATATCTCCGCGATGGATCAGAGCGTCGCCGCCGTCGTTCCGCAGGAAGAACCGGCTGATCTCACCGGCAAGTCGGCGGTCGTCCTCCTGGTCGAAGACGAGGAAGCGGTCCGTCGTGGCGGCAAGCGTATGTTCGAGACGCGCGGTTATACCGTCTATGAGGCGGGCTCCGGCGTCGAAGCGCTCGAGATCATGGAGGAACTCGACGGCCAGGTGGATGTCGTCGTATCCGACGTCGTCATGCCGGAAATGGATGGGCCGACGCTGCTGGGCGAACTGCGTAAGAAATATCCGGATATGAAGTTCATCTTCGTCTCCGGCTATGCCGAGGACGCCTTCGCGCGCAACCTGCCCGCCGACGCCAAATTCGGCTTCCTGCCGAAGCCGTTCTCGCTGAAGCAACTCGCCGTGGTCGTTAGGGAAACACTGGATCACTAATGAAGAGAATGCCGTAAAATTATGTTTTTATGGAATTTTTCTTCCTGGGACTAGGTGCAAACAGGCGACAAAAGCTGCACTTTTAGCAAAGTGCGCTGAAGGCGAGGGAGCTGACCGAGGCGACGCTTGACGAACTGCGCGCCGCTCTCGGTCTCTTCAAATTGACCTAATGAACGATGGCGTTATTCCGCCAGGGCAACCGCGATTTCAGCGGCGAGGCGCGCGTTGTTTTCGACCAGCGCGATGTTGGTCTTCAGGCTGCGGCCATCGGTGAGGTCGAAGATGGTGCTGAGCAGGTAGGGCGTGACCGCCTTGCCGACGATTTCGTCGCGTTCGGCGCTGTCGAGCGCGCGTTCGATATAGATCTCCATCTCGTCGCGCGGGATTTCGGCAGCTTCCGGCACGGGATTGGCGATCAGCATGCCGCCGTCGATGCCGAGCTGTTCGCGGGTTGCCTGGAAATTGGCGATCGCGGCCGGGCTGTTGAGTGTCAACGGGCTCGGCAGGCCGGAGGAGCGCGACCAGAAGGCCGGGAATTCGGCGCTGTCGTAGGTGACGACGGGAACGCCTCGGGTTTCCAGCACTTCCAGCGTCTTCGGGATATCGAGGATCGCCTTGGCGCCAGCGCAGACGACGATAACGCCGGTGCGCGCGAGTTCTTCGAGGTCGGCAGAGATATCGAAGCTTTCTTCAGCGCCGCGATGCACGCCACCGATGCCGCCGGTGGCGAAAACCTTGATGCCGGCGCGGGCGGCGGCGATCATC
>DASVPC010000130.1:0-34868 GCA_036383055.1 Rhizobium sp. | reverse complement strand
GGCCGCAGGTTCAAATCCTGCCCCCGCAACCAGAACTTACAAAGAATATCAGTAACAAAGCCCTCACATCGTGGAGGGCTTTCGTGCGTTTATGGCCTAGCACACGGCTAGCACAAAACGGCCTCTCGATTTGACCGCTGCTTCAGGTCCCGTTTCCATGTTCCCATATCGAAAATGGAAACGGGCCTTCTTGGCGTTCTAATTCTAAAGCGTAGCAACTGATCCATGAATGCCGGTCATGACCTCATGTCGATAAGGCCCGCCTCAAACGGGGCTGCGGGCGGAGGCATATCGTACCGAGCAGATAAGGAATGCGTCAGAAAGCATTACTTTATAAATGCCGACGAATTTCATGATGCAGACGAGGTCATGCTGTATGTGATTGAAGTGTTAATTAAGATGTAATTACGGGATGCAATAGAGATACTTAGATACAACCATTAATCGGCAATATTGAAGATCATGGCGCGTAGTTTTCGTACTGACAATGACCATTTCTCCGAAATTTATGTTTGATCATTAATTAACATTGTTTGGTTATGTTTAGAATTGGAGATTGGCGGAGAATCCGAGCATGGCATTGATTCAGCATAAGATTATCGTCGCAAGTCTAGCGATTTTCGCTTTGGCCGGGGGCGCCACGGGCGTCGGGCTGTGGTCGGCGACAACCTTGGCGCAGAACAATGCCGAGGTCGCCCGTTCATCACTGGTGCTTCGCAACCACATGCAGGCGGACATGATGCACGACGCGCTTCGCGCAGACGTGCTGGCGTCGCTGCTGGCGGCCAATCCTGCGGCGGGAATAGGCGCCGATGCGGTGAAAGCGGATCTGGCGGAACATGAGACGTCATTCCGTGATATGATCGCTGCGAACAAAAAGCTGGCAACGGATAAGACCACGCAGGATGTCCTGGCAAAGATCGAAGCGCCGCTTCTTACCTATATCGATAGCGCCACGAAGATGGTCGATCTTGCGGCGAAGGATCAGACGGCTGCCCTGAAGTCGCTGCCCGACTTCATGAGCCAGTTTTCCGCTCTTGAAACAGCCATGGAACAGGCCGGCGAACAGATAAGCTCAGTATCGGAAGAGACCGCCAAACACAGTGCGGATACGCAGGCTCTTGTCGATACGCTCATGAAGGCTCTTCTAGCCCTGGCCGCGCTATTTTCTTTCAGCCTCTACTGGCTTACGCGCAAGACCGTCACCAAGCCAATCCTTATGCTGTCCAATGACATGCAGGCACTGGCGGATGGTAACACTGATATCGCTTCTACGGCTATCGGCCGCTCGGATGAGATCGGCGCCATGGGGTCGGCCGTCGAAGTCTTCCGGCAGGCGGCAATCGCCAACAGGAAATTTGAGCAGGACGCGGAGGCTGCCAGAACGCAAGCCGAGGCTGATCGGATCGCCGCCAGAAAACAGGCAGACGAAGAGGCCGCAGAGCGGCTTCGCGCCGCGACGTCCGGCCTCGCAGCCGGGTTGAAGCGGCTCGCCGGTGGCGACCTTGCATTCCAGCTTCAAGAACCGTTCTCGCCGGATTTCGAAGCGCTTCGGCAGGACTTTAACAGTTCGGTCAAGCAGCTTGGAGACGCGCTCGGAGCAATCTCGACCGGCATCGCAGCGATCGATGATGGCACGCGGGAGATTTCCTCAGCGGCCAACGATCTTTCCAAGCGCACGGAACAGCAGGCGGCTTCGCTTGAGGAAACGGCGGCGGCCCTTGACCAGATCACCGCCAATGTATCGAACTCGAGTAGCCGCACCGAGGAGGCCCGCACCGCAGCGACGCAAGCCAATCGCAGCGCCGCAAAGTCCGCCGAAGTCGTATCACATGCCGAGGAAGCGATGCGTCGCATTGAAGCGTCTTCGCAGCAGATTTCCAGCATCATCGGGGTAATTGACGAGATTGCTTTCCAGACCAACCTTCTGGCGTTGAATGCCGGGGTCGAGGCTGCGCGTGCTGGGGAAGCAGGCAAGGGTTTCGCAGTCGTCGCCCAGGAAGTGCGTGAGCTGGCACAGCGTTCGGCGCAGGCGGCCAAGGAGATCAAGGGGCTGATCCAGAAGTCGTCTTCGGAGGTTGAAAGCGGCGTCAAGCTCGTCATGGACACCGGCACCTCGCTGAAGACGATCGGTGAGCAGATCGCAGAGATCAACCAGCATATGAACGCCATTGCGACATCTGCAAAGGAGCAGTCTACCGGACTTGCCGAAGTGAACACCGCCGTCAATTCGATGGACCAAACGACACAGCAGAACGCGGCCATGGTCGAACAATCGACCGCGGCCTCGGCGAGCCTCGCCATGGAGGCGGCCAAACTTCGCGACCTGGTGTCCCAGTTCAAACTGCAGGCGATGGCCTCGGCACAATCATCCGCGCTTCGGCAGACGGCGCGCGCCATGGCGGCACCTGCCTGGCAGGACAGCGGCATCTCCGCGCCTCGACCAAGGCGGGTTGCCGTAGCCGGGAATGCTGCATCGGCCGCAGGCAATATTCAAAACGAATGGGAAGAATTTTGAGAGTGCCGGGTCAAAGTAGCATACGATAATCCCAGCCTCCGCTGCTTCGCCGGCGAAGGGGAGGGCCGCCTTATCGTGGGGTTGCCGCCTGTGCTGGTATCAGCCTGCCACCTGTCCTCGATTGTTGTCGCTTGTGTTTCAGCAATCCGGCGCGCAAATTCCAGCCGTCTATTGTTCTGGAGCCAGAACGCAGCACTGCTCCGGTATTGGAACGAGCACGGCCTCGCTTCCTGTAGCCATCGGTTCCGTCAAAGCCCCGTTGGCGACGATATCGCCGGCTGGCGTCGTGCATTGATACTGATAGGCGCGGCCGAGATAGGTTCTTGTTCCCAGAACTGCGGGCAGGCCATCGCCCTCGCGCCGGACCGCAAGGCCGTCGGCGCGGCAGGCGAGGATGAAGCTGTCGGGGATTGGACCGTAATCATCCTGCGAGAGCGTGATCCTGGTGTCGCCCTTGGCTTCGGCGGTCACCGATGCGCCGTTGCGTTCGACGACCTGCATGACCAGCAGGTTCTCGAAGCCGACAAAGCGGGCGACGAAGGCGTTGGCTGGCTTCTGATAGAGCACTTCCGGCGTATCGAGCTGCATGATTTGGCCGGCATTCATGATGGCGACGCGATCCGAAATAGAAAAAGCCTCTTCCTGGTCATGCGTCACGTACAGCGATGTCGTGCCGTTGGCGCGTTGCAGCTGGCGGATCTCGACGCGCATGTCGATCCTGAGCTTGGCGTCGAGGTTGGAGAGCGGTTCGTCGAACATCAGGAGTGGCGGCTCGATGACGAGGGCGCGGGCAAGCGCCACGCGCTGCTTCTGTCCGCCGGAAAGCGCCGAGGGAAGCCGGTCGCCAAGGCCCGAGAGGCCAACGCGCTCCAGCATGTCTCCCGCCTTCTTAGCACGCGCCGCAGCGGCAATACCCCGCTGCTTCAGGCCGAAGGCGACGTTGTCGAGCACGCTCAGATGCGGAAACAGCGCATAGTTCTGGAAGACAAGGCCGATATTGCGGGCATGCGCTGGCAGTCGCGTCAGGTCCTGATCGCCGAGGCGGATCGTGCCGCTTGTCGGCTGCAGGAAGCCGGCAACCAGGCGCAGCGTCGTCGTCTTGCCGCAGCCGCTGGAGCCGAGCAGCGACACGAGTTCGCCGGCGGCGATGGACAGCGACAGGTCCTGCAGCACGGCGGTGTTGCCGTAATGGGCGGTGAGGGTCTCAATGGAAAGCGATACGGTCACGAGCGGCTACTTTGTCAGGAAGGTGAGGCCCAGCGTCGCTTCGACGATCGCCATGACGCCGACGGTGACCAGCATCAGAAGCACGGACACCGAGGCGATCGTCGGATCGAAGAACTGTTCCATATGGGCAAGGATCTGGATGGGAAGCGTGGATATGCCGGGGCCGGTCAGGAAGACTGAGACGGAGACGTCGTTGATCGAGGTGATGAAGGCAAGGATGAAGGCGGCGATGACGCCGGCGCGGATATTCGGCAGCACGACGGTCAGAAACGTCTTCACCGGCGGGCAGCCGAGGCTGATCGCCGCTTCCTCGATGGAGAAATCGAAGCTGGCGAGGCTGGCGCTGACCACCCGCACCGAATAGGGCAGGACAAGCAGCGCATGGCCGATCAGCAGGCTGGCGAAAATCGGCAGGTCGAGGCCGATGGTGATCGACTTCATCAGCGAGAAGCCGAAGACGATCTCGGGCACCAAGATCGGCAGGATGAACAGCGTCGAAAGCCAGCTCGGCAGCTCCAGCCGATAGCGGCTGATGGCATAGGCGGCTGGAATGCCCATCAGCAGCGAGAGGCCCGTGCCGAGGAAAGCCAGCTCGAAGCTGGTGATTGCGGTCGTGCGGAATGCCTCGATCTGAAAAATATTCGAGAACCAGCGCAGCGTCAGGCCCTGCGGCGGAAAGGTCAGATAGCTGGTGTCGCTGAAGGCGGAGCCGATGATGATGACCAGCGGCGCCAGCAGGAAGAAGAAGACGCAGACGGTAAAGGCGATCAGCAGGGGGTGAACACGCTGTACCATCGTCACACCGCCATCGGGTTGAGGCGCCGGGCGATGCGGCTCATGATCAGGACGATAGCGATGGTCACCACGACCATGATCGCGGCGATGGTCGAGGCGCCAACCCAGTCGAATGTCACCATGGCGCGCTGATAAAGGAATGTGCCCATCGTCATCTGCTTCTCGCCGCCGAGAAGCTGCGGTGTGGCATAGGAAGTGAAGCTGCCGGTAAAGACCAGCACGGCACCGACGATGAGGCCCGGAGTGGCAAGCGGCAGGATGACCTGGCGGAAAGTTGCCGCCGGCGTCGCGCCAAGCGAGGTTGCAGCCTGGATGAGATCCTGCGGAATGCCTTCGAGAACGCCGACGAGGGTGAGGATCATCAGCGGCACGAAGAGATAGACCATGGCAACGATGACCGAACCCTCGCTATAGAGCATCGAAAGCGGCTCACTGATGAGGCCGACTGACAGCAGGGTCGTGTTGAGAATGCCGTTCTTGCCGAGAATGATGAGCCAGGCGAAGGAGCGCACGACCACGCCGGTCAGGAGCGGAAAGACGGCGGCGATGATCATCAGGCTCTTCGCCCGGCCCGGCATCTGGGCGATGACATAGGCGGCGATGAAGCCGACGAACAGCGAAATCACCGTGGTGATGAGAGCGATCTCGATCGTCCGATAAAGCACGGTTCGGCGAAAGCCGCTATTGAAGAAGGCGACATAGGGCGAGAAGACGCCCTTCGGCTCCATGAAGGTCGCGGCGATCGTGATGATCACCGGGACGACCAGAAAGAGCACGACGGCGACCATCGCCGGCGCCACCAAACCCCATTTTGCAAGATGCTTCATCCGTTAAATTCCGCTGGGCGGGCCATTACATGCCGAAGATTTCATTCCAGCGGTCGATCCAGTCCGACTGCGCGGCGTTCAGCTTGGCATAGTCGATGCGGCCGAGCTTGGCGATCATGTCGGCACCGTAGGTCCAGAGTTTCGCCTGCTCCGGCGTCAGCACGACCTTGGTCGAGACCGGCGCGTCGACGCCCTGTTCGGCTTCCGCCTGCTGGACATCTTTGGAGAGGATGAAGTTGATGAACTGATGCGCTAGTTCGACGTTCTCCGAACCCTTCGGAATATTGACGGTGTTGAGGGTCGCCATGTCGCCGTCCTTGAGGCTGGCCCAGGTCATGGTCGGAACGGCTGCCTGCATCGAGGCCAGCGTGAAGTCCTGCGCCAGCGCCACCTTGGCTTCGCCGGTGGAGATCAAGTTCACCAGCTCCGAGCCGGTATTGTAATTCTTGACGACATTCGGTTTCAGCGCGGTGATCGCCTCGAAAGCCTTATCGGTATCCTCATAGGCATCGGCGCCCGCATGTTTGCCGGCTTCCAGAACCGTCAGCGGGCCGGCGGTGGTGGTGATGCCAGGCAGCGTCACGGCGGATTTCAGATCGTCGCGCCAGAGATCGTTCCAGGAGGTAATCGGCGGATTGACCTTCGCCTTGTCGTAGACGATGCCGACGCGGCCGATCGTATAGGCCGGGCCATAATTGCCCTGCGGCGCCTTGGCCAGATCGTAGAGATTGGCGATGTTCGGAAGCTTGGTGCGGTCGACTTCCTGGAAGAGTCCCTGTTGGATGCCGATCTGCGAATAGCTGTCGGTGAGATAAATGACATCGACACCCTTGCCGCCGCGAAGCTTCAGCTTGTTGAGGCGGTCGGCATTGTTGCCGGTTTCGAAGACGACGTCGCAGCCGCAGATCTTCTTGAAGGGCTCGATGATGTTGGCCTTCATCTTCTCGCCGTTGTAGCCCCACCAGGAGATGGTCAGCGTCTGCGCCTGGGCATAAGCCGGCAGCGCGACGGTGGTCGCCGCGAGAACGGCAAGGCCCGCGACGCGGGACAGAGTGAGGCCTTTCATGGTCGAAATCCTTATGGTCAGTGAAATCGGGTGGGGTGTCTGGCTGGCGGAATACTATTTTTCGAGCATGGGCTTTACAAGCCTAAGAATTGAGCAAAGCGTCGTTTTCTCTAAATCTTTGTCGCGCGTGGGACGAGTGGCGAGATCTCACCCATGCCCGCTTGCAAACCGCTGAGATGATTCAGCTTTTGCGCAATTTTGACCAAGCGCTTTACACATTCTGTCGCCGGTTCTACGGTCGCCCCACCGAATTTCTTGCAGGCATTCTCCGATGGCGCCCTTGCCCACAAATCTTCCCGACGATCTGCTCATCACCGCGGCCGACGAAGTGCTTATCCGACAGGATCTGACGCTCACAGCGCTCGGCCGGCGTCCTGCCGACAGGTTGCTGAGGGTCGGCCGGCTGCTCGATGTTCATAGCCGCAGCTGGCTTGAGGACCAGGAGATCGTGATCAAGGGACGGCGGATCGCCTATGTCGGCCCTGCCGGCAGCTACACGGGAGAGGTTGGCGAGCGGAGGTGGGAGCCAAATCTCGCCGCCGTTCCCGGTTTCGGCGAAGCGCACAAGCATATTGAGAGCTCGCATCTGACCCCGGAATGGGAGGCGGCACTCGTCATGCCGCACGGCGTCACCTGGACCTGCGAGGCAAGCCATGAGTTTTCCAACGTCAACGGCCCGCGCAATCTGGAATTCTGGCTGGAGGCGCGCCGGCGCGGATCGCCGATGAAGATCTTCCCGTTGCCCGGCTCGGCAGTGCCGCCGACGGCCTATGAATGGGGTGGCGGTCATTTCGGCTATGACGAGCAGAAGGCGTTTCTATCCGAAAGCCTGATGGTGGCTGGGCTCGACGAGGTGATGGACTGGCCCTCGGTCAGCAATCCGGAGAATCCGGCTTACGATCGTCTCTGGGGCATGATCCGCGCCACTTTCGAGCAGCGCGGCGTCGTCGAGGGCCATGGCGCTGGCTTGCGCGATCTCGCCTCGATCAATGCCTTTGCCGGCGCGGGCCTTGCCTCGGATCACGAGGGCTGGTTCCTGGAGGAGATCTGGGAGAAGCTGACGCATGGGCTCTTCATCGAGCTTCGGCCGCATTCGCTGCCGGAGGTGATCAAGGGGCTAATCGATAAAGGTCTTTCAGACTGGTCGCAGATCGCCTTTGTGACCGATGATCGCAGCGCTTCCGATACGCTGAAGATGGGAGCGACGGATTATAATGTCCGGCTTGCCATCGAAAACGGGCTGGCACCGGAAGTCGCCATTCAATGCGTGACGATCAATCCGGCGCGGCACATGCGGCTGACGCCCTGGGTCGGTTCAATCGCACCCGGCCGTTTCGCCGATATTGTGCTTCTGGATGATGTCGAGACGCTGTCGATCGCCAAGGTCTGGGCGGATGGAAAGCCGGCTTCGGACGGCAAGAGCTTCGTCGGCGTCCGCCCGGAGATCGCCTGGCCGGATTGGGCGACGAAAACGGTGAAGATCGACAGGACTGTTACTCCGGAGGATTTCCGGATCGCGGCACCTTTGGATGCGCCGACGGCCAAGGCGGCCCTCCTGCGCCCCTTCCATTGGGCCGACGATTTCATCACCATGGACTTGCCAATCAGAGGCGGCGCGGTCCAGCGAGACCACGACCGTAACGTCACCAAATTTGCGATCGTCGACCGTTTCTCCGGCAAGGCCAAGGTCGCCCGCATGTTCTGGCTCGGCACCGGGCCGCGCACGCCCGATACGGCGCTTGGCGCCACGCTCGGCCATGACAAGCACAATATCTGGGTCGTTGGCTCCTCCGACGAGGCAATGGCCATGGTTGCCAATGCGCTCAATGAACAGCAGGGCGGCTGGGTGTTGGTCTCCGGCGGCAAGGTCGTTGCCCGCGTTCATTACGAGGTCGGCGGTCTGATGACGGCACGTTCGGCGCAAGAACTGGATGCGGAAATGCAGGCGCTTTATAAAGCTGGCGCCGAAATCGACTGGATGTACGAACCGACCTTCTCGCCGCGCTGGTGGCCGGGCTTTCCGGAACGTCTCTCCTTCGCAACGCTCACCTGCGCCCCCTGGCGCTGGGTTCTGGTCGCCCCATCCGAACGGGCGCCCGAGGGCTTCGTTAACGTCGCGACCGGAGAGACGCATCCGGTCGTTTGGTAGAAGATATCTACTCTTTTCGAACGGAATATCCCCGCGCGGACGATTGGCGCAGGCGTGGGCTTCAGTTTCGCTTCCGTTGTCACTGCCGCCGATGACTTGACGACGAGGGTCTATCCCGCAATTATCCATTTGGTTACTAACGCCGTGGCTGAGTCGTCATGTCTGCAAGTCAGGCGCCGCCTCGGTCCGCGTCGTGTGCTCATATCGAGGAACCAGGCGGAGGAGGCTTTGGTGACCGACGATCTCAAAACGCCGAGGATGACGCTGGCATTTTCCACATTGGGATGCGCGGAGCTGGAGCTGGACGAGGCCCTTGCCTTGGCGGCGCGCCATGGTCTCGATGGGATCGAAATTCGCGCACTCGGCGGCATGATCGATCTCTCGGCCTATTTCACCGAACGGTTCGGCACGCCGGCGGCTCTAGCCCGGGTTCTCGATCGTTCCCCCGTCGCCGTCTGCGCTCTCAACACGTCGCTGCGCCTTGTCGGTGCCACGCCGGAGGCGAAGGAGGCATTCCTGCGCTATCTTCCCTGGGCGGAAGCGGCGGGCATCAAATCGCTGCGTGTTTTCGATGGCGGCACCACGGGCGATGCCGGAGAGCTCGCCGAAGCTTTATCGACGCTGGACTGGTGGCGCGAGACGGCCCGCCGCGAGGGCTTTGCCGCGGACATGGTGGTCGAAACGCATGATTTTCTGGTGTGGCCGGAGACGATCGGCCGTTTTCTGGAGGCGGCACCCGATTGCGCCCTGATCTGGGATACCCATCACACATGGCGCAAGGGCGGGCAGGATCCGGTGGAGACCTGGAAGCAGGTGCGTCACAATACGCGCCACCTGCACGTCAAGGACAGCGTCTCGAAACCGAGCGAGAAACTCCCCTATAGCTATGCGCTTCCGGGCACCGGCGAATTTCCGATGGCGTCGCTGCTCTCCGCGCTCTCCGCCGATCACTATGATGGCGTTATGAGCCTTGAATGGGAGCGGCTTTGGCATGTGCAGCTTCCGCCACTGGATCTGGCGCTTCAGCAGGCCCGCGAGACGGACTGGTGGCCGCGGTCCAATCCAGACAAGCGGCTCTCAAGTGGTTCTGCGCGCTAGATTCGTCGTGCCTCGCTCACTCATTTCCATAGCAATTGAATCAATAACAAAGAAAACTCGCTATAATTGAATGTTTGCAGGAATTGCTTTATTAGTGTATTAGAATAAAGTAATGCTAAATATTAAAGCCGTTGTCGGTCTTGGGTTGATTATCGTTTTCAGTGCAATATTTCCGGCTCGTTGCAGCGGGACCCATGGGGGGAGGGTGTCTGGGAGATGAAAAAGACGGATGTTGGGCGCCACGAATCCTATGCTTCGCACCCGCTTGCGCGGTTTCAAGGCGCAGGGATTGCCCTTCGAGCTTCCATCCTCGGCCGATCCTTCAACCATCGGAGGCTTGATGCCCGCTAGAAGCAAGCAGATTGAGAACGCCCATAACGCCCTGATTTTAAAGGCGATTGCTGGTGGTGGTCTGAGCTTTGCCGTACAGCGGATCCACAAGGTAGAGAACACCGCGGACATTCTTTATGCCGAGAGCCTGGCGCGCGTGACGGATGCAGAGGGTGTCGTTCACACGGCGGGTAGCTTCGTGCCGCAGTTGGACGAAGGGTTCGATCTCGACCACAAGATTCTGGACATGGTTTTGTCCGCGCTGGCGGCGGATACGACGCTTGTACTTGGCTGCAACCTGACCGCGGCCAATCTATCAGCTTCCGATCGATTCGCCGATATCTTCAGCCGAATCACCCGCCATCCGGAACTTACCCCACGACTTGTGATCGAAGTCATTGAAACGCATCCGCTTGTCGGCGCCGCCATTGAACGGCTGAAGATGATCCGCGCGCTCGGTTGCCGCATCGCGATCGATGATTTCGGCGTCGGCTTCGCGACCCCGGCAAACCTGCTGCAGGTCTCGGCCGATATTATCAAGATCGATGCGTCCTTCGTTCGCGACAACAGGCCAGGCCGCGATGGACGCGACAGCCTGTATCACATGGTCGGTTTTGCCTCCTGCATCGCGCCGATAGTGGTGGTCGAGGGCATCGAGACGGAGGCGCAGCTCGAGGCCACGCGCGCGGCGGGCGCTACGCATGTGCAAGGCTTCCTGCTGTCAAGACCGGCCTGGCTGCCGCAGCTTCGGCAGGAAAAGAGCAAATTTAGCTTGCGGGGTGTTGAATGATGAAGCGCCCTTCCTTTGCGCGGGATTATGGTTTCTCCGCCGCCATGACGGCGCGCGATGTCCAGTCGCAGGCTCGGCTCGACGTCTTGTTCGAGGAATTGCGGGAGCTGTTTTCCGGTGCCGGCAACAAGCCGCCGGTCGTGCTGATGGGCGGGAGCGATCCGCATATCGCTATTCGGCGTGCATCGGCCAATATCTCCGCGCGGGTGACGATCGACGCCGAAAATGGCCTCTATGTCTTTTGCGAACTCGACCGCACAGCCGGTATCGTTCTGGCGACGGCGAGCGAGGAGCGGTTGATCGACGAGATCGTCGCGCATCTTTCGGCCGGCGACGATGACCTTGTGCCGCGCACGATCGACAGCGCTGTCGGCATTCTTGTCGGCCAGACCATGGAGGATGTCGAGCGCAAGCTCATTCTCCAGACGCTGCGTCACTGCAGCGGCAATCTCACCCACACCGCCTTCATGCTTGGCATCTCCCTCACGGCACTCTGCAGCAAATTGGCCGTCTATTTTCCAGACACCGCAAAGGGTCTTTCCAAGCGCGCAACCGGTGTTGCGCGCTCGACGGAAGGAGACCGGCGATGAGTACGGACGTTCTCAATACAGCGGGCAATCCCAGCACGCAGACGAAGGCATGGGTGACGACATGACGCAATCACGCGAGGCGAAGCACGCCGGACCAAATGAGATTCGGGAAACGATTATGGACGCTTTCAGCAGCAAAAGAGACCTGGCACAACTTCAGGCAGGCAGCCTGTCCGACGGCTGCGTCAGAATTGTTTCGGCCTATGTCAGCCACAACACCGTCCCCATCGGCAGTCTTTCCAAGCTGATCGCGGATGTGCACGAGGCGCTGCAGGCCTTGGACGGCGCGGCGCCTGCGGTGGAGCGGACGAAACCGGTCCCCGCCGTCGATCTCAAGAAATCGGTGACGAATGACTACATCATCTGCCTTGAGGACGGCAAACGCTTCAAGACGCTCAAGCGCCATCTGCGTGTCCACTACGGCATGACGCCCGAGGAGTATCGCCAGAAATGGGGTCTTGCTCCGACCTATCCGATGGTGGCGCAGAACTATGCCAACCGCCGCTCGGAACTCGCCAAGCTCTCTGGCCTTGGCGCCAACGGCAACAAGAAAGATAGTGTTCGCTAGCGCTGAGACGGTGACAGTGCGAACGGATTTTCAAACGGGTTTGTGTGCTTTCCGTTGCAGGTGACGTTGCGGTCGTCCCGGTGCTGGCAGGAGGCGACAATGACAATGGCGACCTGCGAGGGGCGCCATTGTCTTTTTGCGTTATTGTACCGCTCAAACCGCCACGATCCGGCGGCCGCCGGTCAGAACACCTGGCGGAGCACGATGAAGAGCGTGAAGGCAAGCGCGATCGAGGCGGGGAGCGTCAGGATCCAGGCCATCAGCATGTTGCGGACGGTTGACCATTGCAGTCCGGAACCGTTGGCGGCCATGGTGCCGGCGACGCCCGACGACAGGACGTGCGTGGTGGACACCGGCAGGCCGAGATGGTCGGCGGCGCCGATTGTCAGCATGGCGACGACTTCGGCGGCGGCACCCTGGCCGTAGGTGAGGTGCGTTTTGCCGATCTTTTCGCCGACCGTGACGACGATGCGCTTCCAGCCGACCATCGTGCCGAGGCCGAGCGCCAGCGCCACGGCAACCTTCACCCAGAGCGGGATGAACTTCGTCGCGTTGTCGACGGCGGCGTGATATTGCGTCACCGCCTTCAGATCATCCGCGCCCATCGGCAGCAGCTTGCGCTTGTCGATCAGCTTCAAGGCTTCGCCGATCAGATAGATGTCGTTGCGGACGTTGCCGACGAGGCCGTTCGGCAGCTTCTCGACCGAAGGATAGGAAGCGATTTCGATACCGGTGGCATGGATATAGGCCTGCAACGCCGGCGTCGTGGCGTCGGTCCAGGTCTTGTTCTTCACTGCGTCGCTGACGACCGCCTTCGGATCGGTGGGCACGGCGACGCCGGGCTTCACATACTTGCCGAGGACGGTCTCGACCTGCGTGGAGGCGGCCTTGTAGGCTTCGAGATAGTTGATGTCGGGCGTGCGGTTGAGCGCAAAAGCAGTTGGCACCAGGCCGATCAGGATGAGCATGATCAGGCCCATACCCTTCTGGCCATCATTGGAGCCATGGGCGAAGCTGACGCCGGTGCAGGTGAAGATTAGCAAAGCGCGAATCCACGTTGGCGGCGGCGCATTGCCCTTCGGTGCTTCGTAGAGCGCCTTGTTGCGGATCAGCGTCTTGGAGACCAGGAGCAGCAAGGCCGCCAGACCGAAGCCGATCAGCGGCGACAGCAGCAGCGACAGACCGACACTGCTCGCCTGCGACCAGTCGACGCCGCTGGTGGCGGAGCCTGCGGGCGCAAGAAACTGATTGGCAAGGCCGACGCCGATGATCGAGCCGACAAGCGTATGGGAACTCGATGCCGGCAGGCCGAGATACCAGGTGCCGAGGTTCCAGACGATTGCGGCGATCAACAGCGCAAAGACCATGGCAAGACCGGAACCGGAGCCAACCTGCAGAATCAATTCGACGGGCAGCAGCGCCAGAATGCCGAAGGCGACGGCGCCGGAAGAGGTCAGTACGCCGAGAAAATTGAAGAATCCCGACCAGATGACCGCAAATTCGGCCGGCATCGAGCGGGTGTAGATGACGGTGGCGACCGCGTTGGCCGTGTCGTGGAAACCGTTGACAAATTCGAAGCCGAGCGCGATCAGCAGTGCCAAGCCGAGCAGAATCCAGGGGACAGTCGCGGCTTCGGCCAGATCATTGCCGAGGGCATAGCCGACATAGCCAAGGCCACCGAGCACGACAACGCCGAAGAGCGGCAGAAACCATTTGGCGGAGCCGTTTGCACCGTGAATCGGGTGATTGGTATTGCCACCCTCGGTATTGCTTGAAGCGATGTCGACCATCTCACTCTCCCATATGGCAAATAACATTCCTGATTTAAGCGCGGTTGATGAAGCTCTCGTGACGCTGGCCGACATCTTCCCGTGGCGGCTGATTGTCCGGACGGCGCAGTGCATCGAAAACGTGTTGCTATTTAAACGCTAATATTCTCGTGAATGGATGCAGCTTCACGTTCAGTATCCTGATTTGGCCCCGAAAACGCCTTGTTCGGTTCAGCCGGCGTTCAGCTCCCGGGGCTTTAAATCGGCATGTAAGGGACTGGAATAGAGGTTTATGAAGATGAGATTGTCCGTATTTGCCATTGCTGCCGTGCTCGGTGGACTGGCCGTATCTTCGGCAGAAGCAATGCCCGTTCCCGTCATTGGGGCCACCTCCGCTGTCGGGACCGTGGCTGCTGCGCCGGTCGTCAAGGTCGATTATGCCTGCGGTCGTGGTTGGCATGTAACGCGTTGGGGCGAATGCCGGCCGAACCGCTGGGGGCCGCCGCGCGGCTACGGCTGGGGATATGACCGGCCGCCACCGCCGCGCGGCTGGTATGGTCATCGGCCCCATCATGATCGATGGGAACGTGACGGCTGGCGCGAACGGCGCCGGGATTGGTAAAGCGAAACAAACCGCCGTCAAACGGCGGCGGTGTGTTTCCTAGTCCATTAGAGATGGTTTCGTACGCGGGTTGCGTGCGATCCACCCTATGCCGGCCACGGCTGCCAGCAGAGCCAGCAGAATCGTCATCAGACTCTTGGCATGCAGAATAATGTCCGAAAGTCTCGGCCGGATGAGATCGGCCGTGTTGAAACTTTCGCCGCTGAACCGGCAAAGAGTGAGCGACAGATTGTTGCGCACGAGGGCAGCGTCGATCTCGGAGACCAGATCGCCGGCAGCAACCATTTCGTCCTTCATCGTCCGCATCCGCAGCAGCACCGCCTTGGCGGAGGCGAGATAGGCGTGCGAACATTCGTTGAACGGGCTTTCCTCGTCGCTGATACCTCCCGGCATAACGCCCCAGAGGCAATAACTGCGCTGGATCTGCGCGAAATTCAGAACACGTCGAAAGGCCTCGTCGGTATCCGTTGCCGCGGCGGCAAGGGTGACGATGCGCCCATAATAAGGATCGATCACGGCCATTTCGCCGTGCGTCAGGCTTGGTATCGGAATGCCGGCATGGCTCCCGGACGAACCGCCGCCATGGGCGGCCGCAGATATCGGCCAGCCCAGCGCCATCAGGCAGATCAGCCAGAGCAGCGCGCCACCGCCCATCAGGCGTTTCCCGCGCACAGAACCATGCGCGGGATGTGTTGAGCGTGTCATCTCAGGCCCGGCGCATGACCGGACGATTATAGCGAACCTGCGGCAGGTCGCGTTCCGCCCATGCCCCGAAAGCAAGGCCGAGTGTCGCCCACAGGATGGCGTGCATCCCGAGCGACGTGATCCGGAACTGCCAGAGAATGATGGCCGAGAACTGCTCCGGCACCTCGTTGATCGGCGGCAGCAGGTACTGGATCAGCGCGATGAAGACGAAATAGCCGATGCCGGCAAGGATCGCGCCGTTCCATGAACCGTAACGCGCCGCCAGCCGGCGGCCGAACCCCACTGCGATGATCATGCCGACGATGGACGCCACGATCATGATGAAGAACAGTTCGGTCCTGGCACCGATCGTATCGGGGTTGCCGACGGCCGGCGGATTGGCCGGATATTTGAGGTCGGGAACCAGCGAGATCGCCACGAACGCCGCGATGGCGAGCAATGCGGCCGTACTGCGTGCGCCGAGCGGGCTGATCCGGCCATAGATGAAGGCGAAGACGAGGGCGAAGAGGCCGCCCACCGCCGTTGCGTAGATCATGATGCCGGTGAAGAGACCGAGGCCCGCCTGCGTGGCGCGGCTGACGATTTCCGGCTCTGATGCTTCGCCGGCGGCTTGCGCGGCCTTTTCCTCAAAGCCGATCGCCCAATCGACGAGCGGTTCTCCGAAGATGCGGGCGAAGATAAAAATGAGAATACCAGCGAGCGCTCCGACCAGCATGCCGCGGAGCAAAAGACGTCCAACCATGTTCCTGATCCCTTAGTGGCAGGGGAAACCGAGCAGATGACGGCCGTCATGCACGAATTCGTGCACGTACATGCCGGAGATCAGCGATGTCGCGCCTTCCTCAGCGCCGACGAAGTAGATCGCCAACAGCATCAGAAGACCGGCGAAGATCGCCCAGGGCAGGATTTGGCCGAGCGGGATCGGCGTCGGGATCGCGGATGGTGCGAATGCGGTGTCAGACATTTCATTCCCTCTTCAGAAAAGCGCGTTCCATTTGCGGAAGGGTTTTTTACGGGAAGGGTCTGGCTCTCTGGGGGCGGTATCCGCCCGTCGATTACAGTGGCGCGACCGCGCCGGGATTTCACCGGCTTCCACACCCGTAAGTCTAAGTTTATATCTGGCTGCAAAGACGATTGTCAATCAACGCACCGTCTGCCCGCCAGGGTGGTTGCGGCGCATCCGGTTCGGGGAAATCCAATACCATGAGAGCGCATCTGAGCTGGGTTTGCCACGGGCCGACCGAGGCCAACCGCAACAGCCGTTTTCCGGCCGACGAGCCACTGGAGGCCAAGGCCGCGCAGCAGGCCCGGATTCTTGCCGAGCAGCTCGGATCGGTGGACCGGGCCTGGTCCAGTCCAGCTCTCAGGGCTCGCCAGACGGCTGCGGCACTGGGGCTGGATGGCGTCGCCGAGCCTGCCTTCCGCGAGTGTGATTATGGCCGTTGGCAGGGCAAGAGCATTGCCGATCTCAATAACAGCGATCCGGAAGCCCTGGCGCTCTGGATGCTGGATCTGGATGCGGCACCGCATGGCGGCGAGGCGCTGTCCTCGGTCCTTGCACGCGTCGGCAGCTGGATGCAGGGCCATATCGGTGACGGAGGCCATACCGTCGCGGTCACGCATGCGACCGTCATCCGCGCCGCCATCCTGCATGCGCTGCAAGCACCGCCTTCGGCCTTCTGGTCGATCGATGTCGAGCCACTCGGCATTGTGGAAATGACCAGCGACGGTCGTCGCTGGCAGCTTCGTTTTCCGAATGTCACACGATAGCGATCAGCGGCCGGCTTTGGTCCGCAGCCGCTCGAAACGGATGAGATAGCCGGCAAGCCCCAAGGTCATCAGGGCAAGCCCGTACCAGGTGATGGCATAGACCAGATGGCTGTTGTGGAAAGCGATCTGCGTCAGGCCGCCGACCGGCAAGTCGCCGGGGTTTTTCGTATCGTCCGCGTCGATGAAATAGGGCGCGACGTTCTGCAGACCGCGCGCCTCGGCGATTGCGGTCACGTCACGCGAATACCAGCGCTCTTCGGCCGGCATGTTGGAGCGCAGCAGCGTGCCCTTCGGCTCGTTGATCCGAAGCAGGCCGGTGACGGTGGTCTCGCCGCTGAGCTCTCCGGCGGGGCGGGTGTCCCGATTGCGCTTGGCGGTCGGCACGAAACCGCGATTGATGACGACGACGATGCCGTCCGCCTCTTGCATCGGCGTCAGTACCCAATAGCCGGGGCCGAGCACGGTCGAGGCATAGACTTGCGTTTCCTTGTCGTTGAGGAAGGTGCCGGTTACCTGGACGCGCTTGTATTCATAGCCGGCGGCATCGATGGCGGACCATTCCGCCGGGCCGGGGGCGGCAACGGGTGCTGCATGAACGCGGGCGTCGACGCGAGCGATCAGGTCGAGCTTCCACGACAGTCGCTTAACCTGCCAGGTGCCGAGCCCGATGAGCAGGGCGGTCAATAGCAGCAGCAGGATCACCCAGATGGCGAGCTTCAGCGTCGAGCGTGGTTTTTCGGAGGATATCGGGAGGGTATCGGTCATGGCGCTGGTCTCCATCGGAGGCGCGAAACCCGGCGCGGATCGCAAGCCGGGAAGGAGCGGCGGACGTCCTTGGGACGCCCGCCGCTTTGTCGTTACGGCATGTTGCGCATCATCTCGGGCGACATCACCATCATGTTTGCGTTGAGGTGATGCATGACCCAGAGCGAGCCGGAAAGCGCGATGATCACCAGAACGATGGTAAAGATCAGCGCCATCATGTTCCAGCCGCCTTCGGAGCGAGTGTTCATGTGCAGGAAGTAGATCATGTGCACGATGATCTGGATCGCGCCGAGGATCATGACGATCACTGCGGTGACGGCCGGATCGGAGAGAACCTTGCCCATGACCAGCCAGAAGGGAATGGCGGTCAGGATGACGGAGAGCACGAAGCCCGTCATATAGCTCTTAAAGGTACCGTGCGCGGCTTCGTGGCCACCATGATGGTCATGGCCGTGGGCGTCGCCGGAATGATGCGAATGATTTGCGTTCGAGCTCATCCGAGAACTCCCATGAGGTAGACGAGGGAAAACACGCCGATCCAGACGACGTCGAGGAAGTGCCAGAACATCGAAAGGCACATCAGGCGGCGCTTGTTTTCCGCGATGAGGCCATACCGGCCAACCTGCACCATCAGCGTGATCAACCAGACGATACCGGTGGTGACGTGCAGACCGTGCGTACCGACCAGCGTGAAGAAGGCCGAAAGGAACGCGCTGCGCTGCGGTCCGGCGCCTTCGAGGATCAGGTGATGAAACTCGTAGAGTTCAAGCGAGATGAAGGCTGCGCCGAAGAGGCCGGTGATGGCAAGCCAGGCCAGCGTTCCCGACTTATTGTTCTTCTCCATCGCCAGCATGGCAAAGCCATAGGTGATGGAAGAGAAGAGCAGCATCGCCGTGTTGACGGCGACGAGCGGCAGGTCGAACAGGTCGGCCGGCGACGGGCCGGCCGCATAGCTGTGGCCGAGCACGGCATAGGTCGCGAAGAGGACTGCGAAGATCAGGCAGTCGCTCATGATGTAGATCCAGAAGCCCAGCATGGTGCTGCCTTCCGGATGATGCTCTTCGGTCAGGTAGAAGGCGGGCGCTTCGCCGCCGTTGGGAGCGTGTGCGGTTTGGGTCGTCATAGGTCTTATACCTGTCCTGCGAGCTGCTTCGTACGCTCGGTCTCGGTCTTCACGACCTCGTCGGCGGGAATATAGAAGTCGCGCTTATAGTTGAAGGTATGGCCGATCGTAATGGCGATCATTGCGACGAAGGTGATGGCGGCGAGCCACCAGATGTACCAGATCATGCCGAATGCGAAGGCGATGGAAAGTGCGCCGAGGATGACGCCCGTGCCGGTATTCTTCGGCATGTGGATCGGGATGAATCCTTCGGTCGGACGCGTGTAGCCGCGGTTCTTCATGTCCCACCAGGCGTCGTGATCGTAGACCATCGGCGTGAAGGCGAAGTTGTAGTTTGGCGGCGGCGACGAGGTGGACCATTCCAGCGTGCGCCCGTTCCAGGGGTCGCCGGTATGGTCGCGAAGCTCTTCGCGCTTCATGAAGCTGACGCCGATCTGGATGAGGAAGCAGGCGATGCCGATCGCGATCAATCCGGCGCCGAAAGCCGCGATGATGAACCAGATCTGCAGTGACGGATCTTCGAACTGGCTGACGCGGCGGGTAACGCCCATCAGGCCGAGAATGTAGAGCGGCATGAAGGCGAACCAGAAGCCGATCTGCCAGAACCAGAAGCTCATTTTGCCCCAGAAGGGATCGAGCTTGAAGCCGAAGGCCTTCGGGAACCAGTAGTTGACGCCCGCGAACATCCCGAACAGCACGCCGCCGATGATCACGTTATGGAAGTGGGCGATCAGGAACAGCGAATTGTGCAGCACGAAGTCGGCCGGCGGAACCGCGAGCATGACGCCGGTCATGCCGCCGATGGTGAAAGTCACCATGAAGCCGACGGTCCACAGCATAGGCACTTCGTAGCGGATGCGGCCGCGATACATGGTGAAGAGCCAGTTGAACAGCTTCGCACCCGTCGGGATCGAGATGATCATCGTCGTGATGCCGAAGAAGGAGTTGACGCTGGCGCCCGAACCCATGGTGAAGAAGTGATGCAGCCAGACGAGGTAGGAGAGGATCATGATCACGCAGGTAGCGTACACCATCGAGGCATAGCCGAAGAGGCGCTTGCCGCTGAAGGTGGCAACGACTTCGGAGAAGACGCCGAAAGCCGGCAGGATCAGGATGTAGACTTCCGGGTGGCCCCAGATCCAGATGAGGTTGACATACATCATCGGATTGCCGCCGAGGTCGTTCGTGAAGAAGTTCGTGCCGGCATAGCGGTCGAGGGTCAGCAGCGCGAGCGTGGCGGTCAGGATCGGGAAGCTGGCGACGATCAGGATGTTGGTGCAGAGCGACGTCCAGGTGAAGACCGGCATTTTCATGAAGGTCATGCCAGGCGCGCGCATCTTGATGATGGTGGCGACCAGATTGATTCCCGAAAGTGTCGTTCCGATACCCGCGACCTGCAGGCCCCAGATGTAATAATCGACGCCGACGTCGGGACTATAGGCGATGCCGGAAAGCGGCGGATAGGCCAGCCAGCCGGTCTTGGCGAATTCGCCAATGAAGAGCGAGATCATGACGACGATCGCGCCGGCCGTCGTCATCCAGAACGAGAAGTTGTTCAGGAACGGGAAGGAGACGTCGCGTGCGCCGATTTGCAGCGGCACGACGAGGTTCATCAGACCGGTGACGAAGGGCATCGCCACGAAGAAGATCATGATGACGCCGTGGGCGGTGAAGATCTGGTCGTAGTGATGCGGCGGCAGGTAACCCTCGGAACCGTTGAAGGCGAGCGCCTGCTGCAGGCGCATCAGAAGCGCGTCGGAAAAGCCGCGCAGCAGCATGATCAGCGCCAGGATGACATACATGATGCCGATCTTCTTGTGATCGATGCTGGTGAACCATTCCGTCCAGAGATAGCCCCAGAGGCGGAAATAGGTGAGCGCGCCGAGAAGAGCGATGCCGCCGATCGCGACGCCGATGAAGGTCACGACGAGGATCGGCTCGTGATAGGGGATGGCGTCGAGCGTCAGCCGACCGAAGATGAATTTATAGAGGTCCGGGTTGGAAAACATGGATTGCCTCTGTCCTTATGAATGTCTTGTTAGTGAGCGCACGGGGATCAATGACCCTGGTGCTGCGCTGGCTGCGAGGAACTGGCCGACGAATCCGAAGATGAGCTGTTGCCCATGTCCATGCCCGGCATGGAATTGTCGCCATGCTGCATCGTGTTCGCCGCGGGAGCATCGGCCCTCACCGGGGTCACGTCCGCATGATCCGCATCGCGGTTGTCGTGGATCAGGCGCTCGCGGTTCTCGTGGCTTTCCTTGCCGGCGCCGCCCTTGGCGTCGATATGCATCATTTCGCTCATGCACATCTTGCTTGGATCGGCGCACATGTTGAGGATGGCTTCGTAGAGATCCTTGTCGACGGCGTTGTAGTAGCGAACGGGCTCCCGCTCACTCGGCTTGGCAAGCACCAGATATTCCGGACGGCCGAGCGCCGAGCCCTGGCTCTTGGCCTTATCGACCCACTGGTCGAAATCGGCCTGGCTGAAGCCATGGAACTTGAAACGCATATGCGAGAAGCCGGCGCCGCTATAATTGGCGGACAGGCCCTCGAATTCGCCCGGATGGTTGATGACGGCATGCAGCTTCGTCTCCATGCCCGGCATGGCGTAGATCTGGCCGGCGAGAGCAGGGATGAAGAAGGAATTCATGACCGTCGAGGCGGTGATCTTGAAGTTGATCGGCCTGTCGACCGGAGCCGCCATTTCGTTGACCGTGGCGATGCCGTATTCCGGATAGAAGAACAGCCATTTCCAGTCGAGCGCGACGACTTCGACGGTCAGCGGCTTGACGTCCTGCGGGATCGGCTTGTCCGCCGCTATACGGTCGAGCGGCCGGTAGGGATCGAGCTGGTGGGTGCTGATCCAGGTCACCGCGCCAAGCGCGATAATGATCGCCAGCGGCGCCGACCAGATCACCAGTTCGAGGCGGGTCGAATGATGCCAATCGGGCTCATAGGGGGCCGCCGTGTTCGACTGGCGATACTTCCAGGCGAAGAACAGGGTGAGGAAGATCACCGGTATGATGATGATCAGCATCAGGACGGTCGAGACGACGATGAGGTCGCGTTGCTGCACGGCGATGTCGCCGGAGGGAGCCATCACCACCAGATTGCAGCCCGAAAGCAGCAAGAACAGCGGGAGGACAAATAAGCGGCTGAAAATCTTCGATAGTCTTAGCACGTCTTAAAGCTCTTTTTGTTTCGACCCTACCGCAGCTAAAGGACGGAGGTCATGAACGATATGAGGTGTTTCGTCGCACCGCAGCAAATGCGGGTGCAATGCGGTATTAGGCGCGGTCTCACCTATCGGGAAAACCCTGAGAAATCCAGAAGGTTTTCCAACGGTCCGAAGCTTTTATCGGGGCCAATATACCCGGATCGGCGAAAATGGCTACCGATTGTGGCACGTCAACCTGGCAGTGCGGCCGCGAAAGCCGAATTGGCCTGATTCAACGGCTAATTTGCGAATTATTTCATGCCCGACACTTGATAAGTTCGCACGTTTGATCAACATTTTGATTGTACGCGAATTCGTGGAGGAGTTTGCGTCTGGAGAGGGAGGCTCTCACACATGGTCAGTGTTACGCATGAAGCAGTAAATGCAACATCCAAAGGTTTTGAACGCGACGCCCGCAGCATGCACGCGGGAAGCGAGGTCGCACCGGGTAATATTGCCATCGGCGTGATCATCGGTCGCACGTCCGAGTTTTTCGATTTCTTCGTCTACGCCATCGCATCGGTCCTGGTTTTCCCGAAGCTGATCTTTCCCTTCGCGGATCCCCTGCATGGCACCATGCTTTCCTTCCTGATCTTTTCGCTTGCCTTTATCGCCCGCCCGATCGGTTCGTTCATCTTCATGGCGATAGACCGCGCCTATGGCCGTGGTGTCAAGCTGACGATCGCGCTGTTCCTGCTTGGCGGCTCGACGGCGTCGATGAGTTTTCTGCCTGGCTATGCCGAGATCGGCGGCTACGCGATCCTTCTGCTTGCCGTGTTCCGTATCGGCCAAGGTCTGGCGCTCGGCGGCGCCTGGGATGGTCTTGCCTCGCTGCTGGCGCTGAATGCACCGACCAATCGCCGCGGTTGGTTTGCAATGATCCCGCAGCTTGGCGCGCCGATCGGCTTCATGCTGGCAAGCGCGCTCTTTGCTTACTTCGTCATGAGCCTGACCACCGCCGACTTCCTGGAATGGGGCTGGCGCTATCCCTTCTTCTGCGCCTTCATGGTCAACGTCGTCGCGCTTTTCGCCCGGCTTCGCCTGGTCGCCACGCCGGAATTCGGCGCCTTGCTGGAACGCCACGAGCTGGAGCCGGTCAAGATGACGGAGCTTCTGCGCGTGCATGGCCGTGACGTGCTGATCGGCGCCTTCGTACCGCTGGCAAGCTTCGCCACCTTCCATCTGGTCACGGTCTTCCCGCTCGGCTGGGTCACGCTCTATAGCGAACAGTCCGCTGGTTCGTTCCTGCTGGTGGAGTTCATCGGCGCGATCTGCGGCATCGTCGCGATCATCTGTTCCGGCCTGCTGGCCGATCGTATCGGCCGGCGCAACCAGCTGGCCGTCGGTGCCGTGTTGATTGCGATCTTTGCCTTCGTCGCGCCCTGGCTGCTCGATGGCGGCAGCACTGGTCGCCATATCTACGTGGTTCTCGGCTTCACGCTGCTCGGCCTTTCCTTCGGTCAGGCGGCCGGCGCCAGCGCATCCCGCTTCACCCAGAACTACCGCTATAGCGGCTCGGCATTGACCTCGGATCTTTCCTGGCTGATCGGCGCCGGCTTTGCACCCTTCGTGGCGCTGAGCCTCTCCAGCCAGTTCGGCCTCGTCTATACCAGCCTCTACCTGCTCTCCGGCGTCGTCTGTACGCTTGTCGCGATCTTCTTCAGCAAGACGCTGGAAACGCGCGACACCTGACCGGATATTCGGAATATCAAAAGGCCGCGATGCGCAAGCGTCGCGGCGTTTTGCGTGTTCCCGCGCCAGCATCCACGCTGCTGAAAAATCCGGCGAAATCTTGACTCTATTTTCAAGCTTTTGTGATACAAACTGGTGTGCGGAAACTTGAAAAGAATAGTCAGGAAAAATATAGGCTATCGCACCACCGTCAAAGACGGGGTTTTCAAGCGAGAGGACGCCTATGACTTTTTCCTTTACCCATCTTACCAGCGCGCTGGCGCTTGCCGCGGGCCTTACGGTCGCTCCGCTGATGGCAAGTGCCGCCGAATCCGAAGGCATCGTCGTTTACAATGCCCAGCATGAGACGCTGACCCAGGCCTGGGCGGATGGCTTCACCAAGGAAACCGGCATCAAGGTGACGATCCGCAACGGCAGCGACATGCAGTTCGCCAACCAGATCGTCGAGGAAGGTGCCGCATCCCCCGCCGACGTCTATCTGACGGAAAATTCTCCGGGCATGGCGCTGGTCGATGCCAACAAGCTCTTCGCCCCTGTTAATGCCGATACGCTGGCGCAGGTGCCGGAAAACTTCAAGGCGGTCGATGGCAACTGGGTCGGCGTTGCCGCCCGCTCGACGGTCTTCGCCTATGACAAGACCAAGCTGAAGGACGCCGATCTGCCGAAGTCGCTGCTCGACCTCGCCGATCCCAAGTGGAAGGGCCGCTGGGGCGCTTCGCCAGCCGGCGCCGATTTCCAGGCGATCGTCAGCGCGCTTCTCGAGCTGAAGGGCGAGGACGCCACCAAGGCCTGGCTGAAGGCCATGAAGGAAAACGCCACCCCTTACAAGGGCAACAGCGTTGCCATGAAGGCCGTCAACGCCGGTGAAGTCGAAGGCGCGGTCATCTATCATTATTATTGGTTCGGCGATCAGGCAAAGACGGGCGAAAACAGCAAGAACGTCCTCCTGCATTACTTCAAGAACCAGGATCCGGGCGCTTTCGTCAGCATTTCCGGCGGCGGCGTCCTCGCCTCCAGCCAGCACCAGAAGGAAGCCCAGGCATTCCTGAAGTGGATCACCGGCAAGGGCGGCCAGGCCGTTCTGCGCGACGGCGATTCCTATGAATATGCCGTCGGCAACGGTGCCGAGTCCAATCCGAAGCTGGTGCCGCTCAATGATCTGCAGGCTCCGAAGGTCGAGCCTTCCAAGCTGAACAGCAAGAAGGTCACCGATCTGATGACGGAAGCTGGGTTGATTTAACGCATAACCCCGAAAAGTGCGAAGCGGTTTTCGGATAGGCTTATGCGTCAATAAAGGGCACAGCTCTTGCATCTGATCCGCATGCCCTGCTAGGGGCATGCGGGTGGTCTTTTGGCCAATCCGATCCCGGCAATCGCCTTTCAACGGCGGTTGCCTTCCTATTTCAGGGCGTGAAAGGCAGCTGAGACTTGCTGCAGAAGAACACATATGCCGCGCCGGCCGGTCGGGCCGCTGCCATGCGAGTGCCTCCGCTGACGGCTGCGCCTCGCGGCCGTGTTCCGCACGCTTCCGTTATTGCCCTTGCATCTGTCGTCGCGCTTCTGAGCCTGGTGCCGCTCGGCTTCATCATCTGGATCACCGTCGATACCGGCTGGAACGAAGCCATCGCGCTTATCTTCCGCAATCGCGTCGGTGAGTTGCTGATCAATACCGTTCTTCTCGAAGTCTGCACCATTCCACTTTGCATCCTGCTCGCCGTCACGCTCGCCTGGCTGACCGAGCGCACCGATATCCCCGGCGCGCGCCTATGGTCTTGGCTGGCGGTTGCGCCGCTTGCCGTGCCGGCTTTCGTGCACAGCTACGCCTGGGTCAGCCTGGTGCCCGGCATGCGCGGGCTGTCGAGCGGCGTGCTCGTGTCGGTGCTGGCCTATTATCCCTTCCTCTACCTGCCGGTGGCGGCAGCGCTGCGCCGTCTCGATCCGGCGATCGAGGATGCCGCCGCCTCGCTCGGCCTCAATCCCTGGCGCGTCTTCTTCCGGGCGATCCTGCCGCAGCTTCGCCTCGCTATCTGCGGCGGCTCGTTGCTGGTCGGCCTGCATCTGCTCGCGGAATACGGTCTCTACGTGATGATCCGCTTCGATACGTTTTCGACCGCGATCGTCGATCAGTTCCAGTCCGCCTATAACAGCCCGGCCGCCAACATGCTCGGCGGCGTTCTCGTCTTCTGCTGTCTTCTGCTGCTTGGTATCGAGGTGCTGGCGCGCGGCAACGAGCGTTATGCCCGTGTCGGCTCCGGTGCCGCCCGCCCGGCGGACCGCCGCCGTCTCGGCTGGATCGTCGTCCCAGCCGTCGCTCTTCCGGTGGCGGTGGCCGCGCTCACCCTCGGTGTGCCCTTCGTGACGCTGGCGCGCTGGCTCTATCTTGGCGGCGCCGGCATCTGGCGGATGGAGACGGTCGGCAATGCGCTGTTGCAGACCATTGGCCTTGCAATTGCCGGCGGACTGCTCGCCACCGTCGCCGCCATCCCGATGGCATGGCTCTCAGTGCGCGCACCCGGCCGGCTGCAGCGCATCCTCGAGGCCTGCCATTACTATGTCGGCTCGCTGCCGGGCGTCGTCGTTGCCCTGGCGCTGGTGTCGATCACGGTGCGGCTGATCCTGCCGCTCTACCAGACCTTCGCAACGCTGCTGCTTGCCTATGTCCTCCTGTTCCTGCCGCGCGCCATGGTGGGCCTGCGCGCCAGCATCGCCCAGGCCCCGGTCGAGCTCGAACGCGCCGCCATGGCGCTCGGCCGCACACCGGCCCAGGCTGTGCGGCAGATCACCATGCGCCTTGCCGCTCCCGGCTTTGCCGCCAGCGTCGCGCTGGTCGCCCTGGGGATCACCAATGAGCTGACGGCGACGCTGATGCTGTCGCCGAACGGCACGGTGACGCTGGCGACGAAATTCTGGTCGCTGACCAGCGAGATCGACTATGTCTCCGCCGCGCCCTACGCCTTCATGATGGTGGTGCTCTCGCTGCCGCTCACCCTTCTTCTCTATACGCAATCCAAGCGGACGGCCGGACAATGACCTTTCTGGCGATCAAGACCATCAGCAAGCGCTACGGCCCGGTATGCGCGCTCGACAATATCGACCTCACCGTTGCCTCCGGTAGCCGTACCGCCATCGTCGGCCCGTCCGGCTCCGGCAAGACGACGCTGTTGCGCATCATCGCCGGCTTCGAGACCCCGGATGCCGGCCAGGTGACGCTGGAAGGCGAAACGCTGGCGGATGGCCCGTCCGTCGTGCCCGCCCATCGCCGCGGCATCGGCATCGTCTCGCAGGACGGCGCGCTGTTTCCGCATCTGAGCGTGGCGGACAATATCAGCTTCGGCATGGAACGCGGACGGGCGGATCGCGCCGAGCAGATCAACGCGCTGATCGACATGGTGGAGCTTGATCGCAACATGCTCGACCGCCGCCCGCATCAGCTTTCCGGTGGCCAGCAACAGCGCGTGGCGCTTGCCCGTGCTCTTGGCCGCAAGCCACGGTTGATGCTGCTCGACGAACCCTTTTCCGCGCTCGACACGGGCCTGCGCGAAAACATGCGCAAGGCCGTCGCCCGCGTCCTGCAAATCGCCGGCATCACCACGATCCTGGTCACGCATGATCAGGCGGAGGCGCTATCCTTCGCCGATCAGGTCGCCGTTCTGCGCGACGGCAGGCTGGTGCAGGCGGGAACCCCGCAGACGCTCTATCTCAACCCCAGGGATCGCGAGACCGCGACCTTTCTCGGCGACGCCATCCTGCTGCCCGCAAACTTTGGTGATGGCTTTGCCAATTGCGCGCTGGGCCATATTCCGCTCGACACCAACGGCCGGCAGGGGCGTGCCGATATCATGCTGCGGCCCGAACAGCTGCAACTGAGTGTTCTCGATGACGCCGAAGCGAGTGCCGCATGTGTCGGCAAAGTTACCGATGTCGAATTCGGCGGCGCCGTCTGCACGGTGACGATCGTCCTTTCGCAGGCTAATGGCGGCGAGACGCTGAATATCAAAAGCTCCGGTGTCGGCCTGCCCGAGATCGGCAGCATGGTCTCCGTGACCGTGCTTGGCAAAGCGCATGTCTTCGACAAGCCTGGCGCCTGAGCTGCTTTTCGGTTGAGGTCGTTGCCAAAGGACCTGCCATGTCTTTTCCGATGGGATCGTCCCGTGTGCTGCATAACAACGTCGCTTATGACTTCAACGATGATGCGATCGCATCGAGCGTGGCGATAAGCAGAAGTCTTTGAGTTTGCCGCACCTCTGATACCCCCCTCTGTCATTTCGTGACATCTCCCCCACAAGGGCGGAGATCGTTGGGAGTTTGCTGCTTATTACTCGTAAAGCAATAAATCGCAGTTTCAGCAGGTTCGATGTTTGTTTGAGCCGAGAGAGTGCTGCAAGTTACCAATCTCCACCCATGTGGGGGAGATGTCAGCCTAGCTGACAGAGGGGGTATGCACTCTCCTCGAATGCAGAGCCCAAATCAGGCAAAGAACCTAAACCTCCCCAAGCACCGGCGTCTCCAACACCCGCCCCGTTACCACATCGGCAATCCCACGATCCGTCTGATGCGGGCCGACGTTACAGGCAAGCGTCGCCCCGAAGCAGGCCTTGAAGACGAGGTAGGGCGGCTGCCAGTCGACGATCTTGTCCATCGCCTCGCGAAGGGCGCGGAAGGTCAGGGCTGTTTCCGCAAGCGGCGCGTCGCTGACCAGGCCGGAAAGCGGCAGCGGCAGCACGATCTGGACCTTGCCGTCGCTTGCCACCGCCAGACCGCCGCCAGCTGCGATGACGGCGTTGGCGGCGAGTGTCATGTCCCTGACATTGCCGCCGAAGACTGTCAGATTGTGGCTGTCATGCGAGACAGTGGTGCAGAAGGCGCCGCGCCATTCGCCCCAACCGCTGAGGAAGCCGACGCGCGGCCGTCCATCCGCCTTGCCCCCTTCCGCTCTGCCATGGCGATGGGCGACGGCGAGCATGGTGGTCCCGGCCGGCGGCACGACATATCCGTCCGCGACATCGGCTTCGATCTCACCCCATTGCGTGAAGCGCGGTCGGTCGATCGTTGCAAGCCGCACGCGGTTGCCGCTGGCTGGTACACGGAAATCATCTTCGCCGAGCGGCGCGAGTTTGATCGAATTCTGCAGCGGTGCCGTATCGAGATGCGCGGCGGTGCCGGTGATCTTGCCAGCCTCCGCGATGATCTCGCCATTGGCAATCACCTGTTTCACCTTCAAAGCCCGGAGGTCTTCGAACAGCACGATGTCGGCGCGGCGGCCGGCGGCGATCAGACCGAGGTCGTTGCGGCCGAGCCGCATGGCGGCATTCAGCGTCGCCGCCCGCAGCGCCCATTCCGGCTTCAGCCCGTCGCGCACCAGCCGGCGAACCACGTCGTCGAGGCCGCCATTGACATGCAGATCGTCGGGGAAGACGTCGTCGGTGCAGAGTGTCACCGTCTGCGGTAGGAAGCCGAGATCGTTGATCACGTCGACGAACTGTTTCAGCAAATGGTCATGCGAGCCGCGCAGCTCGATCGTCAGGCCGGCGGAAAGCTTGGCGAGGAAATCGGAGCCGGAGGTCAGTTCGTGATCGGAGGAGATGCCGGCTGCCATGAAGGCGTTGAGATCGGCGCCTTCGAGACCGCGAGCATGGCCGCAGACGAGCTTGCCGGATTGCAGCCCGGCATTGACGATGGCGCTGGCGCGCGGATTGCCGTCGATGACGCCGCGCATGGTCATCACCTCGGCGACGCCGCCAATCTCCGGCCAGGCCAGCATCTCGGCCATGGCGGTAGCGTCGAAATCGGCGCCCGCCAGCTCCAGGCCCGGGGCGGAGGGCACGCAGGACGGTGCAAGCGGGATGACCCGCAGTGGCAGCGGCCGGGTCGCCTCGACGGCCCAGCGCACGCCTTCAAGGCCATGCACATTGCCGAACTCATGCGGATCCCAGACGATGGTCGTGACCCCGCGCGGCAACACCGCCTCGGCATAGAGAGCCGGCGTCACCATCGAGCTTTCGATATGCATATGCGTATCGATCAGGCCGGGCGAGAGGAAGCAGCCCGAGGCATCGATCGTCTCGGCCGCATCAGTGCGGCTTCCTGGCACATGCACGCTTGCGATCAGCGGCCCGACGGTGCCGATATCGGCGGCGCGGATCTGGCCGGTCACCATATCGACCAGACGGCCGCCCGTAATCAGCAGGTCGAAGGGCGCATCGCCGCGCGCCGCCGCAACCGCGCGGGCGCGCAGGTCGGGTGCGTTGAGGTCGCCGGGCTCATGGGAATGCTGGATCATCGGCGTGCCTCGTTGATCATGGCGTCGAAGATGATGGCGCGCGCCCTGTCGGCATCGATCTCGGCGGCGAAATGGGCGTTGAATTCCGCATGCGACGCGCGCGTCTCGACGACCGTGCGCCCGCGCGCGTGCTGCCCCCACAGCTCGGCATCGATCCGGGCATGTTGGAGCCTGGCGATGTCGGGAGCGACGAAGATGGCGGCGGCGGTCGGGTCGTAGACCGCCATCGCCGGCCGGCCGCGGCTGATGGCGATATTGACGTAGCCGCCGAGGAGATCGGCAAGCAGTTCGGCATTCTTGCCGGCGGCTTGACGCACGCGCTCGACATCGTCGGGCCGCGCCAGCACTTTCCGGCAAATATCGAGATCGATCATCCGCAGCGGCAGGCCGTGCGCCAGCACGATGGCGAGCGCTTCCGGATCGGCATAGGCGTTGAACTCGGCCGAGGCCGTGTGATTGCCCGAGGTCACGCCGCCGCCCATCCATGTCAGTTCGTCGATGCGGGCGGCGAGGTCAGGGCGGGCGAGGACGAGGGCGGCGATATTGGTAAGCGGGCCGAGCGCCAGGATGCGCTTCGGCCCGATGCCGTTCGCCAGCCAGTCGCAGAGGGCGGCAAAGGCATCGCTAGGCGGCAGTTCATCCGCCGGCGGCAGGCTTTTACCCATGGTCGGTATGCCGCTTGAGCCGAGAATGCTTTGTGCCGTTTCCAGTTTGCAGAGCACCGGAAGTTCGCGGCCGGTATGGATGGGGAATGTCCAGCCGAAGACGGCTGCGGCGCTGGCGGCGTTGGCGCACACCTGCTTAAGCGGCGCATTGCCGCTCACCAGCGAAATGCCGTCGATCGCAAGGCTCGAATGCGTCACCACTAGAATAGCGGCGATATCGTCGAAGCCCATGTCGGTATCGATCCAGATCCCCATGGCCGTGCCTGTCTGTTGAATTGAAAGTGAGGGGGAGGGGCCATCGAAGGGACGCGCGACCGGGACCGCGCGTCTCCGTTCTTTAGCTCAAGCGAGCGCGCCGAGGATGCGGATCCAGGAGCGGATGCCCTTGTGATAGGACCGCAGCTCATATTTCTCGTTTGGGGAATGGATGCGGTCGTCGGCGAGGCCGAAGCCGACGAGCAGGGATTCCATGCCGAGCATCTTCTGGAAGTCGCCGACGATCGGGATCGAGCCGCCCATGCCGATAACGATAGCCGGCTGTGGCCATTCGTTGGAAAGGGCGTTCTTCGCCTTGGTCAGTACCGGCGAATCGTAGGACAGCTGGATCGCCGGCGAAGCGCCGTGCTCCTGGAACTCCACCGAGCAGTCGCCCGGCACCTTCGAGCGGACATAGGCGCGGAAGCTGTCGCGGATCGCCGCCGGGTTCTGCTCCCCGACGAGACGGAAGGAGACCTTTGCCGACGCCTTGGCGGCGATGACGGTCTTGAAACCGGCACCGGTATAGCCGCCCCAGATGCCGTTGACCTCAGCCGTCGGCCGCGCCCAGGTCAGCTCCAGCACCGAGCGGCCTTTTTCTCCGGATGGGATCGACAGGCCGACGTCGCCGAGGAAATTCTTTGCCGAGCGGTCGAGCGTTTCCCAGGAGGCTTTGATATTGGCGGGCGTTTCCTCCACGCCGTCGTAGAAGCCGTCGAGCGTGATGCGGCCGGTCTCGTCGTGCAGGCCGGCAAGGATATCGGTGAGGATATGGATCGGATTGGCCGCCGCGCCGCCGTAGAGGCCGGAATGCAGATCGCGGTCGGCGGCGATGATGGTGATCTCCTCGCCGACCAGACCACGCAGGCCGGCCGAGATCGCCGGGGTATCGCCATCCCACATGCCGGTATCACAAACCAGCGCATAATCCGCCTTTAACTCGGCCGCATTGGCTTCGAGAAAGGGCTTCAGCGACGGCGAGCCGGACTCCTCCTCGCCCTCGAACAGGATGGTGACACGGACCGGCAACGCGCCGTTGATCTCCTTATAGGCACGGACGGCCTCGACGAAGGTCATCAGCTGGCCCTTGTCATCGGAGGTGCCGCGTCCCACCAGAATCTTGCGGCCATTGCCCATGTCCTTGATGGCGGGCGCGAAGGGGTCGCTCTCCCAAAGTTCGATCGGATCGACCGGCTGCACGTCGTAATGGCCGTAGAACAGCACATGCGGCGCATCCGCGCTCGCAGCATCATGATGGGCGACGACCATCGGATGGCCGGGCGTGTCGCGCACGGACGCCGTAAAGCCGAGCTTGGTCAGATAGGCGGTGAGCCATTCCGCCGCCTTGCGGCACTCCGGTTTGAAGGCGGGATCGGTCGAGATGGACTGGATGCGCAGCAGTTCGAACAGATTGTCGAGGCTGGACGGAAGGTTCTGATCCGCGCGGTCGAGAACGGGCGATACATCGGTCATATCCGACTCCTTACATGGAAATTGCTGGGACGATAGACCAAAGCCCGGCCGGTTTCGAGGCGGGAAACCTGAAAATTTCGCGGCGCGATTGCCGCACGCAGAGGATGTGTCCCAGCATAAAGAGTCGTCTATTTAATTTACGGTTATTTAGAGCATCGAAAATAAGCTTGATCGATAAAAGCAAATGGAGATGCTGAATGTTCTCTGTCATTGCATGCATTCGCGACGAGCACGACATCAGGTTGATTTTCGTCGCCGCCGCCATTTGCTTGATCGGCAGCCTGGCGACGATGCTGCTGTTTTCACGGGCGCAGGAATGCCGATCGCAGCAGCGCAGCTATTGGGTGGCCGCCGCCGCCTTTGCCAGCGGGGTCAGCATCTGGGCGACGCACTTCATTGCCATGCTGGCCTATGACGGTGGCCTGCCGATCAGCTACGGCCTCTCGCTCACGATCCTCTCCGTGGTCTTTGCCATCCTCGGCTCGTGGTTCGCCATTGCGGTGGCTTTCGAGTGGGACAATACCTTCTCCTTTGCCGTCGGCGGCATGCTGATGGCGCTTGGCATCGCCTCGATGCACTTCACCGGCATGCAGGCCATCCAGGCGCCGGCGATCCTTGCCCACGATCCATCGCGGACATTGGCGGCGATTGCAGCCGGCGCCGTCTTGGCAGCACTCTCCTTCGTCGCCTTTTTCCGCATGGGCGGCTACCGGCGGATCGTGCTCGGCACGCTGCTTCTGGTGCTGGCGATCTGCGCCCTGCACTTCACCGCGATGAGCGGCGTTACGCTGACGCCGGATCCGACCGTGGAGGCGGCGACCCTTTCGATCGACCGTATCGTGCTTGCCGGCATCATCATGGCGGCATCGATGGGGCTGGTTCTGATTGCGCTTGGCGCCGCCTTCGTCGATCGTCATCTGACCGATTTGCGCGGTTTCGCCAATGCCTCGCTCGAGGGCATGCTGATCGTTCGCGACGGCCGTGTCATCGATGCCAATGAGCGGTTCGTCGCCATTTCCGGCTGGTCGTTGCAGCGGTTGATCGGCAAGTCGCCGGAGGACTTTCTCACGCTGGGCGCTAGTATACGCCCTGAGGAAGCCACGTCTCGGGAAACCGCACTTTTCAGCAGGAGCGGCAGGGCTATTCCCGTCGAGGTCGTTATTCGCACCATTACCTATCGCGGGCACGAATGCCGCGTGCTGGTCGTCCGGGATCTGACGGAGCGCCGGCAGGCGCAGCAGATGATCGAGCACCTGGCCCATCACGATACGCTGACGGATCTCCCCAATCGCGCGTTTTTCGACGAGCGCATTCGCCAGGCCCTGCAGATGGCGGAGCACAAGGGGACAGAGGTCGCCGTGTTCTGCCTCGACCTCGACCGGTTCAAGGCCATCAACGACGTTTTCGGCCATGCCGAAGGGGATCGGATCCTTTGCAAAGTCGCCGGTATTCTCCGTCGTTCGGCCGAGGATAGCGACACGGTGGCGAGGCTCGGCGGTGATGAATTCGCGATCATTCAGCCGGGGCAATCGCAGCCGGAGGGTGCGCGCCGGCTGGCCGAGCGCATCCTGGCGGAATTCGCCGCGGAGATGGACACGGCGCGCGATCCGACCGCCGTCGGCGTCAGCCTGGGGATCGCCATCTATCCGCGGGACGGCCATAGCGCCGAGCAGCTCTATTGCAATGCCGATATCGCCCTTTACCGCGTCAAGCACACCAGCCGCGGCTTCGCGTGCTTCTTCGATGCCGATATGGATGAAACAGTCCGCACCCGCCGCCAGATCGAAAGCGACCTTCGCCAGGCGATCCTGCGCCGGCAGCTCCATATCGATTACCAGCCCATCCTCGATGCTCAAACTGGAGATATCAGCGGCTATGAAGCGCTGTTGCGCTGGGATCATCCGGTGCGCGGCGTGATCGAGCCGGATACCTTCATCCCGATCGCCGAGGAGAGCGGATCGATCATCCAGCTTGGCGAATGGGTGCTGGAACAGGCCTGCATCGAGGCGGCGCGCTGGCATGACAAGGTCAGTATCGCCGTCAATGTTTCTCCGGTGCAATTCATGGTCCCGACCTTGTACGATCAGGTGGCGCAGATTTTGACAAGGACGGGTCTCGATCCGCATCGGCTAGAGCTTGAGATCACCGAAGCCGCCCTGATGCGCGACCGCCTTGTCGTGCTCTCAACCCTGCAGCGCCTGCACCGGTTGGGCGTTCGCGTCGTGATGGACGATTTCGGCACCGGCTATTCCTCGCTGAGCAATCTGCGCGCCTTTCCCTTCGACAAGATCAAGGTCGATCGCAGCTTCACCGGCGCGCTGGAGCATGATCCGGCGGCGCGTTCCATCGTGCGCGCCATCATCGGGCTTGGTCATAGCCTGAACATGCCGGTGGTGACGGAAGGTGTGGAAACGGAAAGCCAACGCCGTATCGTCGTCGAGGAGGGCTGCGCGCAGCTTCAGGGTTTTCTGCTGGGCAAGCCCGATATCGAACCGAGCAGCAGATTTGCGGCATCGGATAGGACCGTGGCGTAATCTTTTTGTCTCTACGCAACTTCGGGTGGGAAACTGC
>DASVPC010000129.1:0-42711 GCA_036383055.1 Rhizobium sp. | reverse complement strand
GCACAAGGATGGCTGAGCCGACGAAGCTCTGGAGCGCGAAGCCGATTGCCATGAGGATGAAGCCTCTCCGTCGGGCGGCGAGGGGAAGGCTGCCGTCGACGGCTACGCTCGGCGCGGCGGCATTGGCGTCACCCGTTTCGTCGGGAGGCCGGTTCAGCCGCGACAGCCAGGCGTGGATCGGCAGGCAGATGAAAAGATTCATCGCCGCGAAGACGAGATACACCTGCTGCCACGACAGTACATTGTGGAGCGCCGTGGTGACCGGCCAGAAGATCGTCGAGGCAAAGCCGGCAATCAGCGTCAGGTGGACGATACTGCGCTGTGCGGTGTGTGGTTGTTGCTGCACGAGAAGGGCAAAGGCGGCGCCGTATTGCACCAGGGTCGAGGCGATCTCGACGGCGATCAGCGCCGGCACAAAGGCGATGCCGACCGGCGCCAGGGCGCAGGCGACCAGAGCGGCTGCCCCTGCAAGCGATCCGAGCGTCATGATGCGTCCGGCGCCGTAGCGGTCGATCCATCGGCCCGCCCATGGCGCGGCCAGGCCGCCGATCAACAGCGCGCCGGACAGCGCACCGAAGATCCATTCGGTTGGCCATCCGAAGTCACGCGCCATGGCGGGCGCGAGAATGCTGAAGCTGTAATAGAGCGTGCCATAGCCGATGATCTGCGTCAGGCCGAGCGCCGCGATAACGAGCCAGGGTCTTACGCGCGGTCCGTCGAGGCAATCGGTGGACGCACCCGCAAGATCCGCCGACATCAGCGATGAGCCTCGGCGATCACCGTGACCCTGTCGCCGCGCTCATACCAGCCTTTGGATCGGTTCACGACCCAGACGACGGTGAGCATGACCGGCACTTCGATCAGCACGCCGACGACCGTGGCGAGTGCCGCGCCGGAATGAAAGCCGAACAGGCTGATTGCGGCGGCGACGGCGAGTTCGAAGAAGTTCGACGCCCCGATCAGCGCGGAAGGGCCGGCGACGCAATGCTGTTCGCCGGCAATGCGGTTCAGCAGATAGGCGAGCCCCGCATTGAAATAGACCTGGATCAGGATCGGCACTGCAAGAAGCGCGATGACCAGGGGCTGCGCAACGATCTCTCCGCCCTGGAAGCCAAACAGCAGCACCAGCGTTGCCAGCAGCGCCACGAGCGAGACTGGGCCGAGCTTGGCCAACAGACGGTCAAGAGCGCCTTGCCCGCCAGAGGCAAGCAATCGCCGGCGCAGGAATTGCGCGGCGATCACCGGAATGACGATATAGAGCGCGACCGACAGGACAAGCGTGCCCCACGGTACGGTGATGGCGGAAAGGCCGAGCAGCAAGCCGACGAGCGGCGCGAAGGCAACGACCATGATGGCGTCGTTGAGCGCCACCTGGCTCAGCGTGAAGTGCGGTTCGCCCTTGGTCAGGTTCGACCAGACGAATACCATGGCGGTGCAGGGTGCTGCGGCAAGAATGATCAGTCCGGCGATATAGCTGTCGATCTGGCCGGCCGGCAGATAGGGCCGGAACAGCCAGCCGATGAATAGCCAGCCGAGCAGTGCCATCGAGAAGGGTTTCACCGCCCAGTTGATGAACAGCGTCACGCCGATGCCGCGCCAATGACGGCCGACCTCGCCAAGGGCGGCGAAATCGATCTTGAGCAGCATCGGAATGACCATAAGCCAGATCAGCACGGCGACCGGCAGGTTGACCCGGGCAATCTCGGCCGCGCCGACGACTTGGAATGCACCGGGCATGATGTGCCCGAGCGCGATGCCGACGATGATGCAGAGGGCGACCCAGAGGGTGAGATAGCGTTCAAAGATCGACACGATGTCCCCTCACGCCGTCGCAACGCGGCGGCCGTGCTCATCGACGATACGTTCGCCGTCCTCCTTGAAGAACTCGCCAAGCTGGGGAGGCAGCAGGTCGAGAACCTCTTCGGATGGCCGGCAGAGCTTTACACCCTTCGGGCTGGCCACGATCGGCCGGTTGATCAGAATAGGATGTTGCATCATCGCGTCGAGGAGCTGGTCGTCCGTCAGGCCTGGATCGTCAAGGCGGAGCTCCGCATAGGGCGTGCCCTTTTCCCGTAGCAGGTCCCGGGTGGCTATTCCCATCCGCGCGATCAGCCGTATCAGCATCGCGCGCGACGGCGGTGTCTTCAGATATTCGATGACATGCGGCTCGACACCGGCATTGCGGATCAGAGCGACTGTGTTGCGCGAGGTGCCACAGTCGGGGTTGTGGTAAATGATGATATCCATGATCTGTCTCACTTTGCTTTGCTCCGGGGCGACGTTGAGTCTTCGGATTGAGCGGCCTTGTTGAAGAAGCGGTCTGATTGATTGTCATCACGCATGGGCGACGCCCTTCTCGGGCTCGCAGCAGGAGGACAGCGCCGCGACAGCCGGGCTGCACACATCGGGATGGCCCTGGCAGCAGTCGCGCATGAGGAATTCGATGACGCCGGAGAGCGCCGGATAGGCGGCGGTGTAGACGATCGAGCGGCCTTCGCGCCGGGACTCGACCAATCCGGCATGTTCGAGATGGCTCAGGTGGAAGGACATGCGCGAGGAGGAGGCGCCGTCCATGGCTTCGCCGATCGCGCCGGCCGGCAATCCTGCGGGGCCGGCTGTCACCAGCAGGCGGACGATTCGCAGCCGGGTTTCCTGCGAGAGTGCCGCGAAGGCGTCGAGGGCTTGCTTTTCGTTCATCATTGCATCAATATCTCAAGAGTAATTGAGATGAAGGTACACGAAGATGATTGATGATGCCAGACCCTCGGAGATGGATTTTCACGGTGACGCCTCTCTCGGCATACTTCTGGCGGCATTGGAGCCGCATGCCGGCAAGGCGCTAGTCATCGATTATGGCGGGCGAATGATCCGGCCGGGCTATCACGTCACCGAGGTGAAGGCCGGCTCGTTCGTCACGCTCGACTGCGGCGGAAACCCGGATGCGTGGAGGGAAACGATTCTGCAGATCGAGGATATCGCCCAGGAAGGCGGGGGCGATTTTCTGTCGGTCGACAAGTTTCGGGGAATTCTCGATCAGGTTGCCCAGCGGGTCGAGCTCGATGTCGGTGCAAGGCTTACCTTCGAGATAGGCCCTCCCGGCGCCGCCATGCAGATTTTCGACGTTGATAGACTGCGTGTGGAGGCCGGTCGCGTCATGTTGCTGTTTGTCTCCCGCTCGGCGATCTGCAAGCCAAGGCATCGAGTAAAGCAGGCAGCGCCTGGATGTTGCTGTCCGAGGGTGGCTGGCACGGACTGTTGCACGGCATGAGGCTCAAGGGACGCGCTAAGGAGCGTCCGTCTCTTCCATTATAAGCTTTGTCGCGCCTATTTTGTCATTCTGCTGCAATCGTGCGAGTGAATAATCCGCAAATCGTCGCTCGCCGTCGAATCGGTCGCAACAGAATCGCGTGCCCTTGAGTATCGGCCCGGGACCTCGGACTGGGTTTTGCCCGTTCCTCGCTTTTGACGGCGATGGTCGTAAATGTCGGAAATGGCGTGCGCGGCGTCGTTGACGTCACGGATTTGCCCCGGATCTGCCATGTTGGCAGCTTGTCCTATTTCCATGCCTTATTTAAAATCGGCTCGTAAGTGTCCGTACATTAAGGGCTTTCTTAACGAAGTCTAAACAAATGTGGCGCCTGTGTTGCTGACTTGTGTCCTTTCGGCAACAGGAATTGCGTAAGGCTCCTGTGAATCCCCCTTTCCGGCAAGATGTAGATTGCGTGACAGTTCGCGTCTTGTATTTTCAAATTCGGAAGCGAGGGCGATTGATCGTCCACTTCTTGAAACACGAGGATGGGGCAGGGAATACCTTCGGGTAGTTCTCATTCTCGAATGAAACTTTGACTGGAGGTCAATAATGAACATCAAGAGCCTTCTTCTCGGCTCCGCTGCTGCTTTGGTAGCAGTTTCCGGTGCTCATGCAGCTGACGCTATCGTTGCTGCTGAGCCTGAGCCGCTTGAATACGTTCGCATCTGCGACGCATACGGCGCCGGCTACTTCTTCATTCCGGGCACCGAAACCTGCCTCAAGATCGGCGGCAAGGTTCGTACCGAAGGCAAGTGGTACGATGCCTACAACCCTGACTCTCACTATGGTACGCTCTGGCACACTCGTGCTGAGCTGCAGCTGCAGACGGCTACGGATACCGAATACGGTCCGCTGAAGACCAACACTGAAATTCGTTGGGATTGGCAGGACGGCGGCTCGACGAGCACGAACCTGCTGCATGCCAGCATCAGCCTCGGTGGCTTCACCGTCGGTAAGGAAGACTCGCAGTTCAACGTCTTCACCGGCTACGCCGGCGACGTCATCAACGACGACGTTGTCTATGACGGCCCGTACGAACTCAACCAGATCACCTACAACTATGATGCCGGCAACGGCGTCACGGCTGTGATCTCGGTCGAAGACACCAACTCCGGCACTGGCGCCACGGGTGCTAACGGCGAAGACAGCTCGGATCATTACGCTCCGGACGTTGTTGCCGGTATTGGCTACAAGACTGGCGCATGGTCCTTCAAGGTCGTCGGTGGTTATGACTCCATCGTCGAAGAAGGCGCTGTCAAAGCTCGCGTCGATGCTGACTTCGGTGTCTTCTCGGCCTTCTTGATGGGCGGCTACAACACCGACGGCAGCAAGCTGAACAAGTATGCCGGCGCCGGTAGCGTTGCTGGTATCGGCTGGGGCGACTGGGCCGTCTGGGGCGGCGTTGGCGTACCGGTCAACGAAAAGCTGAAGTGGAACCTGCAGCTCGCTTACACCGACTCGAAGGTTTTTGCCGCGACCACGAACCTCAAGTTCAACCCGGTCAAGAACCTCCTGATCGAGCCGGAAGTTTCCTACACCAACTGGGATTCGATCAACAAAGATCAGTGGGCTGGTATCCTCCGCTTCGAGCGCAGCTTCTAATCTGATTTGACTTCGGTCATGATCTGATCTGTCACGCAAGTGACGAAAAGCCCGGCTTTCGAGCCGGGCTTTTTGCGTTTAGGGCATAGTCGATAGCCATCTGGTTTCAGTGTTGGAAGCACATCCTTCTCTATTTTATGTATTAGTTTTGCATGAAAAGAAGGGCGACATAAGTTGAGGATTCATGGAAAGTAATGTCGGGCAAGAGGCGACAGCAAGCTCGACCATTTCATGTGACAATTTTACGACGTGATTTTTGTGCAACGCACCTTTTGAAACGGGCGTCATAAATGCCGATAGTTTGTATCTGATATTGCTCTGAAAAATTCGATCTGTAGGTTGCAAATCAGAAGCGAGGCTTACGGTTTCGTTTCTCCCAGATCAGGGGTCAACTTTGAACACAAGGTGGGGTGGGGCGCGTCGTTTTTCGGCGTGAATACTCTTGCCTAATTAATTTTGGAACTGGAGTTACTATGAACATCAAGAGCCTTCTTCTCGGCTCCGCTGCTGCGCTGGCAGCAGTTTCCGGTGCTCATGCAGCCGACGCTATCGTCGCTGCCGAGCCCGAGCCGCTTGAATACGTTCGCATCTGCGACGCCTATGGCGCCGGCTATTTCTTCATTCCGGGTACCGAAACCTGCCTCAAGATTGGCGGCATGGTTCGTACCGAAGGTGGCTGGTACAATGCCTACAAGGCTGGCCAGGAAGCCGGTGAACGCGGCACCTACTGGCATACCCGCGCTGAGCTGAGACTTTCGACGGCTTCGGACACCGAATACGGTCCGTTGAAGACCAGCACGGTCTATCGTTACGACTGGAACGACGGCAACTCCACGACCAGCAAGCTGCTCTGGGCCAATATCAGCCTCGGTGGCTTCCTCGTTGGTAAGAACGATTCGGTCTACTCGACCTTCCTCGGCTATGCCGGCGACGTCATCAACGATGACGTGATCGAGTATGGTATCAATGGTGGCGACGAGCTCAATCAGCTCACCTACAACTATGATGCCGGCAACGGCTTCACCGCCGTCATCTCGCTGGAAGATTCCAATTCCGGCACGGGCGCGACGGGTGCAAACGGCGAAAACAGCTCCGACCATTACGCTCCGGACGTTGTCGCCGGTGCTGGCTACAAGGCCGGCGCATGGCAGTTCCGTGTCGTAGGCGGCTACGACTCCATCGTTGAAGAAGGCGCTGTCAAGGCTCGTGTCGATGCCGACTTCGGCGTTCTCACCGCTTTCGTTATGGGTGGCTACAACACAGATGGCAGCAAGCTCAACAAGTACGCCGGTGCAGGCGGAGATGGTCTTGGCTGGGGTGACTGGGCTGTCTGGGGCGGCGTTGGCGTTCCGGTCAACGACAAGCTGAAGTGGAACCTGCAGCTTTCCTATGACGACGTGAAGACTTTCGCTGCGACGACGAACGTCAAGTTCAATCCGGTCAAGGACCTGCTGATCGAGCCGGAATTGACCTACGTAAACTATGACGCTGCCAACAAGGATACCTGGGCTGGTATTCTGCGCTTCCAGCGTACGTTCTAATTCGGTTCGAAGAACCGGATTTGATATAGCTCATATTCTGATCTGACCTCCGATCAGAAGGAAATGGCCCGGTTTTCCCAACCGGGCCATTTCTGTTCTTGGCTTCCGCTTGCTGTTGCGCAAGGCTCAGCTCGCCGCTAGGAAATCCTTGATCGTAGCCAGGATATCCCTGAGATGCAGGATCGGCGCATGTCCTTGCCCGAGAGCAATCTTGATCGTCATGCCGGGATGGCGTCTTGCCATTTCCTCAACCGTGGCCGTCGTCAGCAATTTGGAGTTCTCCCCGCGAATCACCATCAGCGGGATGTCTCGGAATGCCTCGAATGGAGTCCAGAGATCCGGAAGCGGCGCTTCGAGGTCCAGCGCCTGCATCTGCGCGGCAATTGCCGGGTCATAATCGGCGACGATCTTGCCATCCTTGATGGTGTAGATGGCCCGCGCCATATCGCGCCAATCCTCCTCCGCGAGCGCCGGGAAGGCGGCGCCATGATTTTCCCGCAGGATGTCGACGGCCTCGTTCCAATCGGCCGGTTTCCTGTCGCGGTTCAGATAGTCGCGGATATTGCCAAGTCCTTCCTTCTCCAGCGCGGGACCGATGTCGTTGAGAATGACCGCTTCTAGAAGATCGGGGCGGCTTGCGGCCAGCAGATGCAGGACAAGGCCGCCGCGCGATGTGCCGATGAAGACGGCTTGAGAGATATCGAGCGCGGCGCACATGGCAAGCACGTCCTGAGCTTCCACCGCGAGATTATAGTGGCTTTTGTCGCCATCCCAGGCCGACAGTCCGCGCCCACGCGAATCGAGCGTGATCACCCGTCGTGGCGCAATCGGATCGCGGGACAAAAGCAGTGCCAGCTGATGAAAATCCCGCGAGTTGCGGGTCAGTCCCGGCAGGCAGATGACCGGCGATGCGCTGAAAGTAGATGATTCGCCATAGCTGTAATCACGCGCGTAAAGCCTTAATCCGTCCGGTGCCGAGATCGTTCTGGCGACAAAGCCGCTCTCATCGTCACTGCCCATCGATAATTCCTCGTGGATGATGTTTCACGAGGGATGTAACGCCATTTTGCCGCTGCGGACAATCGGGCTTACGAGAGATGGGCTTAGCCGCGGCCGTAGATCAGATCATGCTCGATATCGGTCTTCTGGCCGAGCCGGGCCTTGTAGACTTGATAGTTCTCCATGACGCGCTGGACGTAGTTACGCGTCTCGGGGAAGGGGATGCGCTCGATCCAGTCGACAACATCATCGATGGACTTGCCGCGCGGATCACCATAGCGGCTGATCCATTCCGGAACCTTGTTCGGGCCGGCATTGTAGGCAATGAAGGTCAGAATGTAGGAGCCGCCGAAAGCGTCGATCTGCTCGCCGAGATAGTGAGCGCCGAGCGTCGCGTTGTAGCCGGCATCCTGCGTCAGCTTGGCATCGGAATAGGCCAGTCCATGTCTGCCGGCGACCGCCTTTGCCGTCTTCGGCAGAAGCTGCAGCAGGCCGCGCGCATTGGCCGAGGAGACGGCGGCCGGATTGAAGGCGCTTTCCTTCCGGGCGATGGCATAGGCGAGCGCCTTGCCCGAGCCGGAAATATTGGCATTGTCCGGAATGACGCCTATCGGGAAAGCAAGTGCGGCGACATCGATGCCGCGGCCATAGGCGATCTTGCCGACCTGAAGGGAGAGCTGATGATTGCCGGAACGCTCGGCGCGCGCCGCTAGCATGGCGATCTCGCCGGGGCTGTCCAATTGCTTGGCCAGTGCCCGATAGAGTGCCTCGGCCCGCCAGCCATGGCCTGCCGCCTCAAGCCGCGTGATGGCTTGGACGGCTTCGCGGGACTGGAAGATGCGCCGGTCGTCGTTTGTCGGCGAGGGGTAGGCGACGTTCAATGTCCGCCGGCCGAGCTTTTCGGCGGCGAGCTGGCCGTAGAAGGTGCTCGGATAGGAGGCCGCCTTCGCATAGAATTCTGAAGCCTTGCCGGGACCGCCGGCTTCGGCCGCGCGGCCGAGCCAGTACCAGGCGCGCGATTGCGAGATCGGGCCGTTCGATACCTGCAGGATCTTGCGAAAATGCGTCGAGGCCGCAGCGCCGTTCTGCAGGCCGCGCAGCGCATACCAGCCGGCATGAAATTCCGCCTCGCCGACGTCCTGCGGACTTTCCGCTGCACTGGCATCGACGACGCGATAGGCGGATTTGAAGTTGCCCTGGTCCACCAGGCCGCGGCTGACAATGCGTTGTTCGTTCCACCATGCGCCGCCATTGACGAGCGCTGCGCGGTCGCGCGGCATCTGCGTCAGAAGAGCGGCGGCGTCGTCATATTTGTCCTGGCGGCGCAGATTCTCGATCCGCATGAAGAGATAGGCGGGATCCTTGCGCCATTGCGCATCGATATTGGCAAGCAGTGCGCCGGCATTGGCGGAGCGATTGTTGACAGCCGCCCAGGCCTTATAGAGCGACTGCGCCTTGCCGAGATCACCGAAGCGCTTGGCCTGCGCCGTGCGGTCACGGTAGAGCAGATAGTCCATGCGCGCCTTGTGATCGGCCGGCGTCAGCAGGGCGGAGAATTCCGCGAGAATCTTGTCCTCGAAGGATTTGTCCAGCGCCTCCTCGCGCCAGATCTTACGGATGAGCTTGGCCGCTTGCGCCGATGCACCGCGCGAAACCAGCGCGCGCGACAGGATCACGCTGCCTTCCGGCGTTTCCGGCTGCGTGTTGCCGAAGGCGGCAAGCACTTGATCGGTCGGCGGGTTTTCCGTGTAGAGCGCCCGTTCGGAATTGGCGCGCAGGCCGCCGAGGCCCGGCCATCCCACGAGCTCGCGCGCGGCGGCGGCGATTTCGCCGGAGGGAACGCCAGCCTGGCCCGAGGTGGCGATCGCCCAGGTCAGGATATGATGGTCAAGCGTGCCCTGGCCCATGCCGTTACGGATGGCGAGCGCCTGCATAGGGTTCTTGTTGGAAAGGGCGTCGAGGCCGGACTTGAGGTCGCTGTTGAGAGGCGCAACGGCGGTGCCGCGTGGAATGGATCCGGTGTTCAACGGATCCGGCGCGCTCATTGCCACATCGGTTGTCTTGCTGGACAGTGCCTGTTCACCGGGAAGCTGTGACGCAAAAGTGCCCCACGCGACCGCCACGCCCACAGCAGTCATGATCACGAGAGGTCTTTTCATCCGGTTACTCACAACAAAAAACAGGTCCCTTCCATTTGCCGAAATTTATATTAACGAAACCTTAGCGTTGGTCCGAATTTCAATCAATTATGATATCGGAAACTGCCCTTCGTCATCGAAAGCCTGCTTGTCGCCGGCAAGTCAGCGCTTTATGGTGCGCAGATTCATAACCATGGATTGCGGCTGAAGCGTGAAAGCGCCGCCGCGAGGAGACTTGCATGTTCCAGGGGTCCATTCCCGCACTCGTTACGCCCTTCACTGACGCCGGCAAGGTGGATGAAGTGTCCTTCGCTTCCCATGTCGATTGGCAGATCAAAGAAGGCAGCAGCGGGCTTGTTCCCGTCGGCACGACGGGTGAATCGCCAACCCTGTCGCATGATGAGCATAAGCGCGTCGTCGAACTCTCGATCGACGTTGCGAACAAGCGCGTCCCCGTCATGGCCGGCGCCGGCTCCAACAATACGCGTGAGGCCATCGAGCTTGCCCAGCATGCCGAAAAGGTTGGCGCCAACGCGGTTCTGGTGGTTACGCCTTACTACAACAAGCCGACGCAGAAGGGGCTCTACGCGCACTTCGCGGCCATTGCCGAGGCGGTGAAGCTGCCGATCTATATCTACAATATTCCCGGCCGTTCTGTCGTCGACATGACGCCGGAAACCATGGGCGCGCTTGCCAAGGCCTATGGCAACATCGTCGGTGTCAAGGACGCGACCGGCAAGATCGAGCGTGTGTCCGAGCAGCGCATCACCTGCGGCAACGATTTCCGTCAGCTTTCCGGTGAGGATGCGACGGCGCTCGGCTTCAATGCCCATGGCGGTGTCGGCTGCATTTCGGTGACGGCCAATGTCGCGCCGCGCCTTTGTGCCGAATTCCAGGCGGCAACGCTTGCCGGTGATTATGCCAAGGCGCTTGCCTATCAGGATCGGCTGATGCCCCTGCACAAGGCGATCTTCCTGGAGCCCGGCCTCTGCGGTGCCAAATACGGTCTGTCCCACCTCGGCCGGATGAGCCGCAATGTACGTTCCCCGCTGCTCTCGACGCTGGAGCCGGGCACGGAAGCGGCCATCGATGCGGCCATGCGCCACGCCGGTTTGCTGAACTGACGGAAACGCAGCGCTGACGGAAGTCCTATTCGAGACCGCTCTCTTCACAAGGGGAGCGGTCTCGCTTATTTAGGGTCTGAAACCTCGGAATTGACGCACGAAAAAGAAGAAGAAAAATCATGGCCCCCAAAGGCAGCCAACGCGTAGTGAAGAAGATTGTCGCGGAAAACCGTAAGGCACGCTTCAATTACGAGATCATCGACACCTATGAGGCCGGCATCGTGCTGATGGGCACCGAGGTCAAATCTTTGCGCGAGGGCAAGGCCAATATCGCCGAATCCTACGCTTCCGATGAGGACGGCGAGATCTGGCTGATTAATTCCTATCTACCGGAATATCTGCAGGCGAACCGCTTCAATCACGAGCCGCGCCGCCGCCGCAAGCTATTGCTCTCGGGCCGTGAGATCGGCCGTCTGCGCTCCGGCATCAATCGCGAAGGCATGACACTGATCCCGTTGAAGATCTACTTCAACGACAATGGTCGCGCCAAGCTCGAACTGGCCCTTGCCAAGGGCAAGAAGCTTCATGACAAGCGTCAATCCGAGAAAGAACGCGACTGGAACCGGCAGAAGGGCCGCATCCTCAAGGACAATAGGTGAAACTAGCCCGAGCAATCGATCCCGTTAATCGGTTGCTGCGACGAGCGCCGGTTCGGTCAAGTTCAGGCTATATAACTAGGGAAGAGGCGGTGGTGCAGCGAACACTCAACGCATCCGCTGCGGGTTCACCTACTCTTCGGCATCAGCCGCAGTCGCCGCCGGTTCAACCGGGCGCTGTGGACGCTCGGAGGGATCACGGCCGATTTCTGCCTTCAGCGATACGAGGTCGATGAAGTGATCGGCCTGGCGGCGCAGATCGTCGGCGATCATCGGCGGCTGGGTAGCCATGGTGGAGATGACAGACACCTTGCGGCCGCGGCGCTGCAATGCCTCGACCAGGGTGGTGAAATCGCCGTCGCCGGAGAAGATCACCAGATGATCGACGGTTTCGGACTGCTCCATGGCGTCGATCGCCAGCTCGATATCCATGTTGCCCTTGATCTTGCGGCGCCCCATGGAGTCGGTGAATTCCTTCGCCGGCTTGGTGACGACCTTGTAACCATTATAGTCGAGCCAGTCGATCAGCGGGCGGATCGAGGAGTATTCCTGATCCTCGATCAAGGCTGTGTAATAATAGGCCCGCAGCAGATATCCGCGCTTTTGGAACGCCTTCAACAGCTTGCGGTAGTCAATATCGAAACCGAGGCTCTTGGATGCGGCGTAGAGATTGGCGCCGTCTATAAAAAGGGCAATTTTTTCGCGTGGGTCGAACATCGCTTACATATCCACTGTTATCAAAATGCAATTACTGTACGCAAAATGTAGCCAAAACAATGTCTTGCATGACGCCGGCGAACAATTCATATTACTTTATGAATCATTCATATAGCCGAGATTTAGGGCACGTAATGTGATATTCCAAGCAATCTTAAGTAGAATCCCTGATTTGTCTATTGAATTTTAGCGCATTGTGGAGGGATTGGGACCCCTGGAGCAGGAAAAACTTGAATTTGCCTTCGTTTGCTTGTATCGGCGTGCTACTCCGAGACATGATGACGACATCACGACCGCAAAGGACAGGCAATGGCCCGTGTCACAGTAGAAGATTGCATTGATAAAGTTGAGAACCGGTTCGAGCTCGTGTTGCTCGCCAGCCATCGCGCCCGCCTGATTTCGCAGGGTTCCTCGATCACCATCGACCGCGACAACGACAAGAACCCGGTCGTGGCCTTGCGTGAAATCGCCGATGAGACGCTTTCTCCCGACGATCTGAAGGAAGACCTCATCCATTCGCTGCAGAAGCACGTCGAAATCGACGAGCCGGAACCCGATCCGGCAAGCCTCCTGGCCGCTGGTGGCAGCTCGTCTGCTTCGGGCGACGAGGAAGAAGATGCTCCGGAAGCCGTCACTTTCGATCAGATGTCGGAAGAAGAGCTGTTGGCTGGCATCGAAGGCCTTGTTCCGCCAGAAAAAAGCGACGATTACTGATCGTCGAGCTTGATGCTCTAACCAAGAGCGATATGATGAAGTAATGTGTGCGCCGGTCGTATGACTGGCGCGCTTTTGTTTTTGCTGGAGTAGCTTGGGAATGATGCGGCAATACGAGCTTGTCGAGCGTGTGCAGAAATACAAGCCCGATGCCAACGAAGCTCTTCTCAACAAGGCCTATGTCTATGCGATGCAGAAGCATGGGCAGCAGAAACGCGCCAGCGGCGACCCCTATATTTCCCATCCTCTCGAAGTTGCCGCCATCCTGACCGACATGCGCCTGGATGAATCGACGATTGCCGTTGCGCTCCTGCACGACACGATCGAAGACACGACCGCGACGCGCGCCGAAATCGACGAGCTGTTCGGCGAGGATATCGGCCGCCTGGTCGAAGGGCTGACCAAGATCAAGAAGCTCGATCTCGTCACCAAGAAGGCGAAGCAGGCGGAAAACCTGCGCAAGCTTCTGCTCGCCATTTCCGACGATGTCCGCGTACTCCTGGTCAAATTGGCCGACCGACTGCACAATATGCGTACGCTCGACCATATGTCGCCGGAAAAGCGCGCCCGCATCTCTGAGGAGACGATGGAAATCTACGCGCCGCTCGCCGGCCGCATGGGCATGCAGGACATGCGCGAAGAGCTGGAGGAGCTTTCCTTCCGCCACATCAATCCCGAAGCGAATGATACGGTGACCAAGCGCCTTGAGGAGCTGTCGCGCCGCAACGAAGGCTTGGTGAAGAAGATCGAGGTGGAATTGCGCGACCTTCTGGTCGCCAACGGCCTTGCCAATGCCATGGTCAAGGGACGGCAGAAGAAGCCCTATTCGGTCTTCCGCAAGATGCAGTCGAAGTCGCTATCCTTCGAGCAGCTATCCGACGTCTACGGTTTCCGCCTGCTGGTTGACGATATTCCCTCCTGCTATCGCGCGCTCGGCATCGTGCATACGCGCTGGCGCGTCGTGCCCGGCCGGTTCAAGGATTACATCTCGACGCCGAAGCAGAACGACTATCGCTCGCTGCATACCACCATCGTCGGTCCGTCCAGCCAGCGCATCGAGCTGCAGATCCGCACCAAGCGCATGCATGAAATCGCCGAATTCGGCATTGCCGCCCATGCGCTCTACAAGGACAAGGAAGGCAATAACAACGGCGACGGCGAGCTGCTGTCGCGCGAAAGCAATGCCTATTCCTGGCTGCGCCACACCATCGAGGCTCTGGCCGAGGGCGACAGCCCGGAAGAATTTCTCGAGCATACCAAGCTCGAGCTCTTTCAGGATCAGGTCTTCTGCTTCACACCGAAGGGCAAGCTGATCGCGCTGCCGCGCGGCGCCACGCCCATCGATTTTGCCTATGCGGTTCACACCAATATCGGCGACACCACCGTCGGCGCCAAGATCAATGGTCGCATCATGCCGCTGGTGACGCGCCTGACCAACGGCGATGAAGTCGAGATCATCCGCTCCGGTGTGCAGGTGCCGCCGGCGGCCTGGGAAGAGATCGTCGTGACCGGCAAGGCGCGCGCCGCCATCCGCCGCGCCACGCGCCTCGCCATCCGCAAGCAATATGCCGGCCTCGGCCACCGCATTCTGGAGCGCACCTTCGAGCGCGCCGGCAAGGTCTTTTCGCGCGAGGCGCTGAAGCCGGCACTGCATCGCCTCGGCCAGAAGGATGTCGAGGACGCGATTGCCGCCGTCGGGCGCGGGGAGATGTCGTCGCTCGATGTGCTGCGCGCCGTCTATCCCGACCATCAGGACGAACGCGTGACCGTCAAGCCCGCCGGTGACGAAGGCTGGTTCAACGTTCGCAGCGCCTCCGGCATGATCTTCAAGATCCCCGGCAAGACCAAGGCCGATCTCGCCGCCAGCATCGAGGGTATCGACGCCCTGCCGATCCGTGGCCTGGCCGCGGATGTCGAGGTGCATTTCGCACCGACCGGTGCCGTACCCGGCGATCGTATCGTCGGCATCATGGAAAAAGGCAAGGGGATCACCATCTATCCGATCCAGTCGCCGGTGCTGCAGCGCTTCGACGATCAGCCGGAGCGCTGGATCGATGTGCGCTGGGATCTGGACGAGGCCAACAAGTCCCGCTTTGGCGCGAGGATCCTGATCAACGCGCTGAACGAACCCGGCACGCTTGCCAAGGTCGCCCAGACGGTTGCCGGCGTCGACGTCAATATCCGCATTCTCAACACGGTGCGGGTTGCCGCCGACTTTACCGAGATGGCTCTGGATGTCGAAGTCTGGGATCTGCGCCAGCTCAACCAGCTCCTAGTGCAGCTGAAAGAGCTCGACTGCATTGCCACTGTAAAGCGGCTCTACGAGTAATTATCTCTAGCGATGACATCGATCTGGCGTGCCTGCATATTTTGTGACCAATTTATGGTCAAATTCGACCGCCATTATGTGCAGCTATGCGATATGTGCATGGCTGCATCGGTTTTACAGCGTTGGTAATTAACCTTTGCAACGCTTATCTTCTGGTCATCGAAGAAACGAAACAGAGATGAGAGAAGACAATGTTTGGTCCTATCAAGAAATTCGCCCGTGCCCTGCGTGTTCCGAGTGCTGAAGAGCGCGAAATGGCTTACCTGAACGGCTCGCACGACCGCTTTGACCTTGAATATCGTCAGCGTCAGGTCGATCGCGGCATGTTCCGCCAGCGTTAATCGCTGACAATACTTTCGAATGGGAAGGGGCGTGACAGTTGCTGCGCCCTTGGAGCATCCCGCCACGAGCGGGTTGAATGTTCCTGATCCAGAAACTGGAGCAGTTTTCGTGTTTTGAACACGTAACGCTCCAAAGAGCAGGGCACGGTTGCTGTACAATCAGCATATGAACGCCTTGCCGCTCTTGTCATGACGGCCCTCAATACACTAGATAAGCCGCATGTTATTTCGACGCCGAAAACCACTGACGTTCAGCGAGAAACTGCGGGATCATCTTTGGCCCCGTAAGGGTTTTGTCCGCTCATTCCAATATTTTGGAAAACGCCTCGTGCGCCTTGCCGCTTCGCCGCATTCGGTGGCAGCGGGCTTTGCGGCGGGCATCGTCGTTTCCTGGACTCCTTTTATCGGCGTGCATTTCGTGATGGCGATCATCATCGCCTATCTGATTGGCGGCAATGTGATTGCCTCCGCGCTCGGCTGCCTGGCGGCGGGCAATCCCATCACCTATCCCTTCATCTGGGCCTTCACCTGGGAAATCGGTCACCTGATCCTGGCACGCGACAGCGGCGGGCAGGGCGGTAGCGTTGATCTGCCGGCGCTGTGGCACAAGGGCGATCTCTCGCAAATCTGGGATCCGGTTCTGAAGCCGATGCTGATCGGCGGCATTCCACCGGCGATCGTTTCTGGCGTCATTGTCTATGCCCTGACCTATTACGGCGTGAAGAGCTTCAAGAGCCGCCGCAAGGAACGGCTGATGGAGCGTGCCCGCGAGCGCATGTCGCTTGCCGAAAACGCATCGGGCGTCTGACGGGCGCTGATATCGCCGCGGCCGGCTGGAGGGCCTTCTCATGATTATCGGGATCGGCAGCGACCTCATCGACATCCGCCGCGTCGAGAAATCGATCGAGCGTTTCGGCACCCGCTTCACCGAGCGCTGTTTCACCGACCTCGAGCGCGCCAAGTCCGAAGGGCGCAAGAACAAGGCCGCTTCCTACGCCAAGCGTTTCGCGGCCAAGGAGGCCTGCTCCAAGGCGCTCGGCACCGGCCTGGCGCAAGGGGTTTTCTGGCGCGACATGGGTGTGGTCAACCTGCCGAGCGGCAAGCCGACCATGCAATTGACGGGCGGAGCAGCCAGGAGGCTGGCCGCCATGCTGCCGGAAAATCACCGCGCCGCCATTCATTTGACGATAACCGATGATTTCCCTCTTGCTCAAGCTTTTGTGATTATCGAGGCGCTGCCGATTGCCGGCTGAATGACAGCCATATGTCGCTTTTGATACCCGCGCCATTGCCGCCGTGGTATGAAGCGGGTAGAGAGTGCCTGAGTGAAAGTGCGCCGGTGGGGTGCGAACAAGGAATAAGACTGCGTGTCCGAGAAAGCCGAAAAACAGCAGAACGCCCTCTGGGAAAACATCAAGGTTATCGTGCAGGCTCTCGTCCTGGCCATGATCATCCGCACGGTGCTATTTCAGCCCTTCACCATTCCATCCGGCTCGATGATGCCGACGCTGCTTGTCGGAGACTATATCTTCGTCAATAAGTTCGCTTACGGCTATTCGAAATATTCGCTGCCTTTCTCGCCTGACCTGTTCAGCGGCCGCATCTTCGGCAGCGAACCGAAGCGTGGCGACGTCGTGGTCTTCCGTTTCCCGCCGAATCCGGATGTCGACTATATCAAGCGCGTCATCGGCCTGCCGGGCGATCGCATTCAGGTGAAAAACGATATTCTCTACATTAACGGCGAAGCCGTTCCGCGTGAACCGCACGGCACGTTCGCCTCCGATTACAGCCAGGAGCCGGGCGACAAGATCCCCGTCTATAGCGAGCGGCTGGCGGACTCCGGCAAGGTCTACGATACGCTGGACCTCTCTCCGACTTCGCGTGGCGACAACACCCAGGAATACGTCGTTCCGGCCGATCATTACTTCATGATGGGCGATAACCGCGACAATTCCGACGATAGCCGTTTCGACGTCGGTTATGTGCCGGCCGAGAATCTGATCGGCCGCGCCAGCGTCATCTTCTTCTCGCTCGGGCATGACACATCGTTCCGCGAGATCTGGAAATGGCCGACCAACATGCGTTGGGACCGCCTCTTCAAGGTTGTCGAATGACGAAGACGCCGACGCTCTCTCAGGCGGATCGCACTACGCTTGAAGCCGCGATAGGCCATGCCTTCGTGGAAAAGGAGCGCCTGGACTGGGCTCTGACGCATGCCAGCGCCCGCACGCACAAGGCTGGCAATTACGAGCGGCTGGAATTTCTCGGTGACCGGGTTCTTGGCCTGTGCATCGCCGAGCTCCTGTTCCGCACGTTCGGTGCCGCGACCGAGGGTGAGCTCTCGGTGCGCCTCAATCAGCTCGTCAGTGCCGAGACCTGTGCGGCCGTTGCCGATGAGATGCAGCTGCATCTCTTCATCCGCACCGGTGCTGATGTGAAGAAACTGACCGGCAAGCGCATGCTGAACGTGCGCGCCGATGTCGTCGAAAGCCTGATCGCGGCACTCTATCTCGATGGCGGCCTCGAAGTGGCGCGCAAGTTCATTCTGCGTTATTGGGAAGGCCGCGCTGTCCGGCCCGATGGCGCCCGCCGCGATGCCAAGACGGAATTGCAGGAATGGGCGCATGCGAAATTCGGCGTCACCCCCGTTTATAGGGTTGATGACCGCAGCGGACCGGATCATGATCCCCGCTTCACGGTGACGGTGGAAGTGGCGGGAGCCGCGCCCGAGACCGGTATAGAACGCTCCAAGCGCGCCGCCGAGCAGGTGGCCGCGACGCGGATCCTGGAGCGCGAAGGCATATGGCAGCCGCAGTCGGCTCAGAAATGACGGAAAAAATGACCAATCAGGAAGACACGGCTGCCGGCGAAGGCGCGGCTGAAAATAGCGGCCCGACGCATTCGGGCTTCGTGGCCCTTATCGGCCCGACCAATGCCGGCAAGTCGACGCTCGTCAACCGGCTCGTCGGCGCCAAGGTGTCGATCGTCAGCCATAAGGTGCAGACGACGCGCGCCATCGTGCGTGGCATCGCCATCCACGACAATGCGCAGATCGTCTTCATGGACACGCCCGGTATCTTCAAGCCACGCCGCCGCCTCGACCGCGCCATGGTGACGTCCGCCTGGGGCGGTGCCAAGGATGCCGATCTCATCATGCTCTTGATCGACAGCGAGCGCGGAATACGTGGCGATGCCGAAGCCATTCTGGAGGGACTGAAGGAAGTCTCTCAGCCGAAGATCCTCGTGCTTAACAAGATCGATCGTGTTCGCCGCGAAGACCTCTTGGCGCTTGCCGCCGCCGCCAACGAGAAGATCGCCTTCCAGGAGACCTTCATGGTCTCGGCCGAAAACGGCTCGGGCTGCGACGATGTCATGAACTATCTTGCAAAGACCTTGCCCGAGGGGCCGTGGTATTATCCGGAAGACCAGATCTCCGATCTGCCCATGCGCCAGCTCGCCGCCGAAATCACCCGCGAAAAGCTGTTTCTGCGCCTGCATCAGGAACTTCCCTATTCCTCGCATGTCGAGACGGAAAAGTGGGAAGAGCGCAAGGACGGCTCGGTTCGCATCGAGCAGGTCATCTATGTCGAGCGCGAAAGCCAGAAGAAGATTACCCTCGGCAAATCGGGCGAGGCGATCAAGGCGATCTCCACCGCTTCGCGCAAGGAACTGTCCGCGATCCTGGAACAGCCGGTGCATCTCTTCCTCTTCGTGAAGGTGCGCGAGAACTGGGGTGACGATCCCGAGCGCTTCCGCGAAATGGGACTCGAGTTTCCGCGCGGATAGAATTAAGTTCCGGCGACTGTCTCGCCTCGTGACAATCGCCGGACAAATGCTTGAGCCGGCAAGCCGATTTTTTGGGGGTGCTTACCCCTCGCGCATTTCCTCGGTTGGATCTTTCGCGGCAGCATCCTAGAAGACGGGCGCCGTCACGCCGTCGTCCATTCGATTCCGGCACTCAGATCAGCAAGATATTGAAAAAGCTGCCGAAACGCGGGTTGATCCACTCGCGGCGCACAGCTGTGACGTGTTGGCGTGCCGACGGGTTCACCATGCCTGCGCGAATCGGAACGGCTCTATTCGGACAAGTGAATGCTCGGCAGCCGGGAGCGTTGACACGATCTGGCACATGTCTTTTTAATGGCAGCTAATAGTGTATCAACATAGACTACTATCGCCGTCACTTTTCGACCAGTTTCACCTCTTACTAACCGCAGCGGCAAAAGCGATTGGAGCATGACCACGAGCCCATAGTACCGCGGGGCGAAAAGTGCGAAGCGGGTTAGGGCAAGGTCATGTGACTTGAGACCGAGCCAACACGGATGGGGGAATGCCGTCCATTCAACACGGGCCGATGATTGGCGCCGGAGGGATAGATGTGGAAAGTATTACGGGGCATGGCGTCGCCAGGCGCAAGCATGCAGGGGTGGCGCTGATATGACGGTTCAGCGCGCTCTTATTTTGGAAGATAATCTGATCATTGCCATGGAGGCGGAGGAAATCCTTCGTCTTGTTGGGGTCGAGGAGGTGGAAATCGCCTCGAACCTGGAGCAGGCGGTCAACGCCATTCATACCGATCACTATGATTTTGCGATGCTGGATGTGAATCTGGGGGAGTCGATGAGCTTCGGCTTTGCCCGGTTGCTGGTCGAGCGCGGCATCGCCTTCGGTTTCGTCAGCGGCTATTCCGATACGCTCGATTTCCCGGCGGACCTGCGGCATGTGCCGTTGCTCAACAAACCCTTCGACGAGGCCGCCATGCGGGTGTTCGTCGACAAGCTGTCATCGGCAAGCAGATCCTCCGAGATGTGACAGCGCCCGCCGTTTGTCCTAAACTCGAATCAAGACAGTTTATGGGACAAACCGGCCGATGCAGTGGCAGGACCATGCGATCATTCTGGGCGTCAAACGCCTCGGCGAGACCAGCGTCATCGCCGAGGTGATGACGCGTGATCGCGGCCGGCACATGGGGCTGGTCCGCTCCGGCCGGTCGCGCTCGATGCAGCCGGTGCTGCAGCCCGGCAATCTGGTCGAGGTGACCTGGCGCGCGCGGCTGCATGAGCATCTTGGCGAATTCCGCATGGAGCCGGTGCGGCTGCGAGCGGCGCGGCTGATGGAGACGGCGACCGCGGTCTATGGTGTGCAGGCCATGGGCGCATTGCTGCGTCTGCTGCCGGAGCGCGATCCTCATCCCTATCTCTATGACGCGCTCGATGTCATCCTCGAAAATCTGCAGAATCCGTTGGATGCTGGCGAGCTCTTTGTCCGTTTTGAATTGGCGGTGCTCAACGAGCTTGGCTATGGCCTGGATCTGGGCGAATGCGCCGCGACCGGCGTGCGCGAGGATCTGGCTTTCGTGTCTCCGAAAACCGGCCGCGCCGTCTGCCGTGCCGCCGGTGCGCCCTGGGCGGAAAAGATGCTGGCCCTGCCGCCTTTCCTTGCCTCTGGTGCCGTCCAGGCTGCGAATGGCGAAAGCCTCGCCGCCGCCTTCCGCCTGACCGGATTTTTCCTGCACCGCCATGTCTACGAACCGCGCGGCATCGAGATCGCCGCCGCGCGCGACGGTTTCATTCAGGCCGCGCTGAAAGCGGTGAATGCCGTTTCGCTGGATCAGCCGGTCATCGCCGCCAAACGTTGAGGCATGTGAAGTGGCGAAGCGACTAGAGCGTTTCAACGCTTCACGGAAGCGCTCTATCTCTTTGTTTTTAAGCAATTCCAGGAAAACCGCTCCGCACTTTTCCTGGAATTGCTCTAGCGCCGTTTGAATGCCCAGCCTTCCGGCCGCTCCTCGACCACCGTCACCGTATCGCTGACCTTTACGGTACCTTCGCCGCGTGGCACGACATTCCAGCCGAAGAGCGGGCCAGGAACGCGACGGTCGGCCGACATGCGGACGCGGCCCATGGCCTGCATCGGATTCGGAACGTCGCGCGAGCCCGTCCGCTGGTCCTGTGTCGTCATGATGCAGCGGGCGCAGGGCTTGACGAGATCAAGGCGAATGCCGCCGATTTCGATCGCCGCCCAACGGTCCTCCGGCCATTCCTCGTCGCAATTGATGACGATGTTCGGGCGAAAGCGCTCCATGCCGACCGAGCCCTCGCCATGGGCGGTAAGATTGGCATTCAGCGCCTTCAGCGAACCGGTGGTGGTGATCAGGATCTGGTAGCCGTCGGAAAAGGTGACCGGTGTCCCGTCGCCCGCCCATTCCGGGCTGGCAATGCGCGTGGCGAGCCTGTCGAAGAACACCATCCTGACGTCACGCCCGAGCCAGCCTGACAGCGCCGTGTTTGTCGCGTCATCGGCGACGGAGGCATTGACGGCCGATTTCCAGACGACGACGTCCATGCGGTTGTCCGGGTGCGGCGGGGGCACGATGATGTCGGCCTTGCCCTCCATTTTCAACCGCAGATAGGAGGGGGCTGGCTGGATGTCGATGCGAGCAATGTCCTGCAATTCGCGCTGGGTGATGAAGCGGCCGGAGGGATCGACCAGCATGGCGCGGCGGTCGCCGGCCAGACCGAAGGCATCGATGGTGGCGGAGGGAATGGCAATGCCGCGTGCGCTCTTGAGCGGATAGATGAAGAGGTCGCTGACCTGCATGAATAGCCCTCAGATTTCGTCGATAAACATTGTCAGTACGGTCTCCAGTCGCTCATGCCGGGCGCCGGCGAACCTGCGGCCTGCTTCGGTCTGGAAGCCATCCGCCAGTTTGAATAGCTTGGTCTCGAAATGATCGATGGCGAAGCGCTTGTCGTCAAGCGGACGTTCCGTGGCAAGCGGATCGAACGGATCGTAGAGGCCGGAGCCCATGCGCCCGGCAATATAAAAACAGCGGGCAGCACCGACCATGCCGATCGCGTCCAGCCGGTCGGCGTCCTGCAATATCTTCGCCTCCAGTGTTTCCGGCGGCAGATTGGCGGAGAAGCTGTGCGTGGTGATCGCATGCGCGGCGGCAGCGATGTCCTCGTCGACCCATCCAAGTTCTCTGAGAATGCCGGATGCCTTCTCGGCGGCGAGCCTTGATGCCTGGGCGCGATGCGGCGAGTTCTTCTCGACCGAGACGCAATCATGCAGCAATACGGCGGCGGCGAGGATGCGGGCATTGCCGCCTTCCTCGGCCTGGATGGCCATGGCGTTCCTGAAGACGCGCAGGATATGAGCGATGTCATGCGAGCCGTCATCGCCGTCGGCTGCATGCGGGATAAGATCCGCGGCCAGCGTTTCGAACGGGGTAAAGGCCCGCGCCATCCTGTTGGTGTCCATCGTCAGCCCCCGCCTCGAAATGATCTCTCCTGTTCCTACCGAGTGCGGAGATTCTCCGCAATCACTCCGGCGCCTTCTTGGCCGTCAGGACTTTCTGATAGAACAGGCCGATGCCGATCAATACCGCGCCGAGGCCGATGAAGGACAGCGCCCGCAGGAAGCCCTCCAGATTCGCCATGTCGATCAGAAAGACCTTGACGACGGCGACGAACACCAACGCGGCCGATGCGATGCGCAGGCTGCGCGCGTCGAAGCGTGCCCCGAGCCAGAGAAGCGCGATGCCGATCGCCAGCCAGACGACGGAGTAAGAATAGAGCTCGCCCTGAATGAAGCCGTTCCAGAACGGGATATATTCGCCCTGCCAGAAGCGGCGCACCGATAGCGTCGCCCAGGCAAAGGTCATGACGGCGCCGGCCACCGCCAGCATTGTTACATAGGGCAGGGGCCGTCTGTTTCGCGCATAGAGCGCTAATCCGGCATAGGCGAGCGCCGGCAGGAGATAGCCGAGCAGCAGCAGGTTGAAGAAGGGGATCCTGCCCGTGCCCTCGCCGGTGAGGAACGGATTGAGCCCAAGCAGATGCAGCGTCAGGATCGAGACGACGGAGAGGACGCCGACCGCCATGCCGCCGTAGCGGAAGACGGGGCTCGATGCGCTGAGATCGAGCGCCATCAGCGTTGCCGAAGCGCCGATCGCCAGCAATGTGTAGATCGACTGTTCGCCAAGCGTCGGAACGCTTGAATTCAGCACGCCGCCATTCATTGCATGGCGCACGAGGATGGCGATGGTCAGCAGCACCAGGAGGCTCGCCAGCGCCTGCAATGCGTTGCGCAGCCTGAGGCTCGGCGAGCGCCTGACCTCAAATGCGGACCAGATGGCGAGTGCGGCGGGGATGCCGTAGCCGGCCAGCAGCATGTTGAAGACCGGCGTCGTACCGAGTTTACCCGGATCGACGATGGTCGGCTGCCAGGCGATGCGCCCCATGGTGATGATCAGCGCCGCGACCATCGTCCATGGCAGCACCACCCACGAGCGGATCCGCCCCGCGAGCAGATAGGCAATGCCCAGCACCGGCAGCAGGATCGTCGGCACGGCGTCATGGGCAAGCGTATGCAGGGCAAACACGGCAGCGGCAAACGAGCCGGCTGCGAGGATATTGGTCGGCAGTACCAGGCTGCCCTCGGCGGTGCGGCGATGTTGCCACTCGGCCAGCGCCATCAGGACAACGGCGAGCCCGATGCCATAGAGGCCGTGCAGCCAGTCGCGGGTCCAGTTGCCGAAGGTGATGTAGCTGATGACGGCGATCGCCAGCGGCGTGGCTGCGATGATGACGCTCCAGAGCGCCGCAAAAGGCTTCTCGCTTTCGCCGAAGCGTTTGAGAAAGAAGACGCCGATCAGCACGAAGACCGCACCGAGGCCCAGACCTTCATAGATCACGACATCATAGAGCGCCGGCGAGACCTCCGCGAGACCCCAGTCCACGGCATTCATCGGGGATGTCAAAAGCATGGACATGCCAAGGCCGGCGGCGACGGCCGACAGGATTGCCGCCCAGGCCGCATGCAAACGGCTGGCCCCAAAGGCTGCGACTGCTGCAACGATCGCCGCAAACAGAAGGGTGGCGTTTGGCAGCGGGTATCCGTTCAGCAGGCTGTAGCCGAGCAGGGATAGCGCGACTACGCTGGCGCCGATGGATGCCGTCAGCGTCATGCCGAGTGGCTCGCGAGCCAGGAACAGGACCGGACGGCTCACGGGCGGCAAGGCTGGCGACTCTTCTGAATCGGTTAGCTCGGCTGGGGCTGGAAGGTCTTCGCTAGGCGCTGCGAGGGCTTCATAACGCCCAGGCCAGATGAAGATCGTACCGGCGATCATCGCCAGCATGGCGAGTGTGACGGGGTTAAGGTCAACGGCAGGGCTGTTTGTAAGGTAGAGCAGTGCCCAAAGGCCGAGGAGCACATTGGCCAAGGCGGGCGCGATCCGCCAGCGGCGCAGCCGAGAGGCGACCGCGGTGGCGAGCCAGGTGAAGACAAGATAGCCGAACAGCACCCACGGCCTTGGTGCCGTCGAGGCGATCAGGGCTGGGGTGATCATCGAGGCCAGCAGGCCGAGGCCGGCAAGCGCCTGGCCGTGCAACAGCGACAGGCCGAGCGTGGCGAGAGAGATCAATGCCAGGAGAAAGAACGCAGTGGCCGGTCCGATGATGCCATAAATGCCATGCGCGGCGTAAGTCGAGCCGAACAGTGCGACGACGCCTGCTGCCGTCAGCACGCCGGGGATCATCGCATTCTGGAAGGTGTTGGCAAGAACGGGTTCGGAGCGGCGGCGGATCACTTCGCCGGCGGCGACCAGAACGAGACCGAAGAGCGCAGCGAGCGCCAGCCGCACGCCAGGGCTCAGCAGGCCGCTTTCGATCGAGTATTTCACCATGAAGATGCCGCCGAACGCCAGCGCGATGCCGCCGACCCAGACGGCCCAGCGCGCGCCGATCTTGCTTTCCAGGCTTTCATTTTTGGGGGCAGCGGCATCCCGCGCAAAGGTGGGGGCGGTGGTCTCATGGATTGGTGCTGCTTCGCCGCCATCGCTCATGGCCTCGGCTGCCACAGCAGGCTCCACGACCGTCTCTGCCAATGGCTGCGCGGGAACTTCGGTATGTGAAACGGCCATTTCGACGGATTCGGCTGCAATGGCCGATTCGCTGTTTCCCACCGTCAGCACCCGGCCGGCGAGCGCATTTTGCAGCTCCTGGACGCGGCTTTCGAGCTTTCCTAGCCGTAGATTGTAGCTTCGCAGTATAAAAATACCGGCGATCACGACCGCGATCAGCAGCAAACTCATGATGTCCCCTCCATGGGCTCTTGGCCGCACATTATACGAAATGAGCCGGGGAGTAAGGGATGATCGGCCAATTCACCTATGATTACAGGGGATTATGCCGCAGGGATGGCATATTCGGCTTTGCCGGCGATCAGCGTATTATTAGTAAATAATAATTTATAACTTGGAAACTATTGTTAATACTCATTAACAATTTGCCCTTTACCGGTCCTGCGAACCGGCCTATCAGCATACCTAGTTCAACTGAAATGTATTGCGTACAAACGACGTCGCATGAGGCGGCTCCTACCCTAGGAGGTTTGTATGTCCCATGTATCTTCCGTATCCAATAGTTCCTATCCCTATCGGGCCACGCTTTCGCGGCTTGACGCGAACGGCGATGGTGTCCTGAGCCGCGAGGAGCGCGAGGCCGCAGAGCGTCCGGGCATCCTCGAAACCGATCCGAATGCCAACGGCAGTGATGGAACCAGCAGCGCGCTGAGCAGCCTGATGGCGAAGCTCATGCAAATGCCGGGCGCTGGCGTTACTGCGGCAGGTACACCGCTCGAAACGAACAGTGCTTTCAACGTCGATCTGCTGACGCCCATGGATGCCTATAACAGCACCTACGGCCAGTACGACGTGGACAGCGTAGCGGCCTGATCCGTTTTTCCGGATAATGATAGCGGTTCGTCGGGCAACGGCGGACCGCTATTTTGTGATTGAAACCGTTCATTTTCCTCCTCGCCGGAACACCCGTCCCCGTGGCGCGTTGCATTGGCAATGCCAAAAGGGAGGATGTATCCATGAGAACGATCATTATTGCCGCAACGCTGGCGCTGGCCGCGGCCTTGCCCGCGTTCGCGCAGGGCAAGCAGACGGCGATTGCCAATTTTGTCGGTGTGGATGGCAAGCAGTCGGGACGGGCGGTCCTGACCGAGGCGAAGACGGGTGTGCTGATCGAGCTCGATGTCTCCGGACTGCCGGTCAACCGCTGGGTTGCCTTCCATATCCACGAGAGCGATCGCTGCGACCATACGCACGGGTTCGATTCAGCCGGCGGCCATTTCAATCCCACCAAGGCGGAACACGGTCTGCTCGCGGCCAATGGCCCGCATGCCGGTGATATGCCCAATCAATATGTCGATCAGGACGGCAAGTTGCGGGCGCAGGTCTTCAACGGCATGGTGTCCCTGGATGGCAAGAATGGCATCCGCGGTCGGACGCTGATGATCCACGCGGACTCCGATGACTACCGCAGCCAGCCCGTCGGCGGTGCCGGCAAGCGGCTGGCCTGCGCGGTCATCCAATAGTTTTGCCGCCTTAGTGATTCGCGGCATTTGTCCCGATCTTTGCCAAGCGTCGGTTGTCCTCCTCATGTGGAGGCCCACCGGCGATATGATTCGATGCCTGTCAATTGGGGTTAATGATCAATTAACACCTATCTTTGACCGCCCTTCCAAATCGGCCTATCCCATCAGGCATTTCAACAAGCGTGCTGCGTCCCACCGAAAGCGCCTGGTGGCGTTTACTTCAGGAGATTTGGATGAGTGGTATTTCTTCAGTTGGAAGCAGCATGAGCGCTGCCTCGTACAATCCCCTTGATAAAAATCAGGACGGCGTTGTGGACGCCCAGGAGCTGCAGGAAGCAGCGCAATCAGGGCTTCTGTCGGCGAGCGTTCTCGGCGACGAAGATAGTGATAACAGCAGCAATCAGAGCCCGACAAGTACGTTCTCCGGCAATCTGGCGTCCATGCTGCTGCAGATGCAGCAGGCGAGTGCCAGTGGCCAGACCGGCACGGACACGTCGAGCAGCGGCTCGTCCGATCAATCGCCGATGGACCAGCTTTTCGCCAGCCTCGATACAAACAAGGATGGCAAGGTGTCGTCCGACGAGTTCGTGGCCGGACGTCCGAAGGACATGAACGAAAGCGATGCCGCAAACCTGTTCAAGAGCCTGGATACCCAAAGCTCAGGTTCGCTGAACAAAGATCAGTTCGCCGAAGGTCTCGATGCCCTGAAGCCGACCGATGCGTCCGCCGCTGATGTCCTGTCGCAGGAGCCGTCTTCCAGCAATAACAGCGGCGCTACCACCGACCAGAATGCTCTGGAAACCTTCATCAGCGAGCTGCAGGCCTCGATGAACGTCTATCAGAATACCTATGGTCAGTATGACACGGAGCAGACGGGCAGCGCAGCCGCCTGATCAGTCGCTATGACTTAAACCGGAAATGGACGGAGATTGCGCAAACGCAGTCTCCGTTTTCATATGAGGTCGATCTTCGCCAATAGCGGCAGCACGAAGGGCGCATTGCCATTCGCGTCAGCACCCCGGCCAATCGCCTTGACGGCATCGACCAGCCGACCCTTGCGGCCCAGCACCTCGTCACCGATCATGACCAGCCGCGTGTTCGGCGTCGCATAGGGTGAGGCGGCGCGCAGGCGGTGGGCGAGAGCTATGTCGTCTTCTTCAGGATGGACGGCGAGCGCTGCGATCAGCGCCGCTGCCGGCGAGCGCGAGACACCCATCCAGCAATGGATCAGCAGCGGCGCGGTGCGATCCCAGCTTTTGGCGAAATCGACGATGGCGCGGACATGCGTCTCTTGCGGTGCGATGAGATCGCCAGTGCCGGCAAAGCTGATATCGTTCATGCCGAGCAACAGATGCCGGTCCGCCTTGATCACGGCTGGCCGGTGAAAGCTCTGTTCTTTCGCCATCAGGCTGATCATTTCGGATGCGTGGTGACGGACGGCCATTTCCGCGATGCGCGCCAGCGGCGATACGACGATCGCGGTCATGCCTCGGTTCTCACGGCGGTGCGTTCGGCCTCGATCGCCTCGAAACGCTTCAGGAACAGCCGCTGGGCTTCGATCGCCGGCATTGGCTGGATCGGCAGCATGTCTTCGGTAATGCCGCGCGGTTGGCCGAAGAACTTTCGCGCTTCCTGCGGCGTAAAGCCGGCAAGCAGCGTTGCTTCGAAATAGGCGGAGACCGTGTCGGCCTTCTTGATTTTGTCCTTCAGGCGTGGGGCGCAGTGCGGCGGCAAGGCGAAGCGCCGGTAGATCGCCGCCTCCAGGCGCTTCTCCACCAGCTTGTATTCTCCGCCGACCACGGATTTGAATGGCGAGATCATGTCGCCGATCACGTATTCGGGAGCGTCGTGCAGCAGCGCTGCCAACAGTTCATCCGGTGTCGCTGGATTGAGCTGACGGAAGATCGCCTCGACCACGAGACTGTGCTGCGCCACGGAAAAGGCGTGATCCCCCGAGGTCTGGCCGTTCCAGCGCGCGACGCGGGCAAGGCCATGGGCGATGTCGCTGATCTCCACGTCGAGTGGCGAGGGGTCCAGCAGGTCAAGCCTGCGCCCGGACAGCATGCGCTGCCAGGCGCGCGGGGCAGCACCCGATGTCATGCCGAAGCCTCATCGGTCTGCGTCGGAAAGGAGAGACCGGACCAGACGGGCAGTGTAACGGAGACCTCGTGACCGGCCGCCAGGATCGGCGTGCCGGCAGCGATAGCTTCGCCGGCGCGGTCGATGCGGATGATGGCGAGGCCGTTGGCGCCCTCGGTCGAACCCAGCGTGCCGATCGGCTTGCCGCCAGCGGTCAGTTCCGTGCCGGTCACTGGCAGATCGGCGGCGCCGGTGACGATAACCACCCGCCGGCGCGCGGTGCCGCGATGCTTCATGCGGGAAACCACTTCCTGACCGACATAGCAGCCCTTGCGAAAGCCGAGGCCGCCATTGAGGTCCAGCAGTACGTCATGCGGAAAAGCATTCTGCAGGGCGAAATCCGGGCCGGAGACGGCGATGCCGTTGGCAATGCGCAGCGCCTCGTAAAGCGTCTCGGCGCCGTCGCCGTGATGACCTGGTGTCCGCGTCAACGCAATGCCTGCCTTGGCGAAGCGGCTGTCCTTGGGGCCTTCGACTGCGTTGTCGCCCCAGGCGACGGTGACGCCTGCGGTCTCCCCGATCGCGAAATCGACCGGCGCGCGCAGCCGGTACATGGTGAGCCGCTTCAGCAGCCCATCCCTTTGCGCCGTATCGGTCTCCAGCAGAAAGCCGGTGCTATCCCTGGAGATCATGAAGTCGAACAGGATCTTGCCCTGCGGCGTCAACAGCGCCCCGGGTCGCATCTCGTCCGCGTCGAGCGAGGCAAGGTCGGTGGTGATGAGATTGTGCAGGAAAGGCTCCGCCTCGGCGCCGGTGACGCGAAGAAAGGAGCGGTCTTTCAGGAATACGGCTGGCATGGTGAACCCGCTAATTACGCCTATCGCTGAGAGGTAGGGCCTCTGCTCTGGAACCGCAAGTTCTGCGGCCGGATCATTCGCCGGAGGTGAAGAATTTCCACTTGCCGTCGGGCGTGATGCCGACGCGATAGAAATTATAGCCGCCGAACTCCAGCATGTCGGAGAAATCGCCGGCGGTGACGATCCGCATCAGGTCGACCTTTTCCGGCGCCGTCAGGGTTTTGATGTCCTTCTCGGAGAAATAGGGCCAGACATACATTTCGTTCGGCGTTCCCTGGCCGACATGGGCGCAGGCACTCGAGAGGATGTCGAGAAGGATGGAGAGAATCTCGATGCCGTCGGAATCGCCGGAGAGGTCATGCAGCGTCTTGATCGGATCCTCGCCCGGATCGTCGGCCGTCACCTGTGTCTGGTTTAGGCCGCCGCCGATGTTCATCAGCGGGCGCAGACGCTCAAGATCACCGGAGGCGGCTGCCTCGACAATGGTCTCGCGCAGCTTGCGCACCGGTTCCGGCACCTTGCTGATATCGTAGATGATCTCTGCCGGCTTACCGTTGTTCGAGGCATCACCGGCGGTGGCGTTGCTGCTGGACTGTCCTGCCTGGCTCTTGACCAGCGGGTCCGGCATGGGAAGAGCCTTGGAGGGCGCTTCCAGCGCCTGCTCGACCGGCTTGTCATTGTTCTGCTGCGCGGGCTTGTTCGCAGCACCCGGCTGAGTGGCGGGGGGATTGATCAGCGAGAAGGCGAGGGCGGGAAGCGGCTGGGCAAGGCTGCCGAAAAACATGGTCGCAGCGGCGAGCGAGGCAATGGAACGTCGAAACTCACTGCCCGGTACGATATGCATAAGGGATCTCTGGCTGTTATTGCAGGGTGCGGTTCGGAGAGAATTCACCAGCAAGCATGCGTTCCCTAAGCGATTCGAGCAAGGCCTCAGCGCCCTGTTCCCCATGAATGCGAATAGTCTCGCGAATGGCATGGGCAATAGCGGCGTCGGCAATGATCTCCGGCTCGATGCCATCGGCCATCCCGTCGGCCCAAGCCTCGTTCTGGTATTCCAGCGCTGCCTGCATCTTTTCGTGGACGATCATGTCGTCGATTTCGTTCAGGCTGGCTTCCATTGATTCTTCCTTAAGACGTTCATGTCCTTACCGCTTGATTAACGACTTTATCAGCCTTTTCCTAAAACGACACGGCTCGGCACGAAAAGGGGTTAATAAATCGTCAATTTCCAAAGCGAGCGGTTATTTCTGTCGCAAGTGTTGCACCTTCGTTACGGTATCGCTCCTCGGCGACAACGGCCTGCGGGGTGCAATTCGTGTAAACCGACGCAAAGGACCTGTACCCACGGTTGAACGCGGCGGTCAGTCTTTCCTTGCGCTTCGGCTCGTTCTTGGTGTCGGTATCGAGCAATTGCTGCATGCCGACCCGCCAGTCATCTTCCGTGGCGGGGCTGCAGAGGTTGCGCAGATAGTTGACCGATCCGAGGATTTCGGAGAGTCGCAAAAGTTGGTCGTCATAGGGCGTCGGTTGCTCGGCGTCGCCACTATTGCCGGGTGCCTGCCCCGGCGGAACGGTCGCCGTCTGCTGCGCAAATGCCGGAAATGCGGCCGCAAGCGCGGCGCAGATCACAAGCGGATGAATGAGGCGACGATGAATCATGTGTTCAATTGATACGGCAAGCATGACGGGAACAAGGCGAAATGCGCGCTTTCCACCCCGTTATTGTTAAGCATCGTTAACGCCGGAGCCCGGCTCATCCTGTCAGTCGCGGGTTGCGGCGATCCGCTCGACGCATTCGAGCACGCTTGCCGGAACGGGCAGAACGCGGATCTCTTCCAGCGTGTACCAGCCGATCGCGGCAGCGTCGTCGGCGGCCTCGGCGGTCGCCTGCTCATCGGCATCGACCCGGAAGACCGACAGGAGGAAGTGACTGGTGAGCGTCCCATCTGCTGCATAGCTTCTGAGGTCGTAAGTCTCGAACAGGCGGGGATTGCGGGCCGATATCCCCGTCTCCTCCTCGAACTCCCGCAACGCCGTTTCCGCCGGCGTTTCACCATCCTCGGCTCGGCCACCCGGAAAAGCATACATATCGGCCGATGGCGGATTACGGCGCAGCACCAACAGGAAGCGACCGTTGCGTTCGAGAATGGCGGAAGAGGCGGGGCGGGGGATCGAGGTCATGGATCTCAGGATTCCAAGGGAAATATCATGCGGCGATGGACGCTTTCAGTCCCGCAAGATACGGCTCTTGTTGCGCCGGATGAAAGCCCTTTTACTCGCAAATCAGAACGACGATTCGAAACCGCTACCCGAGCAGCCGAATATCATGATGACCTACGCACTCTACGCCCTTGCCGCTCTGGCCGAAATTGCCGGCTGCTTTGCTTTCTGGGCGTGGCTGCGGTTGGCAAAGCCGATCTGGTGGCTGGCGCCCGGGCTGGTGTCGCTGGCGCTGTTCGCCTGGCTTTTGGCGCTGGTGCCGAGCGATGCCGCAGGGCGCACCTACGCGGCCTATGGCGGCGTCTATATCGTCGCCTCCATTCTCTGGCTGTGGCTGGCCGAGGGACGCTTGCCCGATCGCTGGGATATTTCCGGCGCCGCCGTCTGCCTTGCGGGCGGCGCCATCATTCTCTTCGGCCCGCGCGCCTGACCTTCTCCTTGACCCGGAGCTTTCGGGGTGCAAAACAAGCCCTATGTGCGGACGCTTTGCATTGACATCGACGCCGGAATACGTGGGCGAGGCGCTGGGCGTTCTGCTCAGCGAAGGCTTTCCCGCGCGCTATAACATAGCGCCGACACAGCCGATCCTCGTGGTCATCTCGGGCGACCGGCAGGAGCGAGGCAGCAACCTGCCGGATCGTCGCGCGGTGCTGGTGCGCTGGGGCTTTACGCCTGCCTGGGTGAAGGACCCCAAGGAATTTCCGCTGCTGATCAACGCGCGTGCCGAAACCGCGATCGGCAAGGCCTCATTCCGCGCCGCCATGCGTCATCGTCGCATTCTGATCCCCGCCTCGGGTTTCTACGAATGGCGCCGCCCCTCCAAGGAGAGCGGCGAGAAATCGCAGCCCTATTGGATACGTCCGCGCGATGGCGGCGTCATCGCCTTTGCCGGCCTGATGGAGACATGGGCGTCGGCCGATGGATCGGAAGTCGATACCGGTGCGATCCTGACGACGGCGGCGAACAGGGCGATGCGTCCCATTCATGACCGCATGCCGGTGATCATCAAGCCGGAGGATTTTGCCCGCTGGCTCGATTGCAAGACGCAGGAGCCGCGCGAGGTTCTCGACCTGATGGCGCCGGTTCAGGAGGATTTCTTCGAGGCAATCCCGGTTTCGGATCGCGTCAACAAGGTCGCCAATATGGGACCTGACTTACAGGAGCCGGTGGCCATCGAGGCCCCGGTCAAGCCGCCGAAGAAGCCGGACCCTGGCGATGGCCAGTTGAACCTCTTCTAAGCGGCTTCGTGTCGAGATCGGCGCTGCCACAAGCCGCTGATAACAGTCGGCTCCCCCTGGCTGGCGAATAATGTCTGGTCTAGGCGATCTTCTTTTTCATCGGCTTGGTCTTCAGCATCAGATGTGCTGCCAGAACGGCCTTCAGGCCGAGCGGACGATAAAGCAGGCTGGGATCGATCTTTGCCTGCGGTTGTGCCGGGTCGTCTTTCTTCGTGGTCATGGAGTGCTCCTCACCTTATTCGCGATGGTGTTTCCTGAATCACCAAAGTCCATCGCTAATTTGTCGTAAATCATGACAAATCAAAGGCGTCTGCCGATCAGCTTTTGTAAACACCGACCATATTTCGCGAGATGAGCGTGAAATTTCCGTATTTTCTCAATCTACCCAGGGTGTTAATTTTTCATTAACCATCTGCGCGCTTTGCGTGAGTGAGCGCAACCGCTCGCCCAACGAGATGAGCGGCGTGGCCGAACGCACCAAGTCTTGCCCGTTTTTTTGGCTAGATATGCCGACCGATATCGTCGTTGGAATCGTCGACGTCGGGATCGGCTGGGCCGTTGATGGTGAAGGTGCCGTATTTACGTGCCCAAGAGCGGGCGCCGAGTGGCAGCGACAGCAGGTAGACAATCACGGTCACGACCATGACATGCCAGGTGTAGCTCATCAGCAGCGCCACATAGACGACGAGCGCCAGCATGATCGGCAGCACGAGATCGCGGCGAATGCCGCTGCCCCCTGTCTTGCCGGACCAGACGGGCAGGCGGCTGACCAGCAGGAAGCCGATCAGGACGGTATAGGCGGCGCCCCAATAGGCGAAGGTCCGGCTGGGCTCGATGCCCAGAAAGCCGAGATAGACCGGCAGCAGCACCAGCATGGCGCCGGCCGGCGCCGGTACGCCGACGAAATATTCCGACTGCCAGGATGCCTTGTGCTCGCGCTCCGCCATGACGTTGAAGCGCGCAAGGCGCAAGCCGGCGGCGATGGTGTAGATCAGGGCTGCGATCCAGCCGAGCGAACGTGCCTGATCCAGGAGGAAGACATAGACGACAAGCGCCGGCGCGACACCGAAATTGACGATATCGGCAAGCGAATCCATCTGCGCGCCGAATTTGGATGTGGCCTTCATCAGCCGTGCGACGCGTCCGTCGACGCCATCGAGGAAGGCGGCGACCAGCACGGCAACCACGGCGAGTTCATAGCGGTTTTCAAAAGCGAGACGGATGCCGGTCAAGCCCGCGCAGATCGCCAGGACGGTGATCATGTTCGGCACCATCAGCCGCAATGGAATTTCCCGGAGGCGAGGCCCGCGCGCCTCGTCATTGGGACCATTCGGCTCGAAGGGTGGAAAGGGCGTCTTCATCCTGCTCGTTTCCTTGGCGCTTAGCTGCGGCGGCTAACGGTCGGGCCTTTCGGCGAACCGAATTCAGCGATCACGGTCTCGCCGGCAATCGCCCTCTGACCGACCGCGACGCGCGGTTCGGCGCCTGCGGGAAGAAAGACATCGAGACGCGAACCGAAGCGGATCAGGCCGATGCGCTCGCCGCCGTCGAGCGGTTCGTTGACATTGACGAAGCAAAGGATGCGGCGGGCAACGAGGCCGGCGATCTGCACGACACCGATCTCACCGTGCTTGGTTTCGATCGTGAGGCCGTTGCGCTCATTCTGCTCGCTGGCTTTATCCAGCTCCGCATTGAGGAAGCTGCCCTGGCGATAGGCGATATTGGTGATGCGGCCGCGCATCGGCGAGCGGTTCACATGGCAATCGAAGACATTCATGAAGATCGACACGCGCAGCATCGGCTCGGTGCCGAGATTGAGCTCGGCCGGCGGCGTTACCATCTGTACGCCGGAGACCTTGCCGTCGGCGGGCGATATGGCGAGGTCGTCGTCCTGCGCCGTCATGCGCTCGGGGTCGCGGAAGAAATAGGCGCACCAGAGCGTCAGGATCAGGCCGATCCAGAAGAGTGGCTTGAAGACCCAGCCGAGAACCAGCGATGCAACAAAGAAGCCTGCGACGAAGGGATAACCTTCCTTGTGCACGGGGACGATTACGTTGCGGACGCTATTCAACAAGCTCATCGATGGCGGGCTCCTATGATTGCCAGTTGACGGTGACTACAGGCAAAAGCCGTCATGGGCAATGGTTTCACGCAGTCACCCCCAGGCGAAACCGGCCGGGATAACCTTGCATTCCGAAACGAATGATCATGTGCAAGCCGTTGCGGCGTTGAAAGGACTGTCGCGGCAGCAAATGAAAAGCCGCCGGAAGATGGTCCGGCGGCTTGTTGATACTGGTGCTCTGCTCAGGGAAGATCAAAGGCCGAGGGCGGCCCGCAGCTCTTCCCTGGCGGCCTCATATTCGGCCTTGTAGTCCTCATGTGTGGTGATGGTTTGTGCGATCACCGTGCCCGCGATGCGGCCAGCCTCGATGTCGGTGGCGTAGTGGATGCCGCCGACGATGCGGTTATGGCCATATTCCCAGGCGCGGGTCATGATGGCCGCCTTCTTTTCCGGCACCATGTTCGAGAGTACTATGCCCATCAGCGTTCCAAGCGTCGTATGGCCGGACGGATAGGAGCCGGACTTTGACAGAGGCACGATCGGCTTGACGAGATCGCTGTAGAGATGCGGACGCGGGCGCTTCCAGACATCCTTGGCCGGATCGACGACAGCGCCTTCGGTTTCGACGATGCGATCGAAGAAGGCCGAGAACTTCGGAAGATTTTCCTTGGTGAACTTCGGATTGTCGATGACGTCGGAGAAGCGCCAGACATTTTCTTCGGCGTCGGCAACGGCGCGGGCCGCCATGTCCGGGGTGCGGGTCACCTGCAGTGTCAGGATTTCTCCCAGCTCGGCCTTCGTCTGGGCCGAGTCATTGGCCGGCGGTGGGGGCAGAAGGTTCAGGAGATTGATCTCCTTGGCATCAGCAAATGGCTTGGCGTCGTCGGCGAAAACCGGCGCGGCAAGACCGACGGCGAGAAGAAGGGTAAAGGTTCTGGCGAGATTGCGCATTCGGGGGGCCTCTTCGAATGAGTGACCGCTCTCGCTATCAAGCGAGCATCTCAGTCTCATGACAGTCGCGCGCTTCAGCGTGCCGGCGCCAGCCGGTTGACCACGCCGAGGTCGTCGTTCTCGTGCACCTGCTTCAGATGTTCCTCCGCCTGTGTCGCCTCGCGCTGGCGGTTCCACATCGAGGCATAGAGGCCGTTCTGTTCCAGAAGGCCGGCATGGGTGCCGCGCTCGGCGATCTCGCCGCTTTTCAGCACGATGATCTCGTCGGCGCCGATGACGGTGGAGAGCCGGTGAGCGATGACCAGCGTCGTGCGGTTCTTGGAGACGACATCGAGGGCCGTCTGGATTTCCTGCTCGGTCGTGGTGTCCAGCGCCGAGGTTGCTTCATCGAGGATGAGCACGGGTGGAGCCTTGAGCACGGTGCGGGCAATGGCGACGCGCTGCTTTTCGCCGCCGGACAGCTTCAGGCCGCGTTCGCCGACCTTGGTCTCGAAACCCTCGGGCAGCTGGCGGATGAAGTCGCCGATCTGGGCGATCTCGGCCGCCGCCGTCACCTCCGCTTCGCTCGCGCCCGGCCGGCCATAGCGGATGTTATAGGCGATGGTGTCGTTGAAGAGCACGGTGTCCTGCGGCACCATGCCGATCACCTTGCGCAGGCTCTTCTGCGTCACTGCGCGCAGATCCTGGCCATCGATGGTGATCGTGCCGCTCTGGACGTCGTAGAAGCGATAGAGCAGCCGCGACAGGGTCGATTTGCCGGCGCCCGAGGGACCGACGACAGCGACGGTCTTGCCGGCCGGCACCTCGAAGGAGATGCCTTTGAGGATCGGCCGGGCGGCGTCATAGGCGAAATGCACGTCTTTGAAGGCAATGGCGCCTTGGCCGATGACAAGTTCTCTGGCGTCGGGCGCGTCCGTCACCTCGGGCTTGACCTCCAGGAGGTCGAACATCTCCTCGATGTCGGTCAGACCCTGACGGATTTCGCGGTAGACGAAGCCGATGAAGTTGAGCGGCACGGAGAGCTGCAGCAGCATGGCGTTGATGAAGACGAAGTCGCCGACCGTCTGATGGCCGTTGAGAACAGCCCAGCCGGAGACGACCATCATGACCGTGGTGCCCAGCCCGAAAATCACGCCCTGGCCGAAGTTCAGCCAGCCGAGCGAGGTCCAGACACCGGTGGCGGCTTTCTCGTAACGCGCCATCGATTGGTCGAAGCGCTTGGCCTCCATCTCCTCATTGCCGAAATATTTGACCGTCTCGAAGTTCAGGAGTGAATCGATTGCCTTGGTGTTGGCGTCCGTATCGCTCTCGTTCATCGTCCGGCGGATGGAGATGCGCCAGTCGCTCGCTTTGACGGTGAACCAGATATAGAGCCAGACCGTGACCGCCGTGATGGCGAGATAGGAAAAGCCGTAGCCGCGCCAGAAGATGATGGCGGTCAAAAGGAATTCGACGAAGGTCGGGACGGTGTTGAGGATGGTGAAGCGGACGATCGTCTCGATGCCCTTGGTGCCACGCTCGATGACGCGCGATAGTCCGCCGGTCTTGCGTTCGAGATGAAAGCGCAGCGACAGTTCGTGAATATGCACGAAGGTCCGGTAGGCAAGCTGGCGCACGGCATATTGGCCGACACTGGCAAAGAGCGAGTCGCGCAGCTGGTTGAGGCCGAGCTGGATGAGGCGCGTGACGTTGGTGGCAACGATCAGCGCGAGGGCGCCGACCATGAAGGCGGGCAGGATGCCCTGCATGTCCAGCTTGCCGTTCAGCGCATCGACGGACCATTTGAAGAAATAGGGTACCAGCAGCAGGAAGAATTTCGAGATCAGCAGGTAGACGGTCGCCCAGATGACCCGCATCTTCAGGTCCATGCGCCCTGTCGGCCACATATAGGGCCAGAGATTGACGAGCGTATTCAATGGATTGCTGGAATCCGCCGATATGGTTTTCTTGCGGTCTGCCATGTCCGTCTCCGGCGAATATGTAAGACAGCCGGGCAGTGGCGCGCAATCGCGCAGCCTGGCTGGAAAGGCCCGGGTCGGATCATGACCAGGGCAATGGGGTTGGAGGCAGGCTTATACCATTTTTATGGCGGGTAAAAGCAATGGCCAGGCGTTGATCGCGCCTGGCCATATCGTGTCGGTCTGTCGAGAGTGGCTTTTACAGATGCTCGCCCGAAAGACGCTTGCGGTGCAGCTCTTCCGCATTCGGTAGCGCGTCCTTCGGCAGGCCGAAGACCTGGCCCGGCAGGATGCGGTCCGGATTGTTGATCTTGTCTTCGTTGGCGATGTAGATCGTCGTGTAGCGCACGCCGGCGCCATAGATGCGGCGGGAGATCTGCCAGAGCGTATCGCCGCGGCGGATGATGACCGCATTGGTGTCCTGTGACAGCGGTGCCTGCTCAAGAGTCTTCGGGCCACCGCCGTTGGAGGCAGCTTCGGCGCTTGCCGGCGCCGCTTTTTCCGGCTTGGCGACAGCGGCGATCAGTTGTTCGAGATTGGGCAACGCAGCACCGACCGACTTCGGATCCTTCGGCAGGGCCTGCAGCGCGGACAGTGCCTTGAGCGCGGCGTTGGAGGCATCCGTGGCCGCCTGTTTCAATGCCGCATTCGCATCGATCGTGGGACGGAATTCCGAAAGGGACTTGAGCGCGATTTCCGTTCCCGAACGGGCGGCGGCGAGCTGTTCGGCATTCGGCTGCTTGCCGTCGGCAAACAGGCCCTTCAGCAGGGTAAAGGCCTTGGAGGCATTCTCCGTCAGCTTGCCGAGTTCGCCTTCGTCGAGCGGCACCATGGTGGTGGCGGCAGGACTGCCGCTGGCTCCGGCAGTCGCAGGCGTCTGCGCCGCAACCGTCACCTGATTGCCCGCAGGGCGGGTGAAGTTGACGCTGGTGCGGACCACCACGTCGCCATTGGCGCTGAGGACATCGACCCGGATCTTGTGGTCGCCGACCGCCAGGGGCAAGGTGCCGTCGACGACGAAGTGCCCGTCGGCTCCGGCCGTGATCTCGCCGATCAGCTTGTCGTCGGCATAGGCGCGAACCTTGGCGTTCGGCTTGGTCGTTCCGGCAACGAAGATGCGGTCATTCTCGATCTCGACCGCATTGACCATCACGTCCGGCTCGCCGCCGGATGTTGCGGCAGGCGAGGTGGCGGCGGCTGGATTGGCAGAGGCAGCGGCATTGTCCTGCGGTTTGGCATCGGTGGCGGTTGCCGGCGCGTTGGCGGCCGTTGTCTGTTCGCCGGAAGTGACGCGTCCCTGCTTGGACGATGGCGCGGTGATGATACGGCTTGCCGCGCCGGGTTTGGACACCATGGCGAGAAGCTGGCTCTTGTCGTCCTTCGGAACCGAAACGGTGGCGACTTCTTCCGATGTCACGACTTTGCCGTCCTTGCCGGTTGCGCGCAGGGCCAGTTCATGGTCGCCGGGCGGCAGCGGGTTGTCGAGCACGGCAACGAAATCGCCGGTCGGCCCGACCTGGGTCGTCGTCACCACCTTGTCGCCGTCGATGATTTCCAGCTTGGAATTGGGTTCGGCCGAGCCGGCGATGACGGTGGAGCCATCGGGCTCGACACGCAGCACGTCGAACGACGGCGTCGAGGATCCGGCCACGGCCTGTGTCTGCGGTGCGGTCTGGCCGGTCAGCGCCGCCAGCGCCTTGTCGATTGCGGCGCCGGCCTCGGCGATGTTTTCTGGAAGCGACTGAATGATGGTGAGGGCTTTGCCGGCGCCGTCATGCGCCTTGTCGACCAGGGCGGCGGTTGTGGCGTCGGTCCCTTGCGGAACGGTAAAGCCGACGACTGCTTGCAGCGCCGTGATCACCTTCGTCTTGGCGGCTGCGAATATATCCTCGCTCGGACCCTTGCCGTCCTTGAAGAGCGCCTTGAGATCGGTGAGGGAGGTGGTCGCCGCGCCGCTAAGATCGGTGAGCTTCTTGACGACATCGGCGGCATTGGTTGCGCTCGCAGCAGCGTTCTGCGTTGCTTCGCTTGCCTTTTGCGCCGCATCATCAGCTTTTTGCGCGCTCTCCGTAATCGTGTTCTTTACCGCGTCGCTGGCTTGATTGACGGCGTCGCCAATCGGCTTTTTCTCGCCGTTGATGCGCGGCATCACGAAAAAGACCATCAAGAGGGTTGCAATTACCAGCACCAACAGAGCCAGCCAGCCGGCACGGTTCTTCATCATCATTCATCTCCAAGCGGCGGCATCGTCCCCACTCTTGAAATTGCTAACGATTTCGCCTGCTTTTACAAGCTTTCTCAGCCATTTCCGCATGTTCTGGCACAAGTTTTCTTGTGAAATTTCTTGACTGAGCATCTGCAGCATAGTTGTTTGCATGCATGACTGACGATTCTGCGCCAATTCGATCCATTTGCGTCTATTGCGGCTCCAGGCCGGGACGCGATCCTGCCCACATGGCCGCGGGCCGCGAGCTTGGCAAGCACATCGCCGAGAGCGGGCTGCGCCTCGTCTATGGCGGCGGAACGAAGGGCATCATGGGCGCTGTGGCAAGCGGTGTCCTGTCGCATGGCGGCAAGGTCACCGGCATCATTCCGGAATTCCTGGTCGATATGGAAGCGACGCGCCATTCGCTCGGCCAATTGGACGAACTCATCATAACCCCGGACATGCATACGCGCAAACACGGTATGTTCGAGCGCGCCGACGCCTTCGTGGCCTTGCCGGGTGGCATCGGTACGCTGGAGGAGATCGTCGAGATCATGACCTGGGGCCAGCTCGGTCGTCATGAAAAGCCGATGGTCTTCGCCAATATCAACGGTTTCTGGGACCCGATGATGGAGCTGATCCGCCACATGACGGAGGAAGGCTTCATCCATACGAGCCACCGCGTCCAACCCCTGGTCATCGACCAGATCGCCGATATCATCCCGGCGATCCGCAAACATGCCGCCGAAACGCAGGGACCGCGTGACGGCGAAGAGGCGGTTATCTCGAAGCTCTGATAAGGGATTTGCTAACCATATTTGCCGGTTAGCGCGACCGGCTCTGACGCAGCATTGACCAGCTATAGAGCACCAGTCCCGCCCAGATCAGCGAGAAGGCTGTCATCTGCGTCGTGCCGAAAGGCTCCTTGAACAGGAAGATGGCGATGAGGAAGATCATCGTCGGCGCGATATACTGCATGATGCCGATGGTGGAGAGCCGGAGCAGCTTCGCTCCGTTGGCGAAGATCATCAGCGGCAAAGCAGTTACCAGGCCGCAACCGAGCAGAAGCGCCGTATCCGTGATGCCCGTGCGGTAGAGATGGCCTTCGCCGCGTGTTTCCAGATAGAGGATGTAAAGCGCAGCCGGAATGCAGAGGAGCAGTACCTCCAGGAAGAAGCCCTGGTTCGCCCCTACCGGCAGCGTCTTGCGGAAGAAGGCATAGAAGCCCCAGGATAAGGTCAGCGTCAGCGCCACCCAGGGCACGGTGCCGGCCTCGATGGTCAGAATGACCACTGCCGCCGCTGCAAGGCAGATCGCGGCGATCTGGAGTGGCGCCAGCTTCTCCTTCAACAGCAGGGCGCCGAGAGCGATGCTGAACAGCGGATTGATGAAATAGCCGAGCGCCGCGTCGAGCGAATGTCCGGCACTGATCGCCCAGACATAGGTTCCCCAGTTGATGGTCACCAGCGTCGCCGTCAGCGATACCATGGCGACCGTGCGTGGACTGCTGAGCGCCGCCTTGATATCGCCCATACGACCAAGCGCTAGAAGCACGATGCCGGCAACGGGCACGGACCATAAAATACGGTGAGCGACGATCTCCGTGGCGGGGATGTGCGCCAAGGCTTTCATGTAAAGCGGCAAGACGCCCCAGAAGAGGTAAGCCGTCAGCGCGAAGCCGAAGCCGCGCAGGCTGTCCTCATTCTTGACGTCAGGTACAACCGTATCGGTAGCCATTGGTGTTTCCCGTCCTGATATTTTTTCTTTAGGACGGGACTACTCCAAAGCGTGGGGCAGGGCCAATTCATTTCCTTGACGGCATGGTCAAGGTTTTTGATGAGCGGCGGATCACTCCGCCGCTATTCTGCCCGCCATATGCCGGTTCTTCATCAGCTTGTAGATGACGGAATCCATCAGGGCCTGGAAGGAGGCATCTATGATGTTTTCTGAAACGCCGACCGTCCACCAGCGCACGCCGTCGCTATCGGTGGATTCGATCAGGACACGGGTCACGGCTCCCGTACCGCCGTTGAGGATACGCACCTTGAAATCCGCGAGCTCCAGATCGTCGATCTCGTGCTGGTATTTGCCGAAATCCTTGCGCAGCGCTAGGTCGAGCGCATTGACCGGGCCGTCGCCCTCGGCAACCGACATGATCGTCTGGCCGTCGATGATCATTTTGACCACCGCTTCCGAGACGGTCTTCACCCGGCCATGGGAATCGAAGCGGCGCTCGACCATGACGCGGAAGCCATCGACGGCGAAGAACTCCGGAATGGTGCCGAGTGTGCGGCGGGCCAGAAGCTCGAAGCTGGCGTCGGCGCCTTCATAGGCGTAACCC
>DASVPC010000128.1:0-5944 GCA_036383055.1 Rhizobium sp. | reverse complement strand
CTATCTTTTCCAGCCGCAGCAGTTCCGATTTGGCAAGCCGATTCATGCCGGCCACGAGATCCGACAGGTTGTTGGCAACCACAAAGTCCTCGCCGTGCTGCTTGAACGCCTCCACCGGCGCGGGCGCTGTCTTGCCAAGCGCACGGCGTATCACCAGCTTCCAGCTTTTGCCGGTGAAATCCGGGTTCTGCTCGGATCCGGAAAGAGCGAACTCCTTGCGGATGATGCTCTGGTTCAGGATGAACCAGCTATAGTCATAGCCGGTGGACATGATGTGCTGCAGGCTGGTCAGGGTATCATAGCCAGGGTAATTGGGCTGGGGCAGCCGGTTGCCTTCGGCGTCGAACCACATCGACGATGGGCCAGGGAGAATTCTGATCCCATGGTTCGGCCAGATCGGCGCCCAGTTCTTGAGGCCCTCGGTATAGTGCCACATCCGGTCGCGGTTGATGAGACGCCCGCCGGCTTCCTCGGCAATGCCGATCATCCGGCCGTCGACATGTTTCGGAACGCCCGAGACCATCGTTTCCGGCGGTTTGCCCAATCTCTCCGGCCAGTTTTGGCGCACGAGATCAAGATTACCGCCGATGCCGCCGGACGCCACAATCACGGCGTTGCCGGACAGTTCGAAATCCCCCACTTCCACCCGCGAGGTTTCCACGCCACGGCCTGCATCGCTGTCCTCCAGGATGGCGCCGGAAACGCCGGTGACAGCGCCGTTGACGACGGTCAGCCTGTCGACGCGATGCCGCCATAAAAAGCGGATCAGTCCCTTCTCCGCCGCCGCTCGCGCACGCCGTTCGAACGGTTCGACAACTCCAGGCCCCGTTCCCCATGTGATATGAAAACGCGGGACGGAATTGCCATGAGACGTCGCGCTTGCCCCTCCGCGTTCCGCCCATCCGACGATCGGAAAGATGCGATGGCCCATGGCACGCAGCCAGCTGCGCTTTTCGCCGGCCGCGAAATCGACATAGGCTTCCGCCCAGCGTCGTGGCCAATAGTCCTCGTTGCGATCGAAGCCCGCCGTGCCCTGCCAATCCCGCCATGCAAGATCACGGGAATCCTTGATACCCAGCCGCCGCTGTTCCGGCGATTCGACGAGAAATAATCCCCCCAGCGACCAGAAAGCCTGCCCACCGAAATTCTGCTCCGGCTCCTGATCCACGACGATCACTTTGTGGCCGGCATCCGCAAGTTCCGTTGCGGCGACCAGACCCGACAGGCCGGCTCCCACAACAATCGCATCGGCAGACATTTTTTCCATCGCATCCTCCCAAAACGCGAATATTTCTTACTATAGTTGTATCGTGGCGAGAACTCCGCGAAAGCGAAATCGATGGCAGCCAAGCCGATATGTTCGATGAAAGCGGGGCGTCACGACCAGCTTTCCTTGACTGCCTGCATGACGACATTGGTCGAGGTGCTCGCCACGAACGGCAGGCTGGAGATCTTTTCGCCGAGCACGATCCGGTATCGGCGGATATCCGACGTCCTGACCTTGAGAAGATAATCAAAGCGGCCAGCGATCATGTGGCACTCTTCTATTTCCTTGATCTTTTTGACGGCATTGTTGAAGCTGAGCAGAGCCTGCTCGCGCGTATCCGTCAGCTTCACCTCGGCGAAGGCGACATGATCGAGGCCGAACTTGGCGGGGTTGAGAATTGCCTTGAAGCCGTCGATGTAACCTGTGTCGATCAGCTTTTTCAATCGCGCCTGGCAGGGCGTTTTGGAAAGGCCGACACGCTCGGAAAGGTCCGTGATCGACATGCGACCGTCTTCCACGAGCGCATCGAGGATCTTCTGATCGAACTGGTCTATTTCACTGGTTTTAGTCATTTCTATAGGCAATTCTATTTGAAATATTGGATATTGAAGTTCAATAGGGCTGCAATTCCGTAAATTCAAGGCAGAATGCCCTTTAGGGCTAGGATATAATCTCTCGAAGCAACCGGAGCGTCCTTCCGGCCAGGCAACAGACGCCTATCAGGCGATCGGCATTTCAGACCATTGCACCTCGAGGTAACCATGACAGCCACCGCCAAACTCGCCGATCAGCCGACCTCCCCTACCGCCCCGCCATTCGCGCAATTCGCACCCCCGATCCGCGAGCAAGGCCCTCTGCGCCGGGCGATCACCGATGCCTATCGCCGCCCGGAAACGGAATGCCTGCCGCCCCTGCTCGAGGCGGCGGCCTTGCCAGACACAGTCAGGGATGCCGTCAAGGAGACCGCCCGCATATTGATCGAGGCTCTTCGCGCCAAGCACAAGGGAACCGGCGTCGAAGGTCTGGTGCATGAATATTCGCTGTCGAGCCAGGAAGGCGTGGCGCTGATGTGCCTTGCCGAAGCCCTGCTTCGCATTCCGGACACGGCCACGCGCGACGCCCTGATCCGGGACAAGATCGCCGACGGTGACTGGAAGTCGCATCTGGGCGGCGGTCGCTCTCTGTTCGTCAACGCCGCGACCTGGGGGCTGGTCGTCACCGGCAAGCTCACCTCGACCGTGAACGACAAAGGCCTCTCGGCCGCGCTGACGCGATTGATTGCGCGCTGCGGCGAGCCTGTCGTTCGGCGTGGCGTCGACATGGCCATGCGGATGATGGGCGAGCAATTCGTCACCGGTGAGACGATTGACGAGGCCCTACGCCGCGCCCGCACGCTCGAAGCCAAGGGCTTCCGCTATTCCTATGACATGTTGGGCGAAGCCGCGACGACGCAGGCGGACGCCGAGCGTTATTATCGTGACTACGAAGCCGCCATCCACGCGATCGGCAAGGCTTCGGCTGGCCGCGGCATATATGAAGGCCCCGGCATTTCCATCAAGCTCTCCGCCCTGCACCCACGCTATGCGCGCTCGCAGACCGAAAGGGTCATGGGCGAACTGCTGCCGAAGGTGAAGGCGCTCGCGGTTCTCTCCAAGCGATATAATATCGGTCTCAACATCGATGCCGAGGAGGCCGACCGGCTGGAGCTGTCGCTCGACCTTCTGGAGGACCTCTGCCTCGACCCCGATCTCGCCGGCTGGAACGGCATGGGCTTCGTGGTGCAGGCCTATGGCAAGCGCTGCCCCTACGTCCTCGACTTCATCATCGACCTCGCCCGCCGCTCGGGGCACCGGCTGATGGTGCGTCTGGTGAAGGGGGCCTATTGGGATGCCGAGATCAAGCGCGCCCAGCTTGACGGCCTAGACGGCTTCCCCGTCTACACCCGCAAGGTCTACACCGACGTCTCCTACATCGCCTGCGCCAAGAAGCTGCTGGCGGCGACCGATCTGATCTTCCCGCAATTTGCCACCCATAACGCGCAGACGCTGGCGACGATCTATCACATGGCCGGCAACGACTTTTCCGTCGGCAAGTATGAGTTCCAGTGCCTGCATGGCATGGGCGAGCCGCTCTACGAGGAAGTCGTCGGCAGCGACAATCTCGATCGCCCCTGCCGGATCTACGCGCCCGTCGGCACGCATGAAACACTGCTTGCCTATCTCGTCAGGCGCCTGCTTGAAAACGGTGCCAACTCCTCCTTCGTCAACAAGATCGCCGACCCCGCCGTGCCGGTCGCGGACCTGATTGCCGATCCGGTCGAAGTGGTGCGCGCGATGAAGATCGTCGGCGCCCAGCACGACAAGATCTCCCTTCCTGCCAATCTGTTCCATGACGTCCGCCGGAATTCGACCGGCATCGATCTGTCGAACGAGATATCGCTGGCAGGTCTTGCCGAGCGCCTAAAGGCGTCTGCTGCGACGGAATGGCTTGCCAAGCCCCTGCTTGCGGATGGGTCCGAACGGGGCGAGACCCGGCCGGTGCTCAATCCCGCCGATCATTCCGATCTCGTCGGGCACGTCACCGAATTGGGTACCGACGATGCGGCCATCGTGATGCGTCTCGCAGCCGAAGCGGCTCCGGAATGGGCGGCCGTCAGCCCGGTGGACAGGGCGGCCCGGCTGGAACGAGCTGCGGACCTGATGCAGGCGGAGATGGAAACGCTGATTGGCCTGGTGATGCGGGAGGCGGGGAAATCAGCGGCCAACGCCATCGGCGAAGTCAGAGAGGCCATCGACTTCCTTCGCTATTACGCCGAGCAGGCGCGCAAGGTGCTGGCGCCGGATAGCGTTCCGCTCGGCCCGATCGTCTGCATCAGCCCGTGGAATTTTCCATTGGCGATTTTCACCGGCCAGATCGCGGCCGCGCTCGTCGCCGGCAATCCGGTCGTCGCCAAGCCGGCCGGCGTTACGCCGCTGATCGCCGCGCAAGGTGTTCGTATCCTTCATGAAGCGGGAATTCCGCGCGGCGTGCTCCAATTCGTGCCCGGCAGCGGCAGAACGGGAGCTGCCCTCGTGGGCACTCCGGAAACATCAGGCGTGATGTTCACAGGATCGACCGAGGTGGCCCGGCTCATCCAGGCGCAGCTTGCCGAGAGATTATCGAAATTCAACAAGCCGATCCCGCTGATCGCGGAGACCGGCGGGCAGAACGGCATGATCGTCGACTCCTCGGCACTCGCCGAGCAGGTCGTCGGCGACGTCATCGCCTCAGCTTTCGACAGCGCCGGACAGCGCTGCTCGGCGCTTCGCGTCCTCTGCCTGCAGGAGGAGATCGCCGACCGGACATTGACCATGCTGCGCGGCGCGCTCGGCGAATTGTCGGTCGGCCGCACGGATCGGCTGGCGGTCGATATCGGTCCTGTCATCGATGACAACGCCAAACGCAGCATCGACGAGCATATCGAAAGCATGCGCAAGCTGGGCAGCAAGGTAGAGCAGCTCGACCTTCCAGCCGCCGCGGCAAAGGGGACATTCGTCGCCCCGACGATCATCGAGCTGAAGAACCTGGCCGACCTCAAGAAGGAAGTGTTCGGGCCGGTGCTCCATATCATTCGCTACCAGCGCAAGAAGCTCGACAAGCTGATAGATGCCGTCAATGCATCGGGTTACGGACTGACCTTCGGGCTGCACACGCGGCTTGATGGCACCATCGCGCATGTCACCGGGCGTGTGAAGGCGGGCAACCTCTACGTCAATCGCAACATTATCGGCGCCGTGGTGGGTGTTCAGCCATTCGGCGGGCGCGGCCTTTCCGGCACCGGGCCGAAGGCCGGCGGCCCCCTTTATCTTCGCCGGCTGGTCGCCTCTCCGACCGAACCGCTTCGGGATGCGAGCGTCAAGACGGATCAGGCCGCAAGCGACTTCCTCACCTGGCTCGACGGCAAGGGAGTGCCTCAGGCAGTCGAGCGAGCACGAGCTATCGCCAGTGGATCGTCGCTGGGCCTCAACATCGAACTACCCGGCCCTGTCGGCGAGCTGAACCTCTATCAACTGCATCCTCGCTGGAGGATATTGCTCGTGCCGCAGACGGCGCTCGGCCTTTACGTTCAGCTTGCGGCAGCGCTTGCCACCGGCAATTCAATCGTTTTGGACGCCGCCTCCGCGCTTCAGGACGAGCTTCGCGGCCTGCCTGACAATGTCGCCAGCCGAATCTCCTGGTCGAACGACTGGGCGGCGGACGGCCCCTTTTCGGGCGCACTGATTGAAGGAGATGCGGACCGGATAAAGGCAGCGGTGCAGGCCATTGCGGCTTTTCCGGGGCCATTGGTTCTCGTCCAGGGCGCGTCGTCCGACGAGATTGCGAAAGGGCCTGATGCCTATTGCCTCAACTGGCTGCTGGAGGAGGTGACGACCTCCATCAACACAGCTGCTGCCGGCGGCAATGCGAGCCTGATGTCGATCGGATAGATCGAGCAAGGCGATCACGGACATCGAAATGGTCCGTGATCGCGGTTCACTAGCGTAATTCCAGGAAAAGTGTGCCGCGGTTTTCCGTCAGGAATTGCGTCGAAACAAAGAGCTAGAGCGTTTCTGCGCTTCCGTGAAGCGCTGAAACGCTCTAGCTGAGCCTCAGCCCTCGACCGTCTCGAAGCGGATCGATTGTGCGCCTTCCCATAGG
>DASVPC010000127.1:0-15288 GCA_036383055.1 Rhizobium sp. | reverse complement strand
CGGCGTACCATCACGCACACCAGGCACATTGACGGTCGTTCCGAAGTCCCCGGAACTGTCCAGCACCTCCGGCAATACCGCCTTGTCGACGCCGAACAAATCGCAAAGTTCGTTGCTCCATTGCTGCGACTTCAGGTCGAAAAGCTGGCTTCGCGCCGCATTGGAGGCATCGCACAGATGCTGCTTGCCGCCAGACAAGCGGTGGATCAGCCAGCTGTCCACCGTGCCGACCCGGAGCGAACGACCCGTTGGGGCACGATCGAGCAGCCAGCGCACCTTCGATCCCGGAAACATCGGGTCGATGGGAAGACCGGTAATCTGCTCGACCCGATGCGAATGACCGCCCTCGATCAGCCTTGCACAGTCCGGCGCCGTTCGGCGGCACTGCCAGCTGACGACGGGGCCGAGAGCCTCTCCGGTTTCACCGTCCCAGATCGTGACCGACTCCCGCTGATTGGAAACCGCCACGGCTTCGATCGTCACCTGCGGTGCCGCTTCGATACAGAGACGCACAGCCTCGCAGACGGACTGCCAGACCCGGTTGGGATCCTGCTCGACCCAGCCGGATTGAGGATAAGAGATCCCGACCGGAGCCACGCCGCGCGAGATCAGCTCGCCTGTCTCCGAGACCAAAATGGCCTTGGAGTTGGTGGTGCCCTGATCGATTGCCAGGATGGCGCGCATGAAAGTCTTCTCCACATCAATATCGGCGCATGAACGGCGCTTCGAAAGCCGCTAGAAGCGCTTGCTCACTTCCGCGTCAACAGGGCAAGCGTTGCTTCTGCAATAGCGCTCGGAGCCATACCAAACTCATCCAGCAGAAATTCGGCAGAGCCTGTCGGCGCATAGATGCCGGGGACCCCCAGGCGCTTCATCGGCACCGGCGCATTGTCGACCACGACTTCGGCAACGGCCGAACCAAGGCCGCCGTAGATCGAATGCTCCTCAGCGGTGACGATGGCGCCGGTTTCCCTTGCGGCGGCGATGATGGCATCTTCATCGATGGGGCGGACCGTCGCCATATTCAGCACGCGCGCCTCGACACCCTGCCTTGCCAGTATATCCGCCGCTTTCAGCATGCGATGCGTCAGTGTTCCATTGGCGATCAGCGTCACGTCACCACCGTCCCGAAGACGGTTTGCGCGGCCGGGCACGAATGTGTGGTCCTCCGGCAGAAGGTCCGGCACGCCGACGCGCGACAGACGAAGGAAGCAGGGGCCGGCATAGCTCGCGGCCCATTCGATCGCCGCAGCCGTCTCGATCCGATCGCATGGCGCAATGACGGGCAAATTCGGCAGAACGCGGGTCCAGGCAAAATCCTCGATGGAATGATGCGTCGGGCCAAGTTCACCGTAAGCCATGCCTGACGAAATGCCGATCAGCTTGACGTTGGCATTCGAGTAGGAAATGTCGGCCTTGATCTGTTCAAGGGCGCGGCCGGTCAGGAAGCAGGATGCAGCGCAGACGAAGGGGATGCGCCCGCCATTGGCGAGTCCCGCAGCAACGCCCACCATGTTCTGCTCGGCGATACCGACATTGACCAGACGTTCCGGGAACTTCGACTTGAAGCCGCCAAGCTTCGAGGAGCCGACCGAATCATTGCAGACGGCGACGATCGTCTGATCGGCCGACGCGATCTTTTCCAGGGTCGCGGCAAAGGCATCGCGGCAATCGTGCAGATTGGTATTCACGTTGGTCGCGTCCATTAAAGTGCCTCCGACAGTTCTGCGACTGCAAGTTCGTACTGTTCCTTGTTCGGCACCTTATGATGCCAGTCGACCCGATCCTGCATGAAGGAGATGCCGTGGCCCTTGTTGGTGTGGGCAACGATGCAGTGCGGGCGGGCGCCCCGATGCTGAAGCGCCGGAACGACCTCCGCCATTTCATTGCCGTTGATCTCGGTGACCTCCCAACCGAATGCTTCGAGCTTCGGCCGCAATGGCGCGACATTGTTGGTGTCGGCAAGGGCGGCACCTTGCTGGAACCGATTGTGGTCGATGATCAGCGTCAGGTTATCCAGCCCGAACTGGGACGCCGCCATGATCGCTTCCCAGTTCGACCCCTCCTGCATCTCGCCATCACCGGTCATGACGTAGGTGTGATAAGCCGCAGAAGTGAGCTTGCCCGCCTTTGCCATACCGATGGCAACCGGAAGACCATGTCCGAGCGGACCGGTATTGGTTTCGACACCCGGGACCTTGTTGCAGTTCGGGTGCCCATTAAGACGCGAGTGCGGCTGCAGGAAGGTCGAGATCTCTTCCTCGGGGAAGAAGCCGCGCTTCGCCAGGGTGACGTAGAGGGCGCATGCGGTGTGTCCCTTCGAGAGAACGAACCGGTCCCGATCGGGATGCTTCGCATTATCCGGATAGATCTTCAGCACATGGAAATAGAGCGCGGTGAGGATATCGATCGCCGACATCTCCCCGCCAATATGACCCGCGCCCGCCGCATATACCGCTTCCAGATCGCGCAGACGTATCTGACGCGCGATGCGCTCAAGTTCCTTCCACTGCATGACGCTTCCTTTGTGCATAAATATTCACTATCACATATTTTTGCACAAACTGCGTTCTAGTCAAGCCGGTTTCTGAAGATAACTCCGCACGACCTCGCCTCTTGATGCCTACAGGCCTATTGACACGATCAGAAAGAGGCGGTAGTGCATTTTTCAACACTTGTGAATAATTATTCTATTGTGAGGATTAAACCTCGCAATCAGCGAATGGGTGGGAGGAACAATGTCCGCACTCGGTGTTCAAGAGCCGGCGCAACAGTCCAGGAATTCGCTCGCATGGCTCGGCGGAGCGACAGGTCCCCTGATTGGACTGCTGGTGCTCTGCGCATTCCTAAGCGTTGCCACCGACACCTTTCTGTCGACGCGGAACGCATTGAACATTCTCGACCAGATCACCGTCCTCGGCATCATGTCGGTCGGCATGACCTTCGTCATTCTCATCGGCGGCATCGATCTATCGGTTGGATCGGTGCTCGCTTTGTCGATGATGATCATGGGATGGGTTGCAAACGTCGCCGGACTGCCGATGGCGGTCGCCGTTCCCCTGGCGCTTCTTGCCTCAGCTGTCAGTGGCCTGATTGTCGGCGTGATGGTGACGAGTTTCCGCGTTCCGGCCTTCATTGCGACGCTTGCGATGATGTCAGTCGCGCGTGGCGTTGCCAATATGATCACCGATGGGCAACAGATCGTCGGCTTTCCGGATTGGTTCACGATGCTGGCAATCGACCGGCATTTCGGCGTGATGACGGCCACCGTCTTCGTGATGCTCGCCATCGTCCTCGTCGCCTGGCTCTTCCTGCAGTTCCGCTCTGAAGGCCGCATGCTCTACGCCGTCGGCGGAAGCCCGGAGGTTGCCCGCCTCGCCGGCATCAATGTGGCGCTCGTGACGATCGGCGTTTACGTCGTTTGCGCGATACTTGCAGGCCTAGCCGGGATTGTGCTTGCCGCTCGCCTCGATGCCGTCCAGCCCTCCAGCGGCTTCGGCTATGAACTCGACACCATCGCGGCGGTCGTGATTGGCGGCACCTCACTTTCGGGTGGAGCCGGCGGCATCGGCGGCACCCTGATCGGCGTGCTCATCATCGGCGTGCTGCGCAACGGCCTCAATTTGCTGAATGTCTCCCCCTTCCTGCAGCAGGTCATTATCGGCGTGGTCATCGTACTCGCCGTCGGCGCTGAAACGCTCCGCCGCAAGAAGAGATGATGTGAGCGGCCAATTCGGCCGCGCATTCGAGAATTCCTCTCCAGGCGATTGGGGAGGATCAAAAGCCCAGGGGCGGAGGAAACACCCAGGGGCAAAGTCAAACCTAAGGAGGAACTGATGAAACTTTCCCGCATTCTACTGACGACGGCTGCCGCCCTCGCCCTTTCTCTCGGATCGGTGCAGGCCAAGGAAGTCAAGAAGCTCGGCCTCGCAGTCGCCAACCTTCAGGCAAACTTCTTCAACCAGATCAAGCAAGCCGTTGAAGCCGAAGCCAAGACCCGTGGCATCACGGTGGTAACCGTGGATGCGAAGGGCGATGGCCCGACGCAGGTGAACCAGATCCAGGATCTTCTCACCCAGAACATCGATGCGCTGATCTACATCCCGGCGGGTGCGGCGGCAGCGTCCATCCCCGTCAAGCTCGCCCACCAGGCGGACGTTCCGGTCATCAACGTGGACCGCAACGCCGATGGCGCTCCGGGCGACACCTTCCTGGCAACCGACTCCGTCGCCTCGGCCAATGCCGTGTGCAAGCACATCATCGAAAAGGCTGGCGGCAAGGGCAACATGGTGATCATCCACGGCCAGAAGGGTACGACCCCGGAAGTCGATCGCACCAAGGGCTGCATGGACGCCGTCAAGGCCAATCCAGGCGTGAAGATCGTGGCCGAACAGTGGTCCAACATGTGGAGCCAGGATGAGGGCTTCCAGATCATGCAGAACATGCTCCAGGCACATCCTGACGTTTCCATCGTCTTTGCTCAGGCAGACGGTCTGGCATTGGGCGCGGCGCAGGCCATCAAGGTCGGCAACCCGTCGCAGAAGATCGTCGTTGGCGGCTTCGACGGCGACACCGCCGCTCTCGAAGCCCTCAAGAACGGCGTTTTCGACGTCACCGCGACACAGCAGACGCAGAAGATGGGCCGCACGGCCGTCGACATGGCCGTCAAGATCGTTGGCGGCGAGAAGGTGCCGCCGGTTCAGCTGATGGATGCGACGCTTACCACCAAGGACAACGTCGAAGGCTTCATCGCCAACCATCCATAAATTCAGGCTCGGGAGTGGTGATATGACGGAACCGGTTCTTTCTCTTCGGGGCATCTCGAAGCGCTATGGCCCGCTTGAGGTCCTCAAGAACGTCAGCCTCGACGTTTACGCCGGAGAGGTTGTCGCCCTCCTCGGTGAGAACGGTGCCGGCAAGTCGACCTTGTCGGGCATCATCGCCGGATCACGCACTCCTTCTGAAGGATCGATGACATGGCAGGGGCAGTCTTATGCCCCTGTCTCCCCCCGCGAAGCGATCGACAAGGGCGTCGTCCTGATCCACCAAGAGCTTCAGCTCCTGCCGGAACTGACGATTGCCGAAAACGTCTTCATCGGTCGTTGGCCGATGAAGAATGGGATCGTGGATCGGGCGCAGATGGTCAAACGTGCGCAGGAGCAACTGTCGCGCTTGAACCTGCACATTCCCGCCACGAGGAAAGTCGCAGGCCTTTCGACGGCAAATCAACAGTTGATCGAGATTGCAAAGGCCCTGGCGCTGGATGCAAAGCTGCTGATCCTCGATGAACCCACGGCCGCGCTTGGCGGCGCGGAAACCGAGGCCCTCTTCGAGCAGGTTCGCAAGCTGCGCTCCGAAGGTGTCGGGATTATCTACATCTCGCACCGAATGGACGAAATCAAACGGATTACCGACCGCATCGTCGTGCTGCGCGATGGCGAGCGGGTGCAGGAATTCGCTGACAGCGCCACCCCGGTCCGCACAATCGTCGAGAGCATGGTTGGGCGGTCGCTCGACCGACTGTTTCCCGCCTTGTCGGCGCCGCAGGAGCGGCCGGTCCTCAAGGTCGAGGGCCTGACGGCCGTGGACGGCTCGTTCAAGGATGTGAGCTTTGAGGTTCGGGCCGGTGAAATTTTCGGGATAGCGGGGCTCGTCGGCGCCGGGCGAACCGAGTTGGTGCGGGCGATTTCCGGCGCCGATGCCCTGAAAGCAGGTGTGGTTCGCCTCAACGGGGAACAACTCGCGCTGCGCAGCCCGGCTGACGCGATCGCAAGGGGTATCGTGATGGTCCCCGAGGATCGGAAGCTCCAGGGCCTCGTCGTCAGCCACAGGATCGGCGAAAATCTTGTCTACGCCAACCTGGATAAGTTCGGCCGCCGGTGGATCACGCCATCGATGAAGCGCGACTTTGCGAAGAAAGCCATCTCGACCTTCGGGATCAAGGGACGTGGCGATCAGCTGGCATCGGACCTTTCCGGCGGCAATCAGCAAAAAATCGTGATCGCCAAATGGCTGATGCGCGACCCCAAGGTCGTCGTTCTCGACGAGCCGACGCGCGGCATCGATGTTGGCGCGCGCGCCGGTATTTACGACATTATCGTCGGCCTTGCAAAACGCGGCGTCGCCGTCATCGTCGTCAGCTCCGATCTTGAAGAAGTCCTCGGCGTTTCGAACCGGATTCTGGTGCTTGCACAAGGCAAGCAGGCCGGCATTCTGGATCGCGACCAGGCGAACGACGTCTCCATCATGGAATTGGCTACAATCTAAAACGAATGAAGAAAGGAAGAGCGATGCCTGACATCACTCTGAATGCGCCGAAGCTTTTCGATCTCGCCGGGCAGGTTGCCTTTGTCACGGGTGCCGGCAGCGGCATCGGACAACGCATCGCGATCGGTCTTGCACAATGCGGCGCGGACGTCGCTCTTCTCGATCGCCGGGATGATGATGGCCTCTCCACCACAGCGGGGTTTATCCGTCAGGCCGGCCGCCGGTCGATCCAGATCGCCGCCGATGTGACGAACAAGGCATCGCTGGCAGAAGCAGTCAAACGCACGGAGGTAGAACTCGGCCTTCTGTCGCTGGCGGTGAATGCGGCCGGCATTGCGAATGCCAATCCCGCCGAAGACATGGAAGAAGATCAGTACCAGACCCTGATGGACATCAACCTCAAGGGTGTGTTCCTGTCCTGTCAGGCGGAAGCCCGCTCCATGCTCAAGCATGGCAAGGGTTCCATCGTCAATATCGCCTCCATGTCCGGTGTCATCGTCAATCGTGGACTTAACCAATGCCATTATAACGCCTCCAAGGCGGGCGTGATCCACATGTCGAAGTCCATGGCGATGGAATGGGTGGGGCGCGGCATCCGCGTCAACACGATTTCGCCCGGCTACACGGCGACACCGATGAACACGCGGCCGGAGATGGTTCACCAGACGAAGCTTTTCGAAGAGCAGACCCCGATGCAGCGCATGGCAGCTGTCGACGAGATGGTCGGCCCTGCCGTGTTCCTGCTCTCGGATGCCGCAAGCTTCGTGACCGGCGTCGACCTGCTGGTCGACGGCGGATTCTGCGCCTGGTGATCGCAATGCCTCGTAAATTGATCACCGGAAACTGGAAGATGAATGGTCTGGTCTCGGATCTATCCGAGATCACGGCAATGGCGGCAGCGGCCCAAGATGCAGGTGCCGAAGCTGCCCTGTGCCCGCCCGCCACGCTGATCGACAGGGCGGTAACCATTACCAAGGGAACGAAGCTGCTGATTGGCGGACAGGATTGCCATGCAAATTCCTCGGGCGCGCACACCGGCGATGTTTCGGCCCAAATGCTCGCCGATATCGGCGCAACATATGTGATCCTCGGCCATTCCGAGCGCCGGGCGGATCACGGCGAGACCAGCGCAACGGTCGCCGCCAAGGCATCGGCCGCCTATCGCGCCGGACTGAACGCCATCATATGCGTGGGCGAAACCGAGGGCGAAAGGGCCAGCGGCGCCACTTTGGCTGTCGTCGAAGAACAGCTTCAGGCCTCGCTTCCCGAAGGGGCCAGTGCCGCAAATACGACCATTGCCTATGAACCGGTATGGGCGATTGGAACCGGGCGGGTGCCGACGGAAGAAGAGATCGCCGAGGTCCACGCCGCCTTGCGCGCGGCACTTTCCAAGAGATTTGAAGCCGAGGCAAATGACATCCGCCTGCTCTACGGCGGCTCCGTAAAACCGTCCAACGCTCGCTCGATCTTCTCGATTCCGGGCGTCGATGGCGCACTGGTCGGCGGCGCGTCGCTCAAGGCATCCGACTTCATATCAATCCTGTCCGCCGCATCCGGCTCGTAAGCGAAAAGCGGCCGCCGACGGGATCATGCGGACAATGAAAGGGAGGAGTTTTCATGCATCGCTTCGAAAATAAGACCGTCGTCGTCACGGGCGCGAGCCGGGGGATCGGCGCTGCCATCGCGAAACGCTTTGCGCGCGAAGGCGCAAATGTGCTTGTCTCGGCGAATGAAGAGACTGTCCATTCTGTTGCGGATGACATCAGGAGCAGCGGCGGACGCGCGGCATCCTTCGTCGGCGACGTCACGGACAAGAGCAGCGTCATCGCCCTCTTCGACACCGCCGAACGCGAGTTCGGCGGTGTCGATGTTTCCATCCAGAATGCCGGCGTCATTACCATATCGCGCGTCGAAAATCTTGCCGAAGCGGACTGGGATAAGGTGATGGCGGTGAACACAAAGGGCGTGTTCCTGTGCGCCCAGGAGGCAATCGCGCGCATGCGCAAGCATCGTCGCGGCGGGCGCATCATCAACACCGCATCGGGTCAGGCACGGGACGGCTTCATCTACACGCCTCATTATGCGGCCTCGAAGATGGGCGTCGTCGGGATCACCCAAAGCCTGGCCAAGGAAGTCGCGGTCGAGAACATCACCGTCAATGCCTTCTGCCCGGGCATCATCGAGACCGATATGTGGGCCTACAATGATCAGGCCTGGGGCAAGCTGCTCGGCAACTATGGCCCCGGCGAACTCATGAAGGAATGGGTTGACGGTATCCCGATGAAACGAGCCGGCTCCGGCGAAGATGTCGCCGGCCTCGTGACATTCCTCGCCAGCGACGATGCGGCCTACATCACCGGCCAGACGATCAACGTCGATGGCGGCTTGATCATGTCTTGAGTGCGTTCACCGGGCATGCCTTGACACTTCACGAGACCTACCCCGCGCTGTCGGCGCGGGGTAGGTCGGGCAAGCGCAGGCAATCGTCTGCCCGCGCCAAATCTGTCAGCGGCTGATCGTCGCCTTGAGCGCGTCGATGGATGACTGGATCCCGGCCTCGGTGGACATGGTGAAATCCTCCATCTCGAGGCTAACCCAGTCGTTGTAGCCGACCATACGGACGACCGAGAAGAATTCCTTCCACCATTGCAGATCGCGACCCGCCCCCACGGCGACATAGTTCCATGCGCGGTTTGCCACGTCTGTTACGTCCTTGAGTTCGAGCAGGCCGTTGACGTCAGCGAGCCCGCGTTCGATGCGTGTGTCCTTGCCGTGGCAATGATGGATCGCACTCCCGAGTGCCCGGGCGGAAGCGATCGGATCCGCGCCCATCCACATCAGATGCGACGGATCAAGGTTCATGCCCACCTTCGGGCCGACTTCGTTGCGCAGGCGGAACAGGGTTTCGGGATTCCACACCAGCATCGCCGAGAAGTTCTCAAGCGCAATTTTTTCGATGCCCGTTTCATCCGCAAGCCTCACAAGATCGTGCCACAGGGGGAACGCACGCTCCTCCCACTGGTAGCGGTCACGCTCCGGCATCTCGTTGGGCCAGCTTTTGGTGTAGACAAGCCAGTTGGGCACCATGTCGCCCGGTGCCGCCTCCGGCAGGCCGGACATGGTGACGATCTTCGTCACCCCGATCTCGCCGGCAAGACGAAAGGTTTCTTCCATTTCCTTACGGTGACGTTTCCCCATGTCGCCCGGATCAAGCGGATTGGCCGAGCAGTTCAAGGCGGCGATTTCCAAACCACGAGCCTCGATTTCCCTAAGCTTGGACCTGAGAATGCCCTTGTCCGCCAGAAGTTCCTCGGCACGAAAATGCGGAGCGCCGGACCAACCGCCGCCGGTCATTTCGACGCCCTCGACACCAAGTTCCACGCACTTGTCCAGCATGTCCGTGAAGGACAGATTTCCCATCACGTCGGTGCAGATTGAAAGTCTCATCAGTTCATCTTTCCTGAAAGAAGGTATCGAGGCGCGCCGGGGGAGTAGGAGGAAACCGGCGCGCCTCTCCCGGGTTATTCGAAACGGACCCAGACGGAGCCTGCGTCTGCGGATCGCACGCAGTTTTCCAGCCAGCGCACGCCGTCTGTGCCCGCCTTGATGCCCGGATAGTGATGATCCCTCAGGAAGGCTGCGTCGCCGCGCCTCTTCGCGTCGATAGCCTGCGCGATCCAGAGATAGATGTTCGACCAGCTGTCGCCGAGACCCTCGGTGTGCAGGGCGCCCATACGCTCATAGCGCAGGCTTTCGTCTTCGAGATACGGCATACCGTGGTGAAGCACCTGCGGCGGCTGGCCCTGCACCTCGTAGATCAGTTCGTTGGGCTGGGTGTCAGTCCATTCGACCGAAGCCTTGGATCCGACGAAACGAAACCTTTGGCTGGCCATGGAGCCGGCATTGATCGAGGACACCCAAAGACGGCCGACGGCACCATTGTCGTAGTGCGACAGCACATAGGCATTGTCCTCGAGCGGCGCGCGCGACCTGATGAACGACTGGCGGTCGCAGAGGAGTTTCTCGATCTTCAAATGTGGCAGCACGATCTGCGACATGTAGTAGATATGCGTTCCGATATCGCCGAGCACGAAGGTCGGACCCGAGGTCGCCGGATTGGTGCGCCATTTCTGCGCATCGGATGCATTGGCATCGTCGCCGGAACTGAAACCGTGGGTATACTGCATGTCGACGATGCGGATGTCGCCGAGGATCCCCTTCTTGACCATCGCCGCCATCTGATGAAGCAGCGGATGGCCGGAGAAACCATAGGTAACGCCGACGATCAGACCCTTGTCTTCCGCCAGCCTGGCGATCTCGTCGCATTCAGCCACGGTGAAGAACAGCGGCTTTTCGCAGATCACATGAAGGCCGGCCTCAAGGCACGCCTTGGTGATCTCGTAATGGGTGAAATTGGGCGTGGCGATGGACACCACTTCGATACCATCCGGGCGCTGGCTTTCCCCGGCGATGAGAGCCTTGTAGTCGTCATAGCAACGCTCAGGCGCAACGCCGAGCTTCACACCGAAATCGCGGCCACGCGCGACATCGAGGTCGAAAGCACCGCAGACGAGCTGGTAGCTGCCATCCCGCAACGCGCCGGTGCGATGCTTGTAACCCACCTGCCCCATGCGGCCGCCTCCAACCATGCCCCACCGAAGAGGACGGTCGATAAGTCTTTCTCCGTTAATCATTTTCGAGCCTTTCAGAATGCTAGTTTGTTGGTGTTTGAGAAATGTTCGCCACGGCGCGTGTCCGGGAAAGCCGCTCTCCCATCGACGGGCATTGTTTGACCGATCGTGCCCGTTGCGAGAGCGCCGGCTCCAAGGGTCATTTGGCGCCCCAATGCTTGTCGACATATTCCTGCATCTTGCTGCGCATGAACTTGCCGGAATGGTCTGCCCGTTCCTCCCAGGCAAAGACGCAGGCCGTCATGATGCCGTCGAAGCCGATCTCGGCGAGCGTCCCGAAGAAATCGTCCCAGGGCACTTCGCCCTGCCCGATGTCCAGATGCTGGTGGACGCGGGCCATCGAGCCGGGGGGATTGACGATATAGCGCAGGCCCGAGGATGCCTTATGGTTGAAGGTGTCGCCGACATGGACATGGGCGAGGACATCCCTGGCTTCCCGCAGCATGGCCTTGGTATCATCGCCGAAGTAGAAGGTGTGGGGCGCGCAATAGAGGAACTTGACGTTCTTCGAATTCACCGTACGGATGATGTCGAGCGCAGGCTGGAGGGTCTCGCACCAATCTTCCGGATGGGGCTCGACATGCAGGTTGATGCCCTCCTTTTCGAAGATTGGCACCAGCTCCTCCATGGAGCGCCACCAAGCGTCCTCGCACGCCTCGATCATGGAGCCGGTGTGGCAGCAGTAGCAGGAGCCCTTGTCGGGATGGGGTCCGCGACCGAACTCCGAGTTCATGGTGTCGACGCCCAGTTCGACGCAAATCTCGATCGCGCGCTTCCAATGCTTGACCGCCGCCTGCCTTTCGACCTCGTCGTTCGACGCCCAGCGATACATGGGAAGCAGCGAAGCTATTCCGACATTTGCGTCGGAAAGCGCTTTCTTGAACGACTTGATGCGGCCGGGAAAAACGCGGGGGGCCTTGAACCATTCGAGGAAGTCCCCTCGCGGGCTCAGTTCCATCCATTCATATCCAAGCTCGGCCACCTTTGAGGGCAGCGCATCGAGCGAGAGATGGCGATGCATGAAGGGGTCGATTGCGATTTTCATTTCTGGTCACCCGTCTGAGAGTTGTTTGGCTGGGCCACCCGAACATCGGATGGCAGTGGTTCGGATGCCGCCGCGGCACCCGCTTGAAAGAGCCGTTATCCGGCCGAATGAGCCTGGATCTCGGCTTCCAGCTCTGCCATCGCCTCGCCGCCCGCCATGAGATCGGTAATCTCCTCGCGGGTCCGTTCACCCTTGCGGAAATCCGCCGCCTTGGCGCCCTTGATCAGCACCGCAAAATGGTCGCCGACCGTCATGGCGTGAATGACGTTGTGGGTGATGAAGATCACCGCCAGGCCGCGGCGCCGCGCCTCGAGCACGATGCGCAGAACATGTGCCGCCTCCTTGACGCCGAGTGCCGCGGTTGGCTCGTCGAGGATCAGGACCCGGGCTCCGAAATGGACGGCACGCGCGATCGCCAGCGACTGCCGCTCTCCACCGGACAGGCCGCCGATGAGACGGTCACCATCGTCGATCCGGGTAATGCCGAACTCCCGGACGGCCCTTACGGCGACGTCGTTCGCGGTCTTGCGATCGTAGACCTTGAACGGTCCGAAGCCTTTCGTTGGCTCACGACCCACAAAGAACGAACGACCGATGCTCATGAGAGGAAAGGTGCCGCCGAACTGGTGGACGGTCGCGATCCCTAGGTCCGCCGCCTCGCGCGGATTGCTGAAGGTGATCGGCTGGCCGTCGAACTTCACGGTGCCCGTTGTCGGCTTGTAGACGCCGGCAAAGGTCTTGATGAGTGTGGACTTACCCGCACCGTTGTCTCCGAGAAGACAAAGCACCTCGCCGGGATGGACCCTCAATGTAATGTCGTAGAGAACATCGATCGGTCCGAAGGATTTATTGACGTTTTCGAGCTCAAGGATCGGGCTTGCCATCTCATAGCCCTCCCTTTTTTCTCTTCGGCGAATAGGTAAGCGCCATCTGACGGAAGGTATTGTTCATGAGGACCGCGAGCAGAAGCATCACGCCGATGATCAGGCTCGACCAGTTGCGATCGAAGGAGGTGAAATAGATGCCCTGGTTGACCACGGCGAAGGTGATGGTGCCGAAGAAGATTCCGATCACCGAGCCGAAGCCTCCGGTCAGCAGCACACCGCCGACGACGACCGAGATGATCGCGTTGAAGATGAAGGTCATGCCGCCCGACACCTGGGCCGAATTGAACAGGATGGCCTGACACATGCCGACGAACGAGGCGCTGGTGGCCGAAAGGACGAAGAGGATCACGGTCAGCCTGGTCGTCGGAATGCCGGCATTACGCGCGCTGATCCTGTCGCCTCCCATGGCGAAAACCCAATTGCCATAGGGCGAGTAGTGCATGAAGAAGACGAAGAGCGCCGTGATCGCCAGCCACCACAGGATGATCACCTGGAAGGAGCCGGCCAGGAACTGACCGAAGACGAACTTGGCCCAGGGAGCAGCCGTCAGCGCCACGCTGGTCGTCCCCGTCACCAGAACCGAGAAGCCGAGCATCAGCCCCTGAACCGCAAACAGCGTGCCCAGCGTCACGATCAGCGACGGAACGGCCGTCCGCACCACCAGCAGACCGTTGACCAGTCCGACGATGATGCCGAAGCTGATCGAACACAGCATCCCGATCCAGATCGGCAGTCCATAATGCCCCGACACCACGGCGACGATCATAGATCCCGCCGGGATCATCGCACCGATGGAAATGTCGAGATCGCCGGCGATCATCAGCAGCCCGATCGGAAGCGCGACGATGCCCAGATTGGCGGCGACGTTGAGCCAGCTCGCCGCCCCAGCCGGCTCGAGGAATTTCGTGCTGCCGAAGACGACGAAAAACACGAGGACGCCGATGAGGCCAAGGAAGGCGCCTGCCTCCGGTCGGCGCAGGAGGCTGCCAAATGATAGGTTGTTCATGTACGTTACCCCAGTTTTGGGCGTGACTATGCAAACGCCGGATCAAGGATCCGATCGCTGGACTGACAGCATCCGGCCCGCGAAGAGCCCACATGGCCGGACGTCACCGATTGAAAATCAGCGTGCGCCCTTACCGACGCCGGCCAGGGTCGCTTCGATGTTCGAAGCATCGACGATCCCAGGCCCGGTCAGGACCGGTGCGGTCGGAAGGTTCGTGCCGTAGTCGATGTGGGACGCAAGCAGCGTAACGCCGAGCAGGGACTGCAGATAGGGCTGCTGGTCGATGGCGAAAGTCTGCGAGCCGGCCTTGATCCTGGCAAGGCCCGAGCTGTTCAGGTCAAACGTGCCGTGGACGACCTTACCGGTCTTGCCTGCTTGCACGATGCCGCTTGCGCCCGCATCCGCGTCCGTCGCACCGATGTTGATGACGCCGTCGATCGTGTCATCCTGAAGCAGCGTCGCCTTGATCGCCTCGGCAATCGCCGTCTGGTCGCCGAAGCTCGTCGCCGGAAGCGGAAGCTGCTTGCCCTTGCCGCCCTTGGCGACGATGCCGTCGATAACACCCTTGCAACGGGCTTCCTGATTGGCGGCGCCAGGCACGGTATTGACGCACAGAACGTTCTTACTCCCCTTGGACGCGAAATATTCGCCCCCCGCCTTGCCGGCCGTGTATTCATCCGAGCCGACATAATTGATGGCACCAAGTTCGCGTGCCTTGTCGATGCTGCCGGCGTTGATGAGAATGACCTTGATGCCGGCGGCAACGGCGGCCTTGATCGCTTCGTCTTCGGCTTCCGGGACCCAATCGGGAACGGCTATGCCGTTCACACCCTGGCTGATGGCCGTCCGCACGAGTTGTGCCGCGTCGGGTCCGAGATTGTCGTAGGTCTGAAGCTGAAGGTAGGTGACGGATCCGCCGTTCTTCCCCACCACGAGAGAGGCATCGTCGAGCCCCTTCTTGATGCGGTTCCAGAACTCGTCGTCGGTCTTGCCGCCGATGACGGCGATATTCGCCGCCATGGCTGAAGACGCGGCGACGACACCGATTGCGAGCGCAACACTCGTGAGCAGCCCATGCAGGGCGCGTCGTGAAAGTTTCATCTGATTTCCTCCCAGCGATCTCACCGTGGATGTCTCCTTCATCCTCGGCGTCGCGGAAAAAAGAACTAGCAGACACGGTATCGGCGTGGAATATATCTTGCGCTGAAATGATACTTTTGTATCATTTCGTCTCAATTCGTAATGAGATATTTTAATTCATGAAAAAACGCCCCACCATCGCCATGCTGGCCGAACTGTCCGGCGTCAGCATCTCCACCGTGAACCGGATCATGGGAGGATCCGGATCGGTGCGGGCGGAGACGATCCAGAGGGTCCAGAACGCAGCGGAAG
>DASVPC010000126.1:0-49229 GCA_036383055.1 Rhizobium sp. | reverse complement strand
CAGGCCCGGCTCCGTCTCGTTCGGGTTGACCGAGGTGACGCCGGCATTGACGTCGAGCATGGTCGCGCCAGCCGCCACCTGTTCAAGCGCATCCTTGATGACGGTATCGAAATTGCCCTCGATCATCTCGGCGGCCAGCTTCTTGCGCCCCGTCGGGTTGATGCGTTCGCCAATCACGCAAAAGGGCTGGTCGAAGCCGATGATGATTTCGCGGGTGGCGGATGCAACGATGGTGCGCGTCATGTCTGATCCTCTGGTCAGTTGGCACGATAGAGCAGATCTATCGTGCCGCGATGGGGGTTACAAGCGGGCTGGGCTCCTCCACCCGCCGCTCGTTTCAATGCGTCTGATGCGGCGGATGGTGGGCGGCGGCTTCGGCCATTTCCTGCTGGTTCTCTTCCTTGCCCTCGCGGATGTGTTCCAGCCGCTCGGCAACCAGTGCGTCGGTGCGATTGGCCTCGTGCTTCCACGGCCGGCGGCCCTTCAGCACGCCGGAATCATGCACCATCTCCGCGACATATTCTTCCTGGCGGTAGGCCATGACGTGGACGCCGGACACGCCCTCGATCTCCTTCACCTCGTTGATGATGTCGATGCAGAGCTGCTTGCCTTCCTTCTTCTGATCCTGGGCACCCTCGATACGCTTGATGATCTCATCCGGAATATGCACGCCCGGCACGTTCGAGCGCATCCAGCGGGCGGTCTTGGCCGAGGCCAGGGGACCGACACCGACCAGGATGAAGCATTTCTCATTCAGGCCGAGATCGCGGACCTTCTTCATATAGTCGCGGAACATCGGCACGTCGTAGCAATATTGGCTCTGAACGAATTGCGCGCCGGCTTCGATCTTCTTCGCCAGGCGATAGGGACGAAAGTCGTAGGGCGGCGCAAACGGGTTGATGGCTGCACCGAGAAAGACCTTCGGCGGGGAGGTCAGCTTGCGGCCGGAGAGGAATTTCGCATTGTCGCGCATGATGCGGACGGTTTCGAGCAGCGACATGCAGTCGAGATCGAAGACCGGCTTGGCGCCCGGCTGATCGCCGGCCTGCACGCCGTCGCCGGTCAGGCACATGATATTGCACACACCCATGGCGGCAGCGCCGAGCACGTCGCCCTGGATGGCGATGCGGTTCTTGTCGCGGCAGGCGATCTGCATAATCGGGGCATAGCCCATACGCGTCAGCAGCGCGCAGATGCCGACCGAGGACATATGGCAGTTGGCGCCGGAGGCGTCGACCGCGTTGATGCCATCAACCCAGCCGGAGAAAATCGCGGCGCGCTCATAGACATCTTCGGGATTGGCGCTATCCGGCGGGTTCAGCTCGGCGGTAACGGCGAATTCGCCACGGCGCAGCACGCGCTCCAGCCGTCCGAGCGAGGAATGGCCGGGCAGGGGATCGAGCGGCAGATGCGCGCCTAGCGGATTTTCATCGATATGCGCCATCGATCATACTTCCTTTTTTGCTGCTTCGCGGGCCGCGGCAGCTTCCGCCGTCACACGCAGCCAGGAGGAGGTCTCGCGCAGCGACTGGTTCACCGGCTTCTGCACATTCAAGATGGTATCGCCATAGGCCATGTTGCGTGAGCCGTTCCAGGCCTGCACCCAGACGCAGGGCATGTCAGGCTCGACTTCGCAATTGCCATTGGCGCGCACGCCGCCGCAGGGGCCGTTGCGCAGCTGCTTCGGACAGTTCATCGGACAGGACATGCCGGTCGACGACAGCGCACATTGGCCGCACATGCGACAGTCGAAGAGGAAGCCTTTCACATTGCGCTCGACGAAGGTGATGGGACGTTCGACGCGCTCGTAGCCGATTTTCTTCCAGAGCGGATGCAGCAGGAGGAAAGCATCGGCGAAGCGGCGGTAGAACCATTCGAGGAAGCGGGAGTGACGCACGGCCCAGAGGCGGACGGTGTATTTGCGCCGGGCACGACGGTTCGGCGAGACGCCGGCGGGCGTATAGGCGCCGCTGGCAGCCTTTGCGCCCGGAGCGGCATTGCCCGGTTTCGGAGCGGCATCAGCCATTGTCGCGGCCCCCGGCCTTCACCAGAGCAAGGAGACGTTCCCGATCATAGGCGGCTTCGAGCTCGCTGGCGGCCTTGTCGGCCTCGGCTTCCAGATCGTCGGAGACCGGTACGGGATCGGCCTTTCGCCATTCGGCCAGATAGTCATCCGTCTCGGCGGCACCGGTACGCATGGCGCACATGTCGATCGCTTCGGTGAAGCGCAGAGACAGTTCGCGTTTCGCCGCCTGCCGCCCTTTCTTGATGATCACCTGGGCCGGAATATCCCGCCAATAGACGACAATGCGATCCGCCATGCACAAGTTCTCCTCTTTGATCAAGAATGCACGTCTGTCGATCCCGGGACTGCGCTTGTCACGACGCGACACATGCCGAAAAACGACGCTCTCTGCAAAGCATCTTTGCAGAGAGCGATATTGCATGGAATGTCGCAATCAGACAGCCAGCAATTCACGGGCAAGATCGCCATAACCGGTGAAGCGGTATTCGTAGTCCAAACCGAGATAGGCGGCCGCTGCCTTTGCCTTTTCCTGAAGCGTCGGATCTTCTTCCTGCGAGAGATAGACGACCTTGCGGTAATTGCCGAAATACATGTCGCGCAACTCCGGATGCCGGTCGAGGCCGAGCGGTACGATGACGAAGGCCTCGAACTGGCGGGCAAGGAAATCGGTGAGGAAAAACGAGGTGATATCATCCTCGTTGGCAGCAAATGTCTCGTTGCCGCTGAAGAAGGAATAACAGTGCGGACCGGAGAGACGTTCGATGCCCTCGCGCTCGCAGATCTTGTCGATATCACCGCCGGTGCCGCAGTCGGCATAGCCGATGAAAATCGTCTCGAAACCGCGCGAGCGCGCATCCACAATGGCCTCTTCCAGGGCGGGTGCGATCTTCTGTGGATAGGAATGGTAGATCGCGGGAAGACAGTGCAGGTCGATGTGATCGAGGCTATTAATTCTGGTGATCGCCAGTATCTCGCGCGCGATTGCGCCGCACGCGATCACATGAACCTTTTGTGCTGTTATGCGTTTCTTGAGCGGAGGATTTGGCTCCGCCTTTTGCCGATCAATATCCATTCCGAGAGGGCTCCCGATCATGACTGCACCGACACTCGCCAAAATCGCCGCCGCCTGCGCCGTCCTCATGGTACTCGCTTCATGCGCCAACACAATTCGCGGCATAGGCAGAGATACCGCAGGTGCCGTCAACGCGACGGAAGATGCCGGTCACAAGGTCAAACGGGCGGTCGTCAACTAATCTGGCGTCAACTAATCTGGGATGCCAATCGGCCGGCGGCAACCCTTACGGGGCCGCCGGTCTGGTATATGTCGTGATCAGGCTCGCGCAGCCAGGCTGTTGTGCTTGCGCTTCATGAAGTCCTTGGCGGTCTCGACTGCTACGGCCGCATCGCGGCAATAGGCATCGGCGCCGACAGCCTTGCCGAATTCCTCATTCAGCGGCGCACCGCCAACGAGAACGACGTAATCGTCGCGCATGCCCTTTTCCTTGAGCGTATCGATGACGACCTTCATGTAGGGCATGGTCGTCGTCAGCAGCGCCGACATGCCAAGAATGTCGGGCTGTTCGCGCTCGATGGCATCGAGATAGTTTTCGACCGGGTTGTTGATGCCGAGATCGATGACGTCGAAGCCGGCGCCCTCCATCATCATGCCGACAAGGTTCTTGCCGATGTCGTGGATGTCGCCCTTGACGGTGCCGATCACCATCTTGCCGAGCTTTGGCGCACCGGTCGCCACCAGCAGCGGCCGCAGGATACTCATGCCAGCCTTCATCGCATTGGCGGAAAGCAGCACTTCGGGCACGAAGAGGATGCCGTCGCGGAAATCGATGCCGACGATACGCATGCCCTCGACGAGGGCCTGCGTCAGGACATCATAGGGCGTCCAGCCGCGTTCGAGGAGGATATTGGTCGCTTCCTCGATTTCCTCCTTCAGTCCGTCGTAAAGGTCGTCATGCATCTGCTGCACGAGTTCCTCATCAGAAAGTTCCGCGAGAATGATTTCGTCGTCAGACATGCGCTCCATCCCATTTTCGTGCAGTGCACCAGAGGCTTGTATAAAATACTGCCACAATAAGCGATAAACCTCAACGATGACAAAACTCTTTTCGAAAGCGACGCTGCACGGATAATTCGCGACGGATGGGGATGAGGCGATATCCCTGCGCGCATGTCTGTCCTATGCTAGTCGCTGGCGCATAGAGGAATGTCCATGCGATGGAATAGGGTAGCATGGATCAGAATAGACGCATTCATGCGGAGGAGTGAGGAAGCATCATGGACGATATCATTGAGCAACCGGCCGCGGGCGGTGATGGTGGTGGACGGCGTTCGCGTGGCGAGGGCAGGGGTGCCGCCGCACGGCGAGCGTCGCGCAGCGGCGGCGGACCGGGTCCGTCGCTTCCCTATATCGTCCGGAAGATCGGCGTCTATGAGGTGCTGGACGAGGAAGGCCTGCAACTCATCGAGCGCAACGCCGACACCATACTCGAGGAAATCGGCATCGAGTTTCGCGACGACGCAGAAGCGCTGGCGCTGTGGAAGGAAGCCGGTGCCGACGTCAAGGGGCAGCGGGTGCATTTCCCGAAAGGGCTTTGCCGCGAACTTCTGAAGACCGCGCCGAAGGAATTCACCTGGCATGCGCGCAACAGTGCCCGTAATGCCCATGTCGGCGGCAAGGCAACGATCTTTGCGCCGGTCTACGGACCGCCCTTCGTCCGCGATCTCGAAGGCAATCGCCGATATGCGACGATCGAGGATTTCCGCAATTTCGTGAAGCTTGCCTATATGGCGCCGTCGATGCATTCGTCCGGCGGTACGGTCTGCGAACCGGTCGACGTCCCCGTCAACAAGCGCCACCTCGATATGATCTACAGCCATATCAAATATTCCGACAAGCCGTTCATGGGCTCGGTCACCGCGCCTGAGCGCGCCGAGGACACGATCGCCATGGCGAAGATCGTTTTCGGCGACGATTTCGTCGAAAATAATTGCGTTACGCTGAACCTCATCAATGCCAATTCACCAATGGTGTTCGACGAAACCATGCTCGGTGCGTTGAAGGTCTATGCACGGCATAACCAGGCGTCCGTCGTTTCGCCCTTCATCCTGTCGGGCGCGATGAGCCCGGTGACGGTGGCGGGAACGCTGACGCAGATCCTGGCCGAAGTGCTGGCCGGTGCCTCCTTCACGCAGCTGATCCGCAAGGGGTCGCCGGTGCTTTACGGCACTTTCGCTGCCTCGATCTCGATGCAGTCGGGCGCTCCGACCTTCGGTACGCCGGAGCCGTCGCTGGTGTCCTATGGTTCGGCCCAGCTCGCCCGGCGTCTCGGCCTGCCGTTCCGGACCGGCGGCTCGCTCTGCGCCTCCAAGGTGCCGGATGCGCAGGCGGCGCATGAATCGGCCAATACGCTGAACATGACGTTGCTCGCCGGCACGAATTTCGTGCTGCATGCGGCTGGCTGGCTCGAAGGCGGCCTGGTCTCTTCCTACGAGAAATTCATGATCGACCAGGATCAGCTCGGCATGATGCAGAAGATGGCCGAGGGCGTCGATCTCTCCGAAAACGGCCAGGCGCTGGACGCGATCCGCGAAGTCGGCCCCGGCAGCCACTATCTCGGCTGCGCCCATACGCAGGCGAATTTCCAGAGCGCGTTCTACCGCTCGGCTCTGGCCGACAACAACTCCTTCGAACAGTGGGAGATTGAAGGCCAGAAGCGTGTCGAGCAGCGGGCCAACGCGCTTTGCCGGTCCTGGCTCGATCACTACGAAGCCCCACCGCTCGACCCCGCAATCGACGAGGCGCTGCTGGCCTATATTCAGAAGCGCAAGGATTCGATGCCAGACGCCTTCACCTGAAGGGAGCCCGATGCCGCCAGGGAGCAAGGCGGTGCGGTACGTGTTGCCGATCTGATCCAGAAGGAAGTCTGGCGGCCGCATTATGAATATAAGGGGCCGCGATGAACGGCGGCTCTACCATGATCGGAAAACTCCGTGCGGCGTTGGGCGCCCACGGAGTTTTTGTTCGTGGCGTGGTCTGTTTTGACGGGGGCGAGGGGCCGCTACTGCAGGACGGGACGCCGGCGCGAAGCGTCATTTTGTTCGGTAATATCGGCGGCTCGATCTGGGAGCCGTTTTCACGCTGGCGGCAATTGCCGGAAAATGCCGGATGTCGCGATCCGCTCGACGACTGGTCGAAGCAGATCATCGAACCGATTGCCGCAGCTTTCAGCGCGACTGCCTATTTCCCGTCCGATCCGCCCTGGCAGCCGTTTCAGCGATGGGCGATGCAGGCGGAAGGCTTAAGGGCATCGCCGCTTGGTATTCTGATTCACCCGGAATACGGCCTGTGGCACGGCTATCGCGGTGCCCTGGGGTTTGCAGAGTCTATCGAAGAGCGTGGAGCAGGGGCGGTGTCTAAGCATCCCTGCGATCATTGTGCAGAGAAGCCTTGCCTGACGGCCTGTCCCGTCGGTGCGGTCACATCCGCCGGATTCGATGTAGCGGGCTGCCGGTCGCATTTGCGGATGGATTCAGGGCGGGCCGGCTGCATGACCGGTGGCTGTCTGGCGCGCAACGCCTGTCCGGTAGGGACCAATTATCGTTATTCGCCGGCGCAGCTTGCCTTTCACATGGCCGCACTTCACCCTTAGAAAGGCGAGGCGCTTCCTTCTTTCGCCGCATTTCCGATGCGCTTTGGCGCAACTAAAATTCTCTCCGGAGTTGTCGCTTGATTCGATTGCTGACTGTGCTTGCCATTCTTGCCTGCGCCACCACGGCCTTTGCTGATGAGGCCTGCCGCAAGGTTCTGCATCTTGGCGACAGCTACACTGTCTGTACCTTCGATCCCGCAATCGACGGCATCCAGCTTTATGAATACGATCGCAGCGGCAAGCCCTATGGTTCGTTCCGGACACTGGAAACCGATCTTGCCCAGGACCGCCTTTTCGTTCGTTTCGCGATGAACGGCGGCATGTATCAGGATGATCTTTCGCCCGTTGGCCTTTATATCGGGGCAGGCAAGCAGTTGAAGGCGATCAACACCAACAAGGGCTGGGGTAATTTTCATCTCCTGCCGAACGGCGTCTTCTATATCCAGCCGGGCCATGCCGGCGTCATGGAGAGCAGGGCCTTCGTTGCCTCCGGTATCAAGCCTTTCTACGCGACGCAATCTGGGCCTATGTTGGTGATCGACGGCAAGCTGCATCCGTCGTTCCTTGCCGATAGCACCAGCTTCAAGACGCGCAATGGCGTTGGCGTAACGGCGGATGGCAAGGTCGTCTTTGCCGTATCCGACGGCTTCGTCCGCTTCCATGATTTTGCGACCCTGTTTCGCGACGATCTCGGCTGCGCCAATGCGCTCTTCCTCGACGGCAGCATTTCCAGCCTCGACATACCGGAATGGCAAAGGCGGGACGGCCTCTTCCCGCTCGGCCCGATCATCGCGGTGACGCAATCGCTGCCGGGCTGAGCGCAATGAGGCGTAAGGTTGGAACCAGCCACAATCGCTAATCCAGATCGCGGGGGGATTTTATCCTCCGGATGCGGATTGTCGGATTGGGGCTTCGAACATCGATGACGGAAATTGCATGCGAGGCAAAGGCGCTGATCTTCATGACGGCGCGCGATTGCGAAATGTATGTCAGGCAATCCCTGGCGAGCCTCTCCCGGCAGACGCTCGATGATCAGCATGTCCTTTTCATCGACGATCGCTCCGACGACGATACTGGTGTTATCGCAGCGGAGCTGCTCAAAGATTTCTTCCCCAATCGCCACACCTTCATCCGCAACGAAACGCGCCTCGGAAAATCGCGCAACGTCTGGGAGCATCTGAAGCCGCGCACGAAGATGGCTGAGTTCATCGCCGTCCTCGACGGCGACGATCAGCTGATCATTCCCAATATTCTGGAGCGGATGTCCGAGAGCTATGCCAGCGGGCAGGATGTGGTCTGGACGAACTTCGTCACCGATGGCGGCGGGGTCGGCGGCAATGGCGCTCTCGATCCGAATCTCTCGCCGCGCCGGCAGGGCTGGAAAACCAGCCATCTCTTCAGCTTCCGCGCCTCGCTGCTGGATAATGTTCCTGAAGGTTACTTGCGTGACGATGCCGGACAATGGTTCATGGCGGCCTGCGACATCGCCCTTGCCCTACCCATCCTCGATCAGACCCGGCGCTATGAGTTCATCCCGGTCAATGCTCACCGTTACACGGCGACCAATCCCTATTCGCACCATAATCTCGATCCGCAGTCGCGCGGGCTGAATTCCACCGCGCAGCAGCGGTCTGCACATGAGGTGTTCAACAAGCCGCCCCTGCCGCTGACGCGACCGGCAAAGACAGCCGCGACGCAGGTGGTGGCGAACGTTGCCACCGAACATCATTCGCCGGCTATCAGTGCCGCTGTCGACGCAGCTCAGGCCTGGCAGGAAACGGCGGGCCAGATCCTGGTGGCCGGCTATCCGACCCTGCTCGACGCCCAATCGGCGGCGGGCCGTGACATGCTGACGCCGATGCAGATCTGGGCGCTTCGCCGCGCGGCCCTCAGCAGGGGCGATACTCCGAATATCCTGCACATCGGCGCGCCGCGTTCCGCATTGGCGCTGGCGTCCATTCTCTCCGGCCTCGATGCCGGGCTGAACTGCCTATGCCTTTCGCCGGAACAAGTTGGCGATATGGAAGCCCGTTTCATGGCCAGCGGCCTGACCGAGGGTATTTCCATCATCGAATCCGAAGCGGCGAACATAAATTTCGAGGAATTTTCCGCCGTTTTCCCCGATACAAGGCAGATCAGCGACGACATCAAGTTCGATCTGGTGGTCGTGGACCTGTGGAATACGTCCTATCCGGTCGAGAGCGCGCTTGTTGCCCTGCCGGCGCTGGCAAACAACCTGTCCCCGCGCGGCTTCGGTTTCTGCCTCTTTGCCCAGGACAGGGCCACCGAGGCGCTGGCGGCGAAACGTTGGGCCAGTGTCAGCACCGGCCTGAAATTCTGCCTCGATGCCATTGGCGGCAGCGGATTGATGGTCATCGGCGGCCGCTGAGGATGCTCTCGAACGCGCCGGCATATTCTCGATAAACCTTTGTATGTTGGAAAGAACCGCGATGACTCTGCAAGCCACCGTCGCCTGCGAAGTGAACAGCTACCGGACCCCGGTCCGGTTCCACCTTCCCAATCCGAACGATCATATCCAGAGGATCATCCTGCAAAGCCGTGCTTTCTATGAGCGGGGCATGTTGGAAGACATCGGATCATCCTTGCCGGAAGATGCCTTCGTGATCGATGTTGGCGCCAATATCGGCAATCATACGCTGTTTTTCAGCGCTGTCGCCGGTGCCAGGATATTGGCCATCGAGCCGAACGGCGAGGCGCTGCATATTCTTCGGGCGAACGTAAGTCTGAACGGCTTGCAGGATCGCGTCGAGATCAAGCCGATAGCCTTGGGTGCCGAGGCGGGCATGGGAAACATTATCGAGGAGGATTCCTCCAGGCTGGGAATGGCCCGCGTCATGGTTACCGCCGACGGGCAGGTTCCCGTGGCCCGTCTCGACGATATCGTTCGGGGGCAGCATGTGCATCTGATCAAGATCGATGTCGAGGGCATGGAGGTCGAGGTGTTGCGAGGAGCCGTCGGCACGATAGAGCGATGCAGCCCGAGGCTGCTCGTCGAAGCGGCGACGGCGCAGTCCCTGCGGGATGTCGAGGCTATCTTGCGGCCGCTTGGCTATCGCAAGATCAAGGTCTACAACGAAACGCCGACCTATCTGTTCGAGGCGAAGTTCGCCGAAGCTTCCCCGGAGAGGCGTATTCAGGCGATCGACCCCACGCATGTCGCCGCCCTGCCGCCGACGGAAGAGATCGTTGCCGGCATGGCGACGGTCGCCGGCAACGAGGTCGCGCTGCGAGCGACCGTCATGTCGCTACTGCCGCAGGTCGATCGGCTCTATGTCTATCTCAACGGCTTCACGGAAGCACCACGCTTCATCGCCGAACATCCGAAGATCCGGCATTTCATCGATACCGATGGCAGCCGCTATGGCGATGCCGGCAAGTTCTGGGGGCTGGAGCAGGTCAAGGACGCCATCTATATCAGCTGCGACGACGATATTCTCTATCCCGATGATTTTGTCGCCCGCATGGTCGGCGAGTTGGCACAATTGCGCGGCCAGGCCGTCGTCAGCGTGCATGGCTCGATCATCCTGCAGCCGAGCCACGGCTACTACAAGGACCGCACCCGCGCCGTCTTCCACTATGAACGTGCCCTGATGCGGCGTCGGCGGGTCCATGTGGCGGCGACCGGCACCAGCGCCTTCCACACCAGCATCGTAAAGGTGACACTCGCCGATTTCCGTCACCGCAACATGGCGGACATCTGGCTGACGGAATATCTGCATCGCCAGGGTATTCCCTCTTATGTCGTGCCGCGCAACGACGGCTGGCTGAAGTCGATAGAGGTGCCGCGCGCGACGATCTATGCGCAGTCCGCAGCCGGTACCGGCTCGGCCTATGACAGCTCCAGCAGGCAGGACGAAGTGCTCTCGACGATGTATCCGGTCTCGCTCCTGAGCTCCGATGCGAAGGATGCCTCCTCGATCATCTACCTGGTAGACGCCGACCGTCCCGACGGGCTGGTGGAATTCATCCTGGCTGTCGCCGGGCGAGAGCGCGATCCGGTCGTTTTCGTGACCTGCGATTATGAAACCGAAGCCATGCGCAATGTGACGCTTCATCCGGAGTTTCTCTGCGAAGTGCATCTCATTGCCCGCAGCGGCAGCAATGTGTCTGCCTATTTCGAGTTGTTGTCGAAGCATAAAGGGCGGGTCAAAGCCTGGACTCTTCGCGGCGGCAATGAACTGAAACTGGTGAGCGGCGGCGAATGGGAGAATTGGTTCGCACCGAACCGTCAGTCTTGAGTTTCATGCCCTCGGCGGTTCCGGCTGACATGCACGTGGCGAGTGATGATCACTGATCTTCGCCCGCTCGGGCAATAGCGGGCGTGATCGGAAAGCGAAGTGCAGGCTGTGGTTAAAGCCGGCCGACATGATTTTGCGGCCGGCTTTGATATTGGTGATGCTTAGCCGCGGCGTCGGCGTTCGCGTACGGGTGCGGCTCCGCCTTCATTCGCGGTCTTGTTGCGCAGGGGGCCAATGCGCTCGATGATGGTTTCCAGCGTCGGGCGCGGGCCGGGCGTGTAATTGTCGAGCGCCTCGCGCATGGCGGCGAGGTGATTGCAGGACGTGCCGCAGCAGCCGCCGATGATCTTGGCGCCGGCGTCGCGGGCAAGGCGCGCATAATCGGCCATCAGCGGCGGTGTGCCGGAATAATAGATCTCGGCGCCACGATATTCGGGAATACCGCAATTGCCCTTGACGATCACGGTTGCGGTCGGGTCGGCCTCGGTCATGTCGAGCAGGCTCGAGAGAATATCCGATGCGCCGACGCCGCAATTGGCGCCTGTGGCGAGCGGACCTTCGCCGATGTCCTTGGCAACGCCGCGGAGATCCTTCGGATGCAGGCCCATCATCGTCTTGCCGGCGGTGTCGAAGGAGCCGGTATAGGTGTAGGGCAGACCAACCTTCACGGCAGCCTCAGCCGCGGCGCGGATTTCTTCCGCCGACGACATGGTCTCGATCCAGGCGACATCGACGCCACCTGCCTTCAAGCCTTCGATCTGCTCGGCAAAGGCGGCAACGGCATCCTCATAGGTCAGCGCGCCGAGCGGCGCCAGCAACTCGCCGGTCGGGCCGACGGAGCCGGCGACGATAACCTTGCGGCCCGCCTTGTCGGCAACAGCACGGGCGATTTCCGCCGCCGTCTTGTTCAGGCTATGAACGCGATCCTGCGCATGGTGCAGTTTCAAGCGGTGGCGCGTGCCGCCGAACGTGTTGGTGAGGATGATATCGGCGCCGGCATCGACGAAATCCTGGTGCAGCTTGGTGATGCGTTCGGGATGTTGCTCGTTCCAGATTTCCGGCGCTTCACCGGCCTCCAGCCCCATGGCGAAGAGATTGGTGCCCGTCGCGCCATCGGCGAGCAGCACGCCCTTTTCGGCGAGAAGATCGGTCAAGGGATTGGCTGTGACGGTCATGGGGCCTCCTCGGATGTTCTGAATTGAAATGCAGATATAAACATTTCTTTATGTGATCGCAATGTCGAGATAAAGGCAGAGCTTGCGCGATAATCCGATGTGAAGGAAAAAAGCGCCCGGGCAGGGCGCTTTCCATTTTGCGACGATGATGGATTTCAGGCTGCTGCCATTCTCGTCGTTTCATGCGTCGTGGGTGTCACCATGGCGGTGATGATGCCTTGCAGGTCGATTGTGCCGATCGGCCGGCCGACGGCATCGGTGACGATGGCCGAGTTCTGGGCGTTGTCGGTCATCTGCTTGGCCGCCATTTCCAGTGTCATGTCGCCGGGCACGCGGGGCCCGTGGGCTTCGCCGGCAATCGGCTTCATGATGGTCTGGGTCTGGATGACGCGACCGCGGTTCACTTCCTTGACGAAAGCGGTGATGTAGTCGTCGGCGGGTCTGAGCACGATCTCCTGGCCGCTGCCCTGCTGCACGACTTTGCCGTCGCGCAGGATGGCGATCTTGTCGCCGAGGCGTAGCGCCTCGTCGAGGTCGTGGGTGATGAACACCACGGTCTTCTTCAATTCCTTCTGCAGATCGAGAAGCACGCTCTGCATGTCGACACGGATCAGCGGGTCGAGCGCGGAATAAGCCTCGTCCATCAGCAGGATGTCGGCGTCGTTGGTCAGCGCCCGCGCGAGGCCGACACGCTGCTGCATGCCGCCGGAAAGCTGGTTCGGGTAATGGTTTTCGAAGCCTCTAAGGCCGACGCGCTCGATCCAGTACTGACCCTTTTTCGCGCTCTCGGAACGGGCAACGCCCTGGATATCCAGGCCGTAGATGGTGTTTTCGATCACCGTGCGGTGCGGCAGCAGGGCGAATTTCTGGAACACCATCGCAGTCTTGTGGCGGCGGAACTCGCGCAGGGCATTCTCGCCCATCTTGCAGACATCGACGCGGTCATAGAGCACTTCGCCGGCCGTCGGCTCGATCAGCCGGTTGATGTGGCGGATCAGCGTCGATTTGCCGGAGCCGGAGAGGCCCATGACGACAGTGATGGCGCCGGCCGGCATGTCGATGTTGATATCCTGCAGGCCGAGAACATGACCATGCGTCTCGTTGAGTTCGGCCTTGCCAAGGCCGTTCTTGACCGCATCCACATAGTCGCGCCCGCGCGGGCCGAAGATCTTGTAGAGGTTCTTGATCTGGATCGCGTGACTAGCCATGGATGACCTCCGAGTGCTTCTGGAGCCGTTTGCCATAAGCCTGGCTCGTACGGTCGAAAATGATGGCGATGGCGACCAGGGCAAAGCCGTTGAGGAAGCCGACAGTGATGAACTGGTTGTTGATGGCCTGCAGCGTGTTCTTGCCGAGCCCGCCGACGCCGACCATCGAGGCGACGACGACCATGGCGAGCGCCATCATGATGGTCTGGTTGATGCCGGCCATGATCGTGGGCAAGGCCAGCGGGATCTGCACGTTGAACAGCTTTTGCCGGTGCGACGAACCGAAGGCGTCGGCCGCTTCCAGCACTTCCTTATCGACGAGGCGGATGCCGAGATTGGTCAGGCGAATTATCGGCGGGACGGCGTAGATGACGACGGCGATCAGGCCCGGCACCTTGCCAATGCCGAAAATCATGACGACGGGGAGGAGGTAGACGAAGGTCGGCATCGTCTGCATCACGTCGAGGGTCGGGTTGATGATCGACTGCAGCCGGTCGGAGCGGGCCATCAAGATGCCGATCGGAAGGCCGATGACGATGGCGATGAGGGTACAGACGGTCACCATGGCGAGCGTCACCATCGTGTCGCCCCAGAGACCACAGACGCCGATCAGGATCATGGAAATGGCGGTGCCGGCGACGATCTTGAGATTGCGGCTGGCGGCATAGACGACGCCCATCATGACAAGGATCACGATGAACCAGGGCGTATTGGTGAAAAGCCACTCCAGATGGTTCAGAAACCATTGCAGCGGCTGCACCACGGTGTCGATGAGATTGCCGTAGGAACGCACGGTCGCCCTGAAGCCGTCATCGATATTCTTGCGCGCGAGGCGGATCAGCGTCTCGTCTATCGCCGGAAAATTACACAGAACATCCGGCAAGAAACTACATTGAATAGCCATGGACTTCCCCTTCTTGCCCGGTTGTTGTCCAGCCTGTGCGTGTGGCTTTCACGCCGAATGGTACAGCAACACTGAGCCGGTTCTTCAGGTTGCCTCTTTCTTTTTACATCATTCGCAGGCGCCATTCTGGACTTGTTGCGACCTTGGGCCGTGCCGGCCTGTCGGTATATGAGCGCTGCCAGAGCCGTTGCGAATGCGGAACTGGCGACCGACAGAGCGCCTGCCGCCAGTTTCGGCGTCTCCTATCAGAGCGACGCCTTGACCTTGGTCGCGACATCGGCGGAAACCCACTTGGTCCACATGTCGGGGTAGGTCTTCAGGAAGTACTTTGCCGCATCTTCGTTGGTGCCCTGGTTATCCGTCATCCAGGCGAGAACCTTGCCGACCGTGCCATTGTCCCATTTGCGGGTTTTGACATAGTCCATGGCCACGCTTGCCTTGGACGCGAAGGCCTTGGTCACGACCGTATAGACTTCGGAAACAGGATAGGAGTTGACCTTCGGACTGGCGCAATCCTGCTGCGAGGTGCAAGCGTCCCATTCCTTTTTATCATGCGGCACATCGAAGCTCAGGCGCACCATGTCGTATTTGCCGAGGATGGCGGTCGGCGCCCAATAGTAGCCGAGCCAACCGGTCTTCTTTTCGAAGGCATTGGCGATCGAACCGTCGAGGCCGGCGGCCGAACCGGTATCGACCAGCGTGAAGCCGAGCTTTTCGGCGCCAGTCGCCTTATAAAGATTGGCGGTGGAAATCTGGCAGTTCCAGCCCGATGGGCAATTGTAGACGGCGCCCTTCGACGGATCTTCCGGGGCAGGGAAGAGTTCCGGATGCTTCAGCGCGTCCTGGACGGTTTTTATGTCAGGATGGGCGTCGGCGAGGAACTTCGGAATCCACCAGCCTTCGACACCGCCGTCGCTGAGAAGCGGTGCTGCCTCGATCAGGCTGCCTTCGGAAACGGCCTTGTCGAGCGCGATACGCACCGAGTTGATCCAGAGTTCGGGCGCGATGTCGGGTGTGCCCTTTTCGTTCATGGAGGTGAAGGTCGGCTGTGTGTCGCCGGTCACCAGTGTGACATTACAGCCATAGCCATTCTGCAGGATGATCTTGTCGACCTGCGCGGCGACGCCGGCGGATGCCCAGTTCATTTCGGCGATCGAAACGTCGCCGCATCCCGCAGCCTGTGCCGAGCCAGCCAAAGCATAGGCACCGACTGCAAAGATGGCGGAAGCGATAAGCTTCTTCATTGGATTACGTCTCCCAGTTTCTCGTTAAGTTACGGAAATCGGTGCCAAGCGAACTTGACGCCTGCCGATCCCCCGTCAGCGTGGTCGAACCACAACCGTTCACGCGCCGCTGACGACGTCTGTCCGGTCCCCTATGCTGCTGTCGTGCGTTTGCTTTTTATACGGCTGCGGAACCCTGTCGCAGCCATGCTCTCTTCACATCGACGTGAGGCAGCCTAATGATTTGAGGGGGGAAATCAACCTGCTGTTGGTCAGCCCGACTTACGGCGACTTGTCGGGAAGCCTATATAAGCGTTTGAATTAGCCTCTTTTCCGCTGTTCGTGGCTGTAAAATGGGCATTGAGAGCCGGAGGAGAGCTCCCGGATCCGGTAGCGATGAATTGTCTCTAAAATATCGCGTCCGTCAGAGACTTTTTATATTCCATTCGCGGCGTTTTTGGCGTCTTGAGAAAAACCCGAAAATTTTCGGAAAATCTTTCGGATTCATCCTTATTTAAGCACTTAATAACCCTCCGGTAACGATGTCCGGCTATCAATCGAGATGTGGCGGGGGACACCGCCGCATCTCCGGATCAGGTAGTGCGTCCCGGAGATAGCGAGCCTTGCAGTGTAATATGCAAGCGAGCCGGCGTTTTTTGGCAAACCGCGTCGATCCCCGGATCGCGCGGTTTTCGCGTTTCAGGCATGCCCTCACTGTCGCCGTCAGAATCGATGTAGCATGCGTCAATAGGCGGGCGCCAAGTCTGCTCGCTGAAGGGTGGCAATATAAAGAAAGCCGCCGATGCGATCGCATGGCGGCTTGTTATGCGGCAGGGCTTTGGCTTGACGGTCGATCAGCCGACGCTGTAGGTGCGGATGAAACCGATGGGGCCGGAGCGGGTGTCGAGTTGCTGCAGCCGGTTGTCGGGGCGGGGTGACGGCAGCTTGGAATTCCAGGCGATCTGGATGGAATTCTTGTTGTTGAAGATGAAGAGCATCGGGGTATCCTCCAGGCCGTATCGGCCGGCTTTTGTTGTATGATTTGGCGGTGGAGATAATCCTCTTGCCTGGGGCGAGCAATGGATGAAATCGCCATTCTGTGTCGCAAATAGAGTAAATGGTGACGTGGTGCATTCTTGCCCTGGATAGCCGGTTTTCAACCCTTGTTGATGGTGGCGAAATCAAGGCAAAATCCTGGTATTCCAGTGATAAAGACCGATCGGAGCGATAAGGGATGACGAAGGCGATCATGCTGCAGGGGACCGGCTCCGATGTCGGAAAAACGGTATTGGTTGCCGGGCTCTGCCGTCTGTTCGCCAACCGGGGCGTTCGCGTCCGTCCGTTCAAGCCGCAGAACATGTCCAATAATGCCGCCGTCGCGGAGGATGGCGGCGAGATCGGCCGGGCGCAATGGCTGCAATCGCTGGCTGCGCGCGTGCCGTCATCTGTGCATATGAACCCTGTGCTCCTGAAGCCGCAGTCGGAGACCGGCAGCCAGATCATCGTGCAAGGCAAGGTCTGGGGACATGCGAAGGGCAGGGATTATCAGGCGCTGAAGCCGCAACTGCTCGGCGCGGTGCTCGAAAGCTTTGCGACCATGCGGGCCGGAACCGATCTGGTGATCGTCGAGGGCGCCGGCTCGCCCGCGGAAATCAATCTCAGGCAGGGCGACATAGCCAATATGGGCTTTGCTACCCGCGCCAATGTGCCTGTCGTGCTGGTTGGCGATATCGATCGCGGTGGCGTCATCGCCTCGCTGGTCGGCACCTACCACATCCTGCCGGAAGAGGATCGGCGGATGATCCGCGGCTATATCATCAACAAGTTTCGCGGCGATGTCTCGCTGTTCGGCGCGGGGATCGACGCGGTTGGCAGTTTCACCGGCTGGCCCTGCCACGGTATCGTGCCGTGGCTGAAGGCGGCTGGCCGCTTGCCGCCGGAGGACTCCGTGGTACTCGAGCGGCTGGCGCGTGGCTCAGACGGTGCGTTGAAGATCGCCGTTCCCATTTTGCCGCGCATCGCCAATTTCGACGATTTCGATCCGTTGCGCGCCGAGCCGGATGTCGATCTGGTCTTCGTTCGTGCCGGCGAGCGGCTACCGGCGGATGCGGGGCTGGTGATCCTGCCGGGCTCGAAATCGACTATCGGCGATCTCATGGATCTGCGGGCTCAGGGATGGGATCGGGATATCGCCGCCCATGTCCGGCGCGGCGGCCGCGTTATCGGCATTTGCGGCGGCTACCAGATGCTTGGCCGCATGGTTCATGATCCGCTCGGCATCGAGGGATCGGTGACGGAGACGGCAGGGCTTGGCCTGCTCGATGTCGAGACCGAGATGGCGCCGGAAAAGACCGTACGCAACAGCACGGCCCTGTCCACGGAATACGACACTCCGCTCTCCGGCTATGAAATCCACCTCGGCCTGACGCGCGGCAAGGATTGCGATCGGCCTTCGACCGTGATCGATGGTCGGCCGGATGGCGCGCGCTCCGGCGACGGCCTCATCATGGGCACCTATCTGCACGGGCTTTTCAGCAGCAATGCCTATCGGGCAAAGCTGCTGGCAAGCTTCGGCCTGGGCGGCGAGCGGATGGATTACCGCGCCAGCGTCGAGACGGCGCTGGACGAGATTGCGACGGAATTGGAAGCGGTGCTTGATCCGGCCTGGCTTGATAGCCTCGCGGGGTAGAATATTGTCATCAGGATCGTTTGCTCACAACCATCTGAGTTTATCCAATTGCGTCCATGGTTGGCACTGCTTTGGCTTGTGGTGCCCATTGTGCTGCGAAAATGTTTCCCCGCAGCGCCGGATTAAAGGCTCGGATGTCATACTCCACGAGTTCGTTTACGTAGAAGGAGTCGGTATGAAGCATTTTGTCCAACTCACTTCTATCCTCGCAGCTCGCCAGTACAATGCCCCCCGTCGGTGGATCCATGGGGCCGGCGACTATAATGTGACCTGATTTCGTGTGTTCGATCAGCCACTCGCGGTGGCTGTCGAGGTGTGTCTGGATGGCTTCGGGCGGGCGGACATAGTTCAGCGTTACAACGTATAGCATTGAAACCTCTTATAATTCGTACTTTCGCTTAGACACTCCGACCGCAACATGAGAAGCGCTTCTTGGAAGCGATGGCGGTACCGTGGAGCGGAACTTCCTGGCGAGAGGCTAAGCAGATAATGCCGGAAGATAAATCTCAGGCAGCGAGAAGCTCTGTCACGAGCGGCAGCACCGCCTTTAGAGCCGTGTCCATGGAGCTGGCACGGGCAAGATCCCCGCGCGACATGTTTTCAGCACGTATGAAGTTCACGTCCTTGATGCCGATGAAGCCGAGCGCCGTCTTGAGATATGCTTCCTGAAAATCCATGGGGGCAGAAAGATACGAGCCTCCGCGCGTCGAAACGATCACGACCTTCTTGCCGTCTACAAGGCCGATCGGGCCGGTCTCGGTGTATCGAAAGGTCTTTCCCGGCTGGATGACGCGATCGATCCATGCCTTGAGTTGGCTGGCGACGGAAAAATTGTACATCGGGGCACCAATGACAAGGATATCGCTCGCAATTAGCTCGTCTGCCAGTTCATTCGATCGAGCATGCTCTCGGCGCGTCGTCTCGTCGGACACGTTGAAGGGGAGTGGCCGGAAGCCGGCTCCAATCGGTCCGTCGAGATGCGGAATAGCCTCCTCTACGAGGTCGCGGTAAGCCACATCTGCATCAGGATGTAGGTTGACCAAATCGGTTACGATAGTTTTGGTGAGCGTGCGCGAGGCGGACCCGTCGGCTTGGATGCTCGAGTCAAGATGAAGGATTTGCATGTATCTGGGCTCCGTTAAAGTATGTGACCATACGGTACGCCCATCCTCCAGTGTTGCGCCAGAGAGGGGAATAGTACACATTGTTCTACTCATGAGACAATCTTGTTCGCGGAATGCCAGATGGAAGATCTCAACGAGCTGACGATGTTCGCTTCCGTGGCACGTCACGGGAGTTTTTCAGCCGCGGCGCTAGTGCTGGGCATACCAAAGTCGCGCGTTAGTCGGCGGATAGCAGCCTTGGAGGCCCGTCTCGGCGTTCGGCTGCTGCAACGATCGACCCGATCGGTCAATCTTACGTCCGTGGGGCAGGAGTTTCTGAAACATTGCAATGAGATGATCGATGCTGCGCGCCTGGCGTTCGAAGTCGCAGAACGGGCAGGTGAAGCGCCCGCCGGACGCTTGCGGGTGAGCTGCCCGGTGGGTTTTGCTCATGTTTTTGTGGCACCAGTTCTTTGGAAGTTCATGGTAGCCCATCCGGCCGTAAGACTTGACTTGGACCTGACAAACAGGCGGGTTGACGTCATTGCCGAAGGGTATGATATCGCATTACGGGTCCGCTCGACGATCGATGACTCCAGGTTGATGGTCAGGCGACTGGGAATTAGCGAGCAGTGGCTTGTGGCAAGCCCTGAGTTTGTTTCATCTTACGGCCCCTTCAACTCTCCCCAGTCTCTCAATCTGCATAGAGGACTTGGCCCAGCAGGAGTGAGGGGCGAACGAAACCTGTGGCATGTCACCGCACCGGACGGGCACACCATCGATGTTGAATATGTTCCGGTCCTAGCCACCGATGATATCTACATGCTCGGTCAGGCAGCTCTGGCGGGAATGGGCATCGCTCAGTTGCCGCGGAATCTTTGTGGAGACACTGTGCGCAAAGGCCGATTGATCCGGCTATTGCCGGACTGCAGTTTGCCCGCGCATCAGCTGCACGCGATATTTCCCTCGCGGCGCGGGCTTGTCCCCGCAGTCCGCGCCTTTCTTGATTTTCTGGGACATGAACTGCCATTGATGACCACTAAAATCGAAGACGGTTACGCAACCGCTTTCACAAATAGCGATTTTCTGTCGCCGTGATCTCTTTCAAATTCGGGCTTCGATGTTCCGATGGTTACGGTCATTGGGAGCTTTGGCGGGGAATAATCCGAGCCCTCTGAGTGTGGTTTCAGTGAGCAGCCATAGATCACCTTCGTCTCGAACGACCTTTGAAAGGACATTCAGTCCGATCATCAGATTTTGAAGCGCGAGCGCCAAGGCGTGAACATTGGCGTTGCTGTCGATTTCGCCTTGCTCATGCGCAAGCTGCAACAGGCCTTCTATGCGGCTGGTTGAACTGACCGCCAGTCTGGTCAGCAACGGGGCGGGATCGACCGGGGACGGACAAAGCTCGCTGATGGAATTTACGATGATGCACCCGCGGCCTTCGGGATCGGCGCTGCGAATGCGGCAGATATTACGCAAGACGCCATGCAGGAGTGGCAAGATAGAGCCTGTGACGTGGCCATATAGAGGCGCGTCCGGCGCGGTCGCTGCATACCGCGTGATGACTTCGGCGAACAGCTCTTCGCGTGATCCGAACGCATTATAGAAACTGGATCGGGAGATCCCGAGGCGTTCGGACAGAGCTTTGACAGAAGCCTGCTCGTATCCACCCGTCCTGATCACCTCAGTCACGAGGTCCAATGCCTCGTTACGGTCAAACTTGCTGGGCCGTGCCAATTTCTATCCTCTTGCTTTATCTTGTACATATATGTACAAAATCTCCAAATGCCATATTGATCGAAACGTAAGAATAGTTTTTCACGTCAGGAGATGAAAGTGACTGCTCTTGTTATTGTCCAGGTTCGTCCGAGAGTGCCTGAAAAACTGACGGAGTATTCCGCTGCGGCTGCGCCTACGATTGAGGCTTTCGGAGGCGAATTTGTCCATCGGGGCAAATTTCACGAGGCTCTCGCTGGAAGCGCCACAGCGCACGGTCTCGGGGTTATCCGATTTGCAGATTTAAAGGCGGCCAGGGATTGGTTTACCTCACCGGGCTATCAGGCCATCGTGCCGTTGCGCGATGAGGCTGCCGACATGACCTTCCTCTTGTACGAGGTGGCCGGCTAAGCACAGATCGAAATTGCTTTCATCGATTAACCTGCAACAGCCTTAGACTAAAAAGGTGTCGTCATGCCTGCCACAACGTCATATTCAGTAGACGCCGAGGATCAAGACGAACCCCGTCGCGGCCAACGCTCAAGGAGCATCGTCCGTTGCCTGGTAGCCATGGCGATGGCCATCGCGGCCGCGATAATGCCGGCGACGGCGCAGGCAACCGACATACAATCTGGTGTTCGCAATATTGTGCTCGTCCACGGGGCCTTTGCAGATGGTTCTAGCTGGTTGGACGTCATTCCATTATTGCAGGCCAAGGGATATCACGTCACGGCGGTGCAAAACCCTTTGACCTCGCTTGCAGATGACGTGGCAGCAACGCGCCGCGTCCTAGAAAGGCAAAAAGGCGACGTGCTTCTCGTCGGCCATTCCTGGGCCGGCGCCGTCGTTACCGAGGCAGGCAACGCCGACAATGTAAAGGGGATCGTATATTTGTCTGCGCTTGTACCGGATAGTAATGAATCGGTCGTGGAATTGCTCCAGAAGCGGAATGCTCCCATGGACGGGCTGGTTCCCGACGAGAACGGTCTTGTATGGCTGGATGATCCTGACACCTTCGCTCATGTCATGGCTGACGATGTCCCACGGGAGCGTGTTGCCCTTCTCGCGGCTACTCAGCAGCCCATCTCGGCCAAAGCTTTCGGGGAAAAGATCCAGCAGGCGGCCTGGCAGAGCAGACCGACGTGGTATCTTGTTACCGAGGGCGACGGCGCGCTCCCTACGCCCGTGCAACAATGGCTAGCCAGCCATATCGGAGCAAGGATCGGCACAATCAAATCGAGTCATATGTCGATGGTGTCCCATCCCTCTTTTGTCGCGGATTTCATCGCAGCTGCCGCGAGGGATGTCGTGAAGTAGCCACCGCCATTTGCGGCGAATACCGGCTTACGGCACGAGCATCGTGAGGGGCAAATTGCCCATCAGTCGTAGCGATTGGCGAAGTGGACTGTAGCAACCGGGAATTGCTCTAAAGCTCGCCGGAGACCTCGCGGCGGCGGCGGTCGAGTTCTTCGCTGTAACGGCGCAAAGTATAACTCTCGGTGAGCAGGCCGATCACCCGGCGCTCGATGAGGTCGTTGACCACTACCAGGGCTTCGCTTTCGGTCTGGTCGAAGAGGGCCGCGGCCTGCTTGGCGTTCATCTGCGGCTGCAGGAAATCATTGCGGTGACGGATGAAGTCGGCAAGGCCGTGTTGTTCGTCGTCTTTTTCGACCGGGCTCGCATAAATATCCGGCACCAGCACCATGCCGGCATATTTCTCATCCTTGTCGAGCAGAATGACGCGCTGGGCCGAACCGATCGGAAAATCGTGCCGAAATTCCTCGATGCTCATATCGACATTTGCCGTGTGCACGTCCGGGCGCATCATCCGCGCGACCGTCAGGTTGCGGATCCAGCCGACGTCATGGGCGCTGCGAATGCTTTCGCCGCGCAGATGGAAGCGCCATGTGGCGAATGAATAGCCGAAGGTGGTGCGTACCACCAGCGAGGAGGTGATGACGGCCGCCAGCACCAGCGCGGTTATCGGGAAGTCGCCGGTGATTTCCAGCGCCAGGAAAGTCATGGTCAGCGGCCCGCCGATGATGGCGACCGCAAGCGAACTCATGCCGACCACGGCATAAATGACCGGTGTCAGCGTGGCATGGTCGAAATAGGGGGCGCAATAGGCGAAGATCTTGCCGAGCAGCGCGCCCATGAACAGCGAGGCGAAGAACAGACCGCCCCTGAAGCCGGAGCCGATCGAAACCGCAGAGGCGAGCGATTTCAGCAGGAGAAGGCTGGCAAGTCCCCATAGGGTGACTTCGCTGCCAAGATTCAGATGCAGCGCGCCGTGGCCGGCGGAGAGAACCTGCGGCGAGATCAGCGCCAGAAGGCCGACGACCAAACCGCCGATCGCCGGGCGGAAGGGTGGCGCGATCGAACTCTTGCGCGCGAGCTCCTCGACGAAGGCGACGCCCTGCATGATCAGGATGCCGACACCGGCGCAGAAGCCGCCGAGCAGGATCGCCGGGATATAGTCTGCGGGGACCACGGCACCGAACCGGCCGACATCGATGGCGAAATCGTCGCCGGCAAGCATGCGGGCGATGAAGGTCGAGATCAGCGCCGAGACGACGACCGGGGTCAGCGTCAGGATGGAGTAGGTGCCGATGATCAGCTCGAAGGCGTAGAAGGCGCCGGTGAGGGGCGCATTGAAGGCCGCGGCAATGGCGCCGGCAGCACCACAGCCCACCAGCATTCGAAGATCGGCACGGCGGAACTGCATCTTGTAGCCGAATTTGGAGGCGATGCCGGCGGCGAGCTGGGTATAGCCTGCCTCCAGCCCGACGGAGGCGCCGAAACCGTTGGAGATCAGGTTCTGGACGGCGACGAGGATGCTGTCGGTGAGCGACAGGCGGCCGCCATGCAGCGCATTGGCTTCGATCGGGTCGATCATCGGCTTTTTGCGGGTGCGCGACATGATGAAGATCATCAGGCCGAGCAGGATGCCGCCGGCGATCGGGGCGATCAGCAGCAGAGACTTGTCGGTAATCTGTATGGCGGCGGAGCTCAGTCGGTCGTCGTCGGGGATGCCGTAGACGAGGCTGTGCAGCTCACGCGAAATCAGGCTCATCGCCGTGACGGCGCAGCCTGATGTGACGCCGACGAAGGCGCCGGCAATGACGAGCCCGAGCTCGCCACGGCGAAAAAGCGCCCTCAGCCGGCTAGGGCTGAAAAAGGCTGAGAGAACACCGAGGCGGCGTGGTTGAAATTTCTGCAACATGGGGAACAGACGATAGTTTCGTGCTCAGATGTATATACCTGGCTTCCATAAACTCCTAACATCAAACAAATACGGCAAAAAGACTGCGTGATCAGCGGTTCAACGGCTATTTTCGCTGTTGGAACAGCCGATGTCGCATCCGCCGCCTTGATTGACTTGCCAAGGCCGAAAGCCTAATCATTGCGACATAACGAATGGTTCCCGAGCGGCGATCTGTCGCATGGGATGAAAAGGGAATGTGAAGGGGCGGACCCAATTCGGGCGTTCTCATCACAGCCGACCCCGCGACTGTAGAGCGGTCAGGGTCTTCCATCCGGTTTCGAGGGTATTTCGCTGACAGTCCGCAATGGTGCGGGCGAGCGAAAGCAGCCTCAGAGCCGGAAAAAGCCACTGGCGTGGCATCATGATCAACCAGGGCTGGACGCCTCTAATATCTACGAATCGTCCGCCTTTTCATGATGACCTGCCGGGAAGGCGAGGAAGATCCGCTGGTGCATGAGCGGAGGCAACCGGTTTCGGTTCGCCTCCGCTTGCCGCGCCTCACCCGCGAGCCAGGAGACCTGCCATGCGTGCCGGGCGAAAAGCCCATCCTGGGACGTATGTCTCGCTGCCAGCACGGAGGTTGTCATGGCGCCAAACGAGTTTTTCGCGCGCAAGCGCCCGCTTTTCGAGCTTGGCAGCTTTGTGCCAATCTGCGCTCATGTGGGGCGACAATAGATCATGATCTCTTCGCCATCCGGTGCTGCCTTCGTTCTTGGCGGTGCGCGCTCCGGCAAATCCCGATTCGCGGAAAAGCTCATCACCGATATCGGTCTTGACCGTCATTATGTGGCGACCGGGCAGGCCTGGGACGAGGAAATGCGCGACCGTATCGCGCAGCATCGAAACGACCGCGGCGATCTCTGGACGACGCATGAGGAGCCGCTCGATTTGACCGCCCGGCTGGCGGCGATCGACGGCGATGACCGTGCTGTCCTCGTCGATTGCCTGACGCTCTGGGTTACCAACCTGATGATGGCCGAGCGCAATATCGCGTCGGAGTTTTCCGCTCTTACTGAATTTCTGCCGAAGGCCAGGTCGCGGCTCGTCCTCGTTTCCAACGAGGTCGGGCTCGGCATCGTGCCGGAAAACCGCATGGCGCGCGAGTTTCGCGATCATGCCGGCCGGCTGCACCAGATGATCGCGGCGGCAAGCGCCGAAGTCTATTTTATCGCGGCGGGACTGCCGCTGAAAATGAAGGGTTGATCCGCATGAACCAGGAAAAGATTCCCGCCACCGTCATCACCGGCTTCCTCGGCGCCGGCAAGACGACGATGATCCGCAACCTGTTGCAGAACGCCGGCGGCAAGAAAATCGCCCTGATCATCAACGAATTCGGCGATCTCGGCGTCGATGGCGATGTGCTAAAGGGCTGCGGCGCGGAGAATTGCACCGAGGACGATATCATCGAGCTCACCAACGGCTGCATCTGCTGCACCGTCGCCGACGACTTCATCCCGACCATGACCAAGCTTCTGGAGCGTGACGTGCGCCCGGATCATATCGTCATCGAGACATCCGGGCTGGCACTACCGCAGCCGCTGGTCGCCGCCTTCAACTGGCCGGATATTCGCACCCAGGTTACCGTCGATGGCGTCATCACCGTGGTCGATAGCGCCGCCGTTGCCGCCGGCCGCTTTGCCGACGATCACGATGCCGTCGACGCTCGTCGCGTCGAGGACGATTCGCTCGATCACGAAAGCCCGATCGAGGAACTGTTCGAGGATCAGCTGACCTGCGCCGACTTGATCGTTCTCAACAAGACCGACCTGATCGACGTCGCCGGCCTGGGCCGCGTCCGCGCCGAAGTCGCTTCCCGCACCGTTCGCAAGTCGACGATCATCGAGGCGAAGAACGGCGACGTCCCCGCCGCCATCCTGCTCGGCCTCGGCATCGGCACGGAAGCCGATATCGCCAACCGCAAATCGCATCATGAGCTGGAACACGAGGACGGCGCACCGCACGATCATGACGAGTTCGACAGCTTCGTCGTCGAACTCGGCCCAATCGCCGATCCCGCCTCGTTCGTCGAGAGGCTGAAGGGCGTGATTTCCGAACACGATGTCTTACGTCTCAAGGGCTTTGTCGACGTTCCCGGCAAACCGATGCGCCTGCAAATCCAGGCCGTCGGCAGCCGCATCGATCAATATTTCGATCGCGCCTGGGCGCCGGGCGAAGCACGCGCGACGCGACTGGTGGTGATTGGGCTGCATGAGATGGACGAAGGGATCGTGCGCAAGTCGATCGAGGCTTTGGTCTAAGGCAGCGCCATGCATCTCCTCCTAGCGCAAAAGGGTACGATCAGCGACGGCGAGGAGGCGATCGATCTCGGTCAGTCGCCGGGCGATATCCTGTTCCTGTCGGCGGCCGATACCGAGCTTGCGGCAATCGCTGCCGCCCACGGGCAGGGAGAGGCTGGCTATTCATTGCGGCTCGCCAGCCTGATGAGCCTCAAGCATCCGATGTCGGTCGATACCTATGTCGAGCGGACAGCGCGGCATGCGAAGCTGATCATCGTTCGCGCGCTTGGTGGGGCCAGCTATTTCCACTATGCGCTCGAGGCGCTGCATGCCTGTGCCGCACGCAGCGGTGCGTTGATTGCGGTGTTGCCGGGGGATTCGAAGTCTGATCCGGGGCTGATGCCGTTTTCCAACATCGCGCTCGACGATCTCAATGCGCTGTGGTCCTACCTGATCGAAGGTGGGGATGCCAATTCTCGAATGTTTCTTGGTTATGCCGAGGCGATGCTGTCGGGGGCGGAGAAGCCAGCACCGGCAGCGCCGTTGATGAAGGCCGGAATCTGGTGGCCGGGCAGGGGGGTGATCGGGGTTGGTGAGTGGAAAGTGGTTTTCTCGTCGTGTGGAGGCACCCCCTCATCTGCCCCTGAGTTGATCGAAGGGTGGGCACCAACCGGGGTCGAGCCGCTGGTCTCGACGCGTCCTTCGGACCTCCGAGGGGAGAAGGGGAAAGCCGAGGGTACGGCGAACTTACCCTCGCCCCAGCGGGGAGAGGGTGGCGCGTTAGCGCCGGGTGAGGGGGCGTTACAGGGAGGTGATCTCGACCCACCAACCGTTGCCATCTCTTTCTACCGCGCTCTAGTCCAAAGTGGCGAAACCAAGCCTGTCGAAGCCTTGATCGATGCTCTTGTTGCCAAGGGCACGCGGCCCCTGCCGGTGTTCGCCTATAGTCTCAAAGACCCGGTGTCGGTCGGTATTCTGGAAAGCGTGTTTACCGAATTGAAGCCGGATGTCGTTATCAACACGACCGGCTTTGCCGTTTCGGCGCCGGGTGCTGATCGCCAGCCGACCGTGCTCGAGACGAGCGATGCCGTCGTGCTGCAGGCGATCTTTTCGGCCTCTTCGCGAGATGCCTGGGATGCCTCGTCGCAGGGGCTTTCGGCCCGCGATCTCGGCATGAATGTGGCCTTGCCGGAAGTCGATGGGCGCGTGCTGGCCCGCGCTGTCTCGTTCAAGGCGGCAGCACGCTACGATGATCGCGTCGAGGCCAATATCGTTGCCAGCGAGCCGGCCGAAGACCGCATGCGCTATACGACACAACTTGCCGCCAATTGGGCACGGCTGCGCCGGACGTCGTCACCGGAGCGGCGTGTGGCGCTGGTCATGGCCAACTATCCGAACCGGGACGGAAGACTTGGGAACGGTGTCGGGCTGGATACGCCGGCCGGAACGATCGAGGTGTTGAAGGCGATGCGGAGGGCGGGTTACCCGGTCGCCGATCTGCCCAGTGATGGCGATACGCTGATCCGATACCTGATGGAGGGGCCGACCAATTCGGGTCACGACGGCAGGGTTATTCGCGAGACGCTTTCTTTAAGCGAATACAAATATTTCCTCTCATCTCTTCCGATGCAGATTCAGGATGAGATCGTTGCCCGCTGGGGCGATCCCGAGAGCGATCCCTACGTTCGCGATGGTGTTTTCGCGCTGCCCTTCACCCGCTTCGGCGAGGTGCTGGTCGGCATCCAGCCGGCGCGCGGCTATAATATCGATCCGAAGGAAAGCTATCATTCTCCGGATCTCGTGCCACCGCACGGCTATCTCGCTTTCTACGCGTTCCTACGTCAGTCCTTCGACGCACACGCCGTCATTCATATGGGCAAGCACGGCAATCTCGAATGGCTGCCGGGCAAGGCCCTGGCACTGTCGGAAAGCTGCTATCCCGAGGCGATCCTCGGGCCGTTGCCGCATCTCTATCCGTTCATCGTCAATGATCCCGGCGAGGGCACGCAGGCCAAGCGCCGCACGAGCGCCGTGATCATCGACCACCTGACGCCGCCCCTGACTCGTGCCGAGAGCTACGGTCCGCTGAAGGATCTCGAAGCGCTGGTGGACGAATATTACGAGGCTTCCGGCGGCGATCCCCGCCGTATCCGCCTGCTGCGGAAGCAGATCCTCGATCTCGTCGCCGATATCGGCCTTGATCAGGATGCCGGCATTGCCAAGGGTGAGGCCGAGGATGAGGCGCTGAAGAAGCTCGATGCCTATCTCTGCGATCTCAAGGAAATGCAGATCCGCGACGGGCTGCATGTTTTCGGTGTTTCGCCGGCCGGCCGGCTGCTCACGGATTTGACTGTGGCTCTGGCGCGTGTGCCGCGTGGCTTGGGTGAGGGTGGCGATCAGAGTTTGCAGCGGGCGATCGCGCGGGATGCGCTGGGGCCGGATACGCCATTCGATCCCCTGGATTGCGATATGGCCGCTGATTGGACCGGCCAACGCCCCGAGATCCTTGCCAACATCTCTGACGATCCCTGGCGCACCCAGGGTGATACCGTCGAGCGTATCGAACTTCTGGCCGCGAAATTCGTCGCGAGCGACATCTTATGCCCTGAGGACTGGCCTCACACACGCGCTGTCCTGGCCGAAATCGAAACCCGCCTGAAACCCTCCATTCTTGCCTGTGGCGACGCAGAGATCGCCGCCCTGATGAAAGGCCTCGACGGACGGTTCGTGCCCCCTGGCCCTTCCGGTGCGCCGACGCGCGGCCGGCCGGATGTGTTGCCGACGGGGCGAAACTTTTATTCGGTCGATAGCCGCGCGGTGCCGACGCCGGCCGCCTATGAGCTTGGCAAGAAGTCGGCCGAGCTGTTGATCCGCCGTTACGTGCAGGATCATGGCGAATGGCCGGTATCCTTCGGGCTGACGGCCTGGGGCACATCGAATATGCGTACCGGTGGAGACGATATCGCCCAGGCGCTGGCGCTGATCGGCGTCAAGCCGGTCTGGGACATGACCTCGCGGCGCGTGACCGGCTATGAGATCATTCCGCCGGCTTTGCTGCGTCGCCCGCGTGTCGATGTAACACTGCGCATTTCCGGCTTCTTTCGCGATGCCTTTCCGGAGCAGATTGCGCTGTTCGACAAGGCGGTCCGCGCGGTTGGCGCGCTGGAGGAGGATACGGCGGACAATCCGATTGCGGCGCGGATGCGCGGCGAGATCGCGCGGCTTGAGACGGCGGGATTGGACCATGCTTTGGCCAGCCGGCGTGCCGGCTATCGTATTTTTGGTTCCAAGCCGGGCGCTTACGGTGCCGGGCTGCAAGCGCTGATCGATGAGAAGGGGTGGGAGCGGCGCGCCGATCTGGCGGAAGCCTATCTCGTCTGGGGCAGTTATGCCTATGGAGCGGGCGAGGATGGGAAAGCCGAGCGCGGCGTGTTCGAGGAGCGGCTGCGCTCGATCCAGGCTGTCGTGCAGAATCAGGACAATCGTGAGCACGATCTGCTCGACAGCGACGACTATTACCAGTTCGAAGGCGGCATGGCGGCAGCGGCGGAGCAGCTCGCTGGCGCGCGCCCGGCGATCTACCACACCGACCATTCCCGACCGGAGAAGCCGGTCATCCGTTCGCTGGAAGAGGAGATCGGCCGAGTCGTGCGCGGCCGGGTCGTCAATCCGAAATGGATCGATGGTGTCATGCGCCACGGCTACAAGGGTGCCTTCGAGATTGCCGCAACGGTCGACTATCTTTTCGCCTTCGCGGCGACGACGGGCGCCGTGCGCAATCATCATTTCGAGGCAGTCTATCAGGCTTTCGTGGTCGATCAGAACGTGCGCGACTTCATGGCCGAGAAGAATCCGGCCGCACTTCGGGAGATGAAGCAACGCCTTCTGGAAGCCATAGATCGCCAGCTCTGGACGCCGCGCAGCAATTCTGCCCGGTTCGATCTGGAGGCCCCTGTGCGGGGTAAGGAGGTTGTGGCGTGAGTACGGCCGGCGATCTTCTTCAGGCTTTCCATGACTATGTGACGTCGCGAAGCGATCCTCTATTGCAGCGCTTCATTGAAGGCTTCGATTGGCGGATGGATGAGCGACTGATTGGCGCCCATAGATTGCCCGTATTGGGCCACCTGAATATCCTCCGCGCGCCGGCTGATGCCGCAGAGGGTGATCTGTTCTCCACACTCTCAAGCACCGCAAGCGCTCTGCATTGGGGGCAAACCTATAGCATTGCCGATTTCGGCGCGGATTTTCTGCAGAAATACGGCTGGGTCGAGCTGTTCGGTACGCGCGGTCACTTCGTAAGCGATGATATGGCCGGCGGTTTTCTGCTGCTCGGGCCGGACGTTCATTATCCGGATCATCATCACATCGCCGAGGAAATCTATATTCCGCTGACCGATGGGGCGCTGTGGAGCAAGGACGGTCAACATTTCCTGCCGCGTTGGTCCGGCGAGATCATTCATCATCCCTCGGATATCCGCCATGCGATGCGGACCGAGGGGATGCCGCTGGTGGCGCTCTACCTTTGGCGAGGCGGGCGGCTGGCGCAGAAATCCATCATTTCAGGGAGAGCAAAATGAGCGAAGAACTGGCCGAAACCGGCACCGAAGCACCGAGGAACGATGACGCCCGTCATTCCGACAAGATGGCCAAGAAGAAGGCCGCGCGCGACAAGATCATGGCGACCAAGACGGACGAGAAGGGGCTGATCATCGTCCATACCGGCAAGGGCAAGGGCAAATCTTCGTCTGCCTTCGGCATGATCTTTCGCCATATAGCCCATAAGAAGCCATGCGCCGTGGTGCAGTTCATCAAGGGCGCGATGTGGACCGGCGAGCGGGATCTGATCGAGACGCATTTCTCCGATATTTGCCAGTTCCACACGATGGGCGAGGGTTTCACCTGGGAGACGCAGGACCGCGCCCGCGATGTGGCGGCGGCGACGGCCGCCTGGGAAAAGGCCAAGGAACTGATCCGCGACGAGCGTAATTCCATGGTGCTCCTCGACGAGATCAACATCGCCCTGCGCTATGACTATCTCGACATCAATGAAGTGGTGGAATTCCTGAAGGAGGAAAAGCCACACATGACGCATGTGGTGTTAACTGGCCGCAATGCCAAGGAAGAGCTGATCGAAATCGCCGATCTCGTCACCGAAATGGAACTGATCAAGCATCCCTTCCGCTCCGGCATCAAGGGACAGCCGGGTGTCGAGTTCTGATTGGAGACGCGAGGTGCTTCGGTCTGGGACGGCTGGCGTTAGACCGAAGTGTTCGCCTGGGGTCAGCTATTGAAAAACTTGCTGATATCCATGTTTCGATGCGGGATGCCGACGATACGAATTTCGGCCGCTTGTATAGTATAAAAAATGAGATGCTGTCCTTCGGGAAAGCAATAGACATTCGGTGCTATGTCGTTTCGCAATTTGCCTAATCGCGGATTTGAGGTGAGAAAGGCGAATCTGAGCGCCATCTTGTTCAAATAGTCATTACGTTTGGCCTTGCCCCAATTGTCTTTGGTATAGCGACCAATGTCCGTGAAGTCTTTTTTGGCGCGCTGTGTTAAACGATATTTGCGCCTCATCGTTCTCTATCAAGTTCAGCGATGATCGCCTCTACAGAAAAATCATCGGCGAATTCACCGCGTTCCGCTTGAGCAAGGCCCTCTGCAATATGCGCGCGTAGGGCGGACAACCGTTCCATCCGCTCTTCCATGTCGCGCAGTGCGTCGCGCACAACTTCACTCGCGGAACCATAGCGTCCGCTGGAAATCTGTTCGCGAATGAAGCCTTCCCAATGTTCGCCGAGACTGAGGCTAGTCGTTGCCATGGCATCCTCGATATTCATTTTGAATAGATATGAATATGGCCTGGATTGATCAAAAGATCAAAGCGCTTGTGCGGATATTAGCTTTTTTGCCTGAACGACATCATCTCCCCCAACGCATCAGCCGTCTGCTGATCAGCCGGGAAGAAGGATTCGATAGCCAGTTCTGATAGGGTGACATCGACTGGCGTGCCGAAGACGGTGGTTGTGGAGATGAAGGAGAGACGTCCCGCGTCTGTGGCGAGTTCGAGCGGCACGGCGATGCCGGCATAATCGCGCTCGTGTGGATTAGGCCTGTGTGCGGGCGGGGCGGGAAAGGCTGCGAGTTCCTTCAACAATGCCGCGAGGATGGGATCGCCGGTGGCTGTGATCTGCTGGCGCAGGCGCTCCAGCAGATGGGCGCGCCATTCCGCAAGGTTGAGGATGCGGGGCGCGAGGCCGTCGGGATGCAGGCTCAGCCTCAATACATTTACCGGCGGTTCGAGCAGCGAGATGTCGGCGATGCCGGAGAGCAGGGGTGCAAGGGCAGCGTTTGCTGCGATCAGCGTCCAATGCCGGTCGATCGCCAATGCCGGAAAGGGTTCGTGACCCTTCAGAACGAGGTCGATGGCGCGGCGTGCCGGGGCAAGTGCCGGATCGTCCAGCGAACGCTCCGGGAAAACCGGCGCGAAGCCGGCGGCCAGCAGCATCGGATTACGGTCTCTAAGCGGCACGTCCAGCCGCTCGGTGAGATGGATCAGCATGTCGCGGCTGGGAAGCGCGCGCCCGCTCTCGATGAAGCTGAGATGCCGTTGCGATATCTCTGCATCAAGGGCGAATTCGAGCTGGCTCAAACGGCGGCGCTGCCGCCATTCGCGCAGGTAATCGCCAAGAGAGCAGGCGGGCATCATCATGCGGCCGCCGGCATCTGGTCGATGAAACCATGAACGGCTTTCAGCCGATCGCCATCGAGAATGGCGAAATCGGTGCCCTTGACCAACGGTTCGCTGCCTTCCGGGCCGAGATCCCAGGAGAAGCGGATATTGTCGCCGTGGCGATCGGCGGAGCCAGAGAGTTTAAAGCGGAAATCGGGGAAGCGGTCCTGCACGGCGGCGACCAGCGCATCGATCTGCTCACGGCCGTTGCCGCTCATCAGCGGGTCGATGTAGGTGCAGGATTCCGTCCAGGCTTCGGTGATAAGCGCACGTCTGCGTGAGACATCGGTTTCGTTCCAGACAGCGATATAGCGTTCGGCAATGGTTGTCGCGTCGGTCATCGGGTCTTCTCCTTTGGATCGCCTGAACCGTTCAGGCAGGGCGATCATGGGTGAGCCCGCAAGCAGTATCAATTACGTCTCAGGTAATCAAAGCCGCTTGATATCAGATCCCTAGCCAGACCCGGACTGGGTTCGTAGGGTCCGCTAGCAGCTTGATGGCGAAGGCGATGCAGACGATGACCAGCAGCGGCTTGATCAGCCGCGCGCCGATACGCATGGCGAGCCGTGAGCCGACTTGCGCGCCGAGGAACTGGCCCAGGCCCATGGTCAGACCGACCTTCCAGAGGATGGCGCCGGAAAACATGAAGACGATCAGGCCGCCGAGATTAGAGCCGAAATTCAACAGCTTGGTATGCGCGGTTGCCTTCAGCAGGCCAAAACCGGCGAGCGTGACGAAGGCGAGCATCAGAAACGAGCCCGTGCCGGGACCGAATGCGCCGTCGTAGAAGCCGATCAGTGGCACCAAGGTGATGCCGAAAAGGCCGGCGCTCATGCGACGGTGTTTTTCCACATCGTTGAGATTGGGCTTGAAGGCGAAATAGAGCGCGATGGCGATCAGCAGGAACGGCAAGATGATGCGCAGGACATCGCCGGGCATGATCGTTGCCAGCGCCGCGCCCAGCACGCCGCCGATCACGGCCATCAACGCCATTGGCAATTGCTCGCGAAGCTGCACATGGCCCTGGCGGGCATAGGCGATGGTCGCGGAGGCTGAGCCGCAGATCGACTGCACCTTGTTGGTACCGAGCGTCTGCAGCGGTGGAATGCCGGCAAGCAGCATGGCAGGCACGGTGACCAATCCGCCGCCGCCAGCGATCGAATCGACGAAACCGGCGAAGAATGCGGCGGCAAAGAGCAGGAGCAGCAGATGAAAGGTAATGTCTGGCAAGGCGAGAACTCGGCGGCATGAAATCGAGGCGCCTTCTTGCATTCCTGTTGTGCCAAGGCAATTGCCGATGGGACACATTGCGCGAAATTGACGGGCAGTGGATGGCTGGGTAGATGTGTGTGATCGTAACCGCCGCCGCCGGGGAGTGACTATGACGACCTATTCCAATTCTGCTCGCCGCTACCTTCTTGGCTTGGGTTGTGAGCGTGGCACGGATTGGAATGATGTGCGTCTGCTTGCTGAACGGGCCATGCAAGAGGCCAGGATAGGGGCCGATCAGCTCCTTGCGGTGGTCTCGATCGATACGCGAATGAATGAGCCGGCGCTGCTGGAGGTGGCCACGCATTTCCGCTTGCCGCTGCGGTGTTTCAATGTCGCCGCTCTGGAGCGGGAGACGCCGCGTCTGAAGAATCCCTCCGAACTCGTCTTTGCTCATGTCGGTTGCCATGGCGTGGCCGAGGCGGCGGCACTGGCTGCGGCTGGACCGGATGCGGAGCTTGTCGTTCCGAAAATCAAATCCGCCTTTGCCACGGCGGCGATTGCAAAAATCGGCTGAACTAACGGCCCCTCAGCATCGTTTTGTCGCAATCTGTAACGAATTTGCGCGAGATCGCTTCCGATATTGCAGAAATGGCGGCTGTAGGTATGGTGAGGTATCTCGCCGATCGCGGTTCTCGCGTGTCCTGGCAATCCCGAAACATGATCTCCGAAACTGAGGCGCCATTTTTGGAGAATCTTATATTTTATCAGAATGATAAGAAGGAAATATTATGCACAAGGTAATTTACGACACGGACCCTGGCGTCGATGACGCCATGGCGCTTCTCTTCCTGCACCGTCATCCGGATATTGATCTTCTCGGCGTCACCACGGTGTTCGGCAATGCTTCCGTCGATACGACGACGCGCAATGCGCTGTTTTTGAAGCGCGAGTGGAACATCCCGTGCCCGGTTGCCCGTGGGGCCAGCGTTACGTTCGATCCCTCGCGGCAGGAACGGCCGTGGCCGACCTTCGTGCATGGCCATAATGGCCTCGGCGATATCGAGGTGCCGGCAACGATCGATCTTCCGACCGATCCGCGTCCCGCCTATCAGTTCATCATCGATACCGTCCGCGCCAATCCGGGCGAGGTGCGGCTGGTGGCCGTCGGCCGCATGACCAATCTGGCGCTGGCGCTGAAGCACGATCCGGAGATTGCCACGCTGGTCAAGGATGTCGTCATCATGGGCGGCAATTTCTATGTTCCGGGCAATGTAACACCGGTGGCGGAAGCCAATATTCATGGCGATCCGGAAGCCGCAGATGCCGTTATGACCGCAGCGTGGAAGGTCGTGGTCGTCGGCCTCGACGTGACTGCGGTCACGACGATGAGCCGCGGCTATCTCGCCGACATGGCCAGGGTTGGCGGCCCGTCCGTGCAGCTCCTGTCGGACCTGTCGCAATCCTATATCGATTTCTACGGCCACATCGTCGATGATGGCATGATGGTTCACGATAGCTGCGCCTGCGTCTATGTCGTGGCGCCGGAGCTGTTCGACACGATAGAGGGTGCGGTGCGTGTCGTTTGCGGCGGCATTGCCGACGGCCAGACGATCGTCAAGCCGAATGGCCGGCACTTCCCGGCGAACGAATGGGACAATCTGCCGAGCCAGATCGTCTGCACGGGCATCCGTTCTCAGGCGACCGTTGATCTGATCCGCGATGTGATTCTCGGCAAGTGAGCCAACAGAGCTAGGCTCGGAGAGGGTGGCGATATCACCCTCTCCGAGGATTGTTGGTGTGATAATCTATTTTTGATAATATTATCAAATGATTGCAGTTGGCTTGTCGCAACTTGAGTCAGCCACTTAATGCGTTGAATCAGGTTTGCTGTTGTCGCCTTCGGGAAAACGAATAGCGTCCTGTCGCTGCCATCCGGATCCGCTTTGATTTATCATTTCATCCAGGAAGCGGGATACTCCGCCACCGCCGCCTTATCCCATTCTCAAGATTGCAATTTTTGCCATCCGGGCATAGGACAGATGGGATGAACGATACCGCATTTTCCAATCTGCCGGCGCTGGAGCCGGGCTCCGTCTGGCTCGTTGGCGCCGGGCCGGGCGATCCCGGGCTGCTGACCTTGCTGGCGGCCAAGGGATTGGCGGAGGCGGACATTATCGTGCACGATGCGCTCGTTAACGAGGATTGCCTGAAGCTCGCCCGCCCTGGCGCTGCGCTCGAATATGCCGGCAAGCGCGGCGGTAAGCCGTCCGCCAAGCAACGGGATATTTCGCTGCGTCTGGTCGAGCTGGCGCGAGCCGGAAAACGCGTGCTGCGACTGAAGGGCGGCGATCCCTTCGTCTTCGGGCGCGGCGGTGAGGAAGCGCTTATGCTGGTGGAGCACGGCATTCCCTTCCGCATTGTGCCGGGTATCACCGCCGGGATCGGCGGTCTCGCCTATGCCGGCATTCCCGTTACCCACCGTGACGTCAATCACGCCGTTACATTCCTCACCGGCCACGATTCCTCCGGCCTGGTGCCGGATGCGATCAATTGGGAGGCGATCGGCAAGGGCTCGCCCGTCATCGTCATGTATATGGCGATGAAGCACATCGCCCAGATCAGCGCCAATCTCATCGCCGCCGGCCGCTCGGCCGACGAGCCGGTCGCCTTCGTCTGCAATGCCGCCACGCCGGCACAGCAGGTGCTGGAGACCACGCTCGGGCGTGCCGAGGCCGATGTCATCGCATCCGGCCTGGAGCCGCCGGCGATCGTCGTGGTCGGCGATGTCGTACGGCTGCGTCCCTCTCTCGATTGGCTGGGGGCTCTGTCAGGCCGCAAGCTCGTGCCCGTAACGGAGATGCGGGCGCGCGGCGGGCGTAAGGTGCCGGCATGAGCGGCCTGCTGATCGCAGCTCCCGCCTCGGGCTCGGGCAAGACCACGATCACGCTCGGCCTGCTCAGGGCGCTGCGGAAAAAGGGGGTTGCGGTTGCGCCGGGCAAAGCCGGTCCCGATTATATCGACCCCGCCTTTCTTGCGGCAGCGGGTGGTTCGCCCTGCCTCAATTTCGATCCCTGGGCCATGCGCCATGAGCTGATCTCCGCCAATTCGGCGCTGCACCGTGCCGGCGACCAGATGCTGGTCATCGAAGCGATGATGGGATTGTTCGACGGCGCCGCGGATGGCTCCGGCACGCCGGCCGATCTTGCCGCTTTCCTGGGGCTCTCCGTCGTGCTGGTGGTCGATGCCTCGCGCATGTCACAGTCGGTTGCCGCCCTCGTCAGCGGCTTTGCCAATTTCCGCACCGATATCCGTATTGCCGGCGTCATCCTCAACCGGGTCGGCAGCGACCGGCATGAGACGATGCTGCGCCGGGCGCTGGAAGCTGTTCGTATTCCCGTCGCTGCCGTCATCCGTGCCGACAAGCGGCTGACATTGCCGGAGCGGCATTTGGGGCTGGTGCAGGCCGGCGAGCATGCGGGGCTGGAAAACTTCATCGAACATGCGGCGGAGACGCTCACCAAGGCATGTGATTTCGGATTGCTGTTGCGCGCCGCGCAACAGAATATCGTTCGGCCATCGGCCGCCAACGTCGCCCGGCTCATGCCCTTCGGTCAGCGGATTGCCGTCGCTCGCGATATCGCGTTTGCCTTCTGCTTCGAGCATATGTTGCTCGGCTGGCGGCGGCGTGGGGCGGAGATTTCGTTTTTCTCGCCGCTGGCCGACGAGGCTCCGGCGGCGGATGCGGATGCCGTCTATCTACCGGGCGGCTATCCCGAGCTGCATGCGGACAGGCTTGCAGCTGCAACTCGGTTCCATGAGGGGATGAAGGCAGCGGCAGCGCGCGGCGTGCGGATCTATGGCGAGTGCGGCGGCTATATGGTGCTCGGCGAGGGATTGGTGGATGCCGCCGGCGCCCGCCACGCAATGCTCGGCCTGCTGCCGGTCGTCACCAGCTATGAGAAGCGTCAACGCCATCTCGGCTACCGGCGGGTGGCGCCGCTTGCCGGGTCTTTTTTCGAGCGGCCGATGACCGCGCATGAATTTCACTATTCGACCATCGTCTCGGAAGGCGAGGCGGATCGGCTGTTTGCGGCCACGGACGCGCTCGGCGCGGATCTCGGCGCGGCGGGCCTGCAACGCGGCAATGTCGCCGGGTCCTATATGCATCTGATCGATCTCGCCGGTGACGTCGCGTGACGGGCAGGATCGTACATGGTGGTGGGATCACGGCCGCAGCACGTCTTTATGGCAGGCGGCCGGAAGATTGGCTCGATCTGTCGACCGGGATCAATCCTAATCCCGTCCCATTGCCCGACATCCCCGTTTCCGCCTGGCATCGGCTGCCGGATCAATATCTCGTGGAGCGGGCGCGGGAGGCGGCTAGGGGCTATTATCGCAGCGGCGATATCCTGCCGCTGCCGGTTCCCGGTACGCAATCGGTTATCCAGCTTTTGCCGCGACTCGCGCCGGCCAGCAGCGCCGCGATCCTGTCGCCGACCTATGGGGAATATGCACGCGCTTTCATGCTGGCCGGTTTGCCTGTTCGTAAGATCGCCGAGATTGGCGATCTGCCCCATGAGCAAAGCCTGGTCGTCGTCGTCAATCCCAACAATCCGGATGGCCGGCTGCTGCCTGTCGATCGGCTAAGGGAATTGCATGATCGGCAGAGGGAGCACGGCGGCGTGTTGGTGGTCGATGAAGCGTTCGGGGATATGGAGCCGGAAGGCAGCCTTGCGCCCCATGCTTCTTCCATGCCGAACCTCATTATCTTCCGCTCCTTTGGGAAATTCTTTGGCCTCGCCGGACTGCGTCTCGGTTTTGTCATCGCGGAAGCCTCGATCCTCGCGCGTTTCGAGGATTGGCTCGGCCCCTGGGCGGTTTCCGGGCCGGCGCTTTCATTGGCTGCATCCTTGATGGACGGTGACACCACTGCTATCTGCAATCGCATTCTCGATCGGCGCGCAGCGCTGGACGCCGTTCTTCACAGAGCCAAACTCAACATCGTCGGCGGCACGGGGCTGTTTGCTCTGGTTGCCGACGAGCGCGCAAGCGACATTTATTCGTATCTCTGCCATCATCATATTCTCGTCCGTAAGTTCGACTATGCGCCGAATTGGCTGCGTTTCGGCCTTGCTCCTGACGAGGAAGGCGACCGCAGGCTGGCCGGGGTGCTGGAGAATTATTCGATATGACGATCGACGAACATTTGCTCATCCTCATTCTGGCACTGCTGCTGGACCGCATCATTGGCGACCCGGCCTGGTTATGGCAGCGTCTGCCGCATCCGGTCGTGTTGTTCGGCAAGGCGATTTCCTCTTTTGACCACCATTTCAATGCCGTGCATCTGCCGGATCTGGTTCGCCGTCGCAATGGTGTGATGTCGATCGTTGCGCTGCTCTTCGGCGCGGCCGTTGCCGGCTGGGCCGTTCATGGGCTGCTCGCATTCTTCGGCTGGTTCGGCATTCTGGTCGAGGCCGGACTGGTGGCGATATTCCTGGCGCAAAAGAGCCTGGCCGATCATGTCGGCGAAGTGTCGAGCGCGCTGCGTAGCGAGGGACTGGAAGGCGGACGCCGCGCAGTGTCGCGCATCGTCGGTCGGGATCCGGAGACCTTGGATGAACCCGGCGTTTGCCGTGCCGCCATCGAGAGTCTTGCCGAGAATTTTTCCGATGGCGTGGTGGCGCCGGCGCTCTGGTATGGCGTTTTCGGCCTGCCGGGCCTGTTCATCTACAAGATGCTGAATACCGCCGATTCGATGATCGGCCATAAATCCGAGACCTATATCGATTTCGGCTGGGCCGCCGCCCGGCTGGACGATGTTGCCAACTGGCCGGCCGCGCGGCTGTCGATCCTGCTGATCGCCGCCGGTGCGCTCGTCAAGAAGGGGATTTCGGCGCTCGGCAATACGATCCGCGTCGCGGTCCGTGACGGTGGGCTGCATCGCTCGCCGAATTCCGGCAGGCCGGAAGCGGCTATGGCCGGCGCCCTGGATATCCAGCTTGCCGGACCGCGCGTCTACGGCGGCGAAGTGGTGCGCGAGCCGATGATCAATGGTTCCGGCCGGGATACCGCCACCATCAGCGATGTCGAGGCGGGCATCTCGATCTTCTATTCCGCCTGCTCGGTGCTGACGCTCCTTGCTTTCCTGGCCTTCCTGTTGCTGCTTTGACCGACCGGTTTGCGTTAATGAATCGCATACCATATGTATTAATTTAGTATAATCTGATATATGATAACGGTTTCCTTCATCGGAATTGTTTCAAAGAGAAGCAAACGATGGAAGGGGACAAGATGAAACGGATACTGGCAGCCGCTACCGCATGTCTATTCCTGCAGTTTCATGTCGCTTCGGCGCAGGCTGGAACTGTTCTTGCCAAGATTGATCTTCGCTCACAGACGATGACCGTTTCCGAGGACGGCGTTCTCAAGTATCGCTGGAAAGTATCGACCGCGCGTAAGGGCTATGTGACGCCGACCGGTTCCTATACGGCGAAATGGCTGTCGCGCGATCATCGCTCCAAGAAGTATGATGATGCGCCGATGCCCTATGCGGTGTTCTTCAACGGCGGCTATGCGGTGCACGGCACCTACGAGCTGAAGCGCCTTGGCCGGCCGGCATCGCATGGCTGCGTGCGCCTGGAGCCGCGAAACGCCGCGACCTTCTTCTCGATGACGTCGGAAGCCGGACTGAAGAACACCCGCATCGTCATCAGCGACTGATCGGTCCTTATTCCCCGGCAAATTTGCCAAGCATTGCGGCCAGGCCGCAATGCTGCCGCATCCGTCTCGCATGCCGGCAACTATCCTAGATCCGAAGCATCTTTGCTGTTTGCGCAACAGTGCTCCGCCAAATTGCCGGGGTTTCGGGTGGAGACCATTGGCTTTTGGAATGGATTTCCCTATGAGGGGGATTGAATTATTATTTCATGAGGTATGGGCGTGACTGCTACATTCGACAAAGTTGCCGACATCATCGCTGAGACGAGCGAAATTGATCGTGAAACGATCACCCCGGAAAGCCATACGATCGACGACCTCGGCATCGATAGCCTGGACTTCCTCGACATCGTCTTCGCCATCGACAAGGAATTCGGCATCAAGATTCCGCTGGAAAAGTGGACGCAGGAAGTGAACGACGGCAAGGCTTCGACCGAGGAATATTTCGTCCTCAAGAATCTCTGCGCCAAGATCGACGAATTGCGCGCCGCCAAGGGCTGAGCAACGTCTTTGCATTTTTGCCGCCCAGCCGCTCCTGACTATAGCGGCCGGGCGGTTTCATTCTTAACTATCGTATCCTGCCCGGACCATCAGAGGTCAGCGGGGCAGGGTCGGAGGCGTTGATGCTGCTGGAATATTTCCAGATGATCGATCGGGTCGTGTCCATCGATCTGTCCAAGGGCCTGTTGAAGGCGCATTCGGTCGTGCCGGCCAAGAGCCCTGTTTTCGAAGGCCATTTTCCCGGCATGCCGCTCGTTCCTGGCGTTCTCCTGATCGAAACCATGGCTCAGGCGTCCGGCATGCTGGTGCTTGCTGCAACCAACTTCGCCTCCATGCCGTTCCTGATGTCGGTCGATGGTGCCAAGATGCGGACTTTCGTCGAGCCCGAGGCGGAACTCGACATCGAGGCGGAACTGGAGCATGACGGCTCGGGCTTCGCGGTGACAAAGGCGCGGATCACCATTGCCGGCAAGAAGATCTGCGATGCGCAGTTGAAGCTGCGCACCATGCCGTTTAACGAGGTGCCGCTCGCCGATATCGTGCGCAAGCGGGCAGGCGAGGTCGGGCTTTTCGACGCCATCGCCGCCAATGGCTGACGCTTCCGGCTTGCATGGCGCCGCATTCTTAGAGGATTGATGAATGAGCAAGGCTCAGAATGATGTGGTGATCACGGGTGTCGGCATCGTCACCTGTCAGGGTGTCGGCAAGGATTCACATGTCGCCCTGCTGACCGCGGACAAGACGCCGACCACCATCGTCGAAACCGAGAAATTCAAACCCTATCCCGTCCATCCGCTGCCGGAGATCGACTGGTCGCAGCAGATCCAGAAGCGTGGCGACCAGCGGCAGATGGAAAACTGGCAGCGCATCGGCGTCTTCACCGCCGGCTTGGCGCTGGACGATGCCGGCCTGAAGGACGATCTCGAGGCCTGTGGCAGCATGGACATGATCGTTGCAGCCGGCGGCGGCGAGCGCGACCTCAATGTCGATACGCTGATCGTCGATGAAGGCCTGAAGCGCAACGACCGCGAGCTGCTGCTGAACGAGAAGCTGACGACCGAACTGCGTCCGACGCTGTTCCTGGCGCAGCTCTCCAATCTGCTGGCCGGCAATATTTCGATCGTTCATAAGGTTACGGGCTCGTCGCGAACCTTCATGGGCGAAGAGGCCGCTGGCATCTCGGCGGTTGAGACCGCTTTCCATCGTATCAAGTCCGGCGAATCGAGTCATGCATTGGTCGGCGGCGCGTTTTCGGCCGAGCGGCAGGACATGATGCTGCTGATCGAGTCGGTGAACGCGCATGCGATCGGCGAATGGCATCCGCTCTGGTCCCGCAAGCCGGAAAACGGCGGCGGCATAATCATGGGCTCGCTTGGCGCCTTCCTCGTGCTTGAATCGCGTGCCCATGCGGAAGCGCGCGGCGCGCGCATTTATGCGACGATCGATGCGATCGAAGGTGATCGCGGCAGCCGCGACGGCGGCAAGTTCGAGGCGCGGCTCGAACGCCTGTTAGCCTCTGCCAAGGATGCACAAGGCGATGACACGGTCATTTTCTGTGGCACGACAGCAATCCCCGATCTTGCAACGCGCGAAAAGAGCGTGCTGGAAGCGCAGCTCCCTGCGTCGGCCATTCGCGGCTATGCCGGGGTTTCCGGTCACGGGCTCGAAAGCCAGTTTCCGCTCGGGATCGCTTTTGCGGCGCTCGCCGTCGCCAACAAGGCCAAGGTGCCGGCGTTCGACGGCGCACATGAAAAGCCGATGAAGACCGGAGCGACGAAAGCGGTTGTTACGACCGTTGGCCACGCGCGCGGCGAAGGTATCGCCGTCCTGTCCGCCGAAGTGTGAGGAGTTAGGATCATGATCGCATCCGCCTATAAGGATCATCTCGGCCGCCCGATCGTTGCCGTCACCGGCATGGGCATCATCACCTCGCTTGGCCAGGGATTGCAGGACAATTGGAACGCGCTTTCCTCCGGCACGTCGGGCATTCACGGCATCACCCGCTTTCCGACCGACGGGCTTTCGACGCGCATCGCCGGCACGGTGGATTTCATCGATATTCCGGCGCCGAACGCTGTCGAGCGCTCCTATGCCTTTGCGCGCGAGACGACGATCGAAGCGCTTGCCCAGGCCGGACTTTCCGGTGATTTCAACGCGCCGCTCTTCCTGGCCGCGCCGCCGATCGAGCCGGAATGGAGCGCTCGCTTCGAACTCGCCGACCGCTCGCCTCCGGCCGATCATCCGGGCGACGCCTATGATCGCTTCCTTGCCGCGATGCGCCAGCGTCCCGATCCAGCTTTCCATGAGGCGGCGCTGTTCGGCGCCATCTCGGAGCGCCTTGCCGATCGTTTCGGTACGCGCGGCTTGCCGGTGACCCTGTCGACGGCCTGTGCATCGGGCGTGACCGCGATCCAGCTCGGTATCGAGGCAATCCGTCAGGGCCGTACGACCCGGGCATTGACGGTTGCGACTGACGGCTCGCTCAGCGCGGAAGCGCTGATCCGGTTCTCCCTGCTGTCGGCTCTTTCGACCCAGAACGATCCTCCGACCAAGGCCTCCAAGCCTTTCAGTAAGGATCGCGACGGCTTCGTCATTGCCGAGGGGGCGGCGACACTGGTGCTGGAATCGCTCGAATCGGCGGTTGCCCGCGGCGCAAAGATCCTCGGCATCATGAAGGGCGCCGGCGACAAGGCCGATTCCTTCCATCGCACCCGCTCGTCTCCCGATGGCGGCCCCGCGATCGCGACGATCCGCGCAGCCCTTGCCGATGCCGGCATGGCCGAGACCGATATCGGCTATATCAATGCCCATGGCACATCGACGCCGGAAAACGACAAGATGGAATATGGTGCGATGTCCGCCGTCTTCGGCGAACGGTTGCCGACCATCCCGGTCTCGTCGAACAAGTCGATGATCGGCCATACGCTGACGGCGGCAGGCGCGGTCGAGGCAGTGTTCTCGCTGCAGACGATGCTGACCGGCACGCTGCCGCCGACTATCAACTACAACAACCCCGATCCGACGATCATCCTTGACGTCGTGCCGAACCAGAAGCGTGAAAAGCAGGTGGGCGCCATCCTTTCGAACTCCTTTGGGTTCGGCGGACAGAACGCCAGCCTTGTCATGGCGCTCGAACCGGCTTAATCGGATTTTTGAAGAACAAGACATAACTGCGCCCAAGGGGCGAGGGATTTTGCTATGCGTGCTTTGCAACTGATCGACGACCGCAAACTTGAGATCACCGATCTGCCGGAGCCGGAGGCTCCAGGCGCGGGCGAGGTGACCCTGCGCGTCAAGGCGGTCGCCCTCAATCATATCGATGTCTGGGGTTGGCGCGGCATGGCATTTGCCAAGCGCAAGATGCCGCTGGTGATCGGCGCGGAAGCATCCGGTGTCGTCGAGGCGATCGGGCCGGGCGTTGCCAATGTGCTGCCGGGTCAGCTCGTGTCGATCTACGGCGCGCGCACCTGCGGCCTCTGCCGTCATTGCCGCGAGGGTCGCGACAATCTCTGCGAACATGTCGGTGGTGTGCACGGTTTCCATCTCGACGGCTTCGCACAGGAGAAAGTCAATCTGCCGGCGCGCCTGCTGGTCCCGGCGCCTCCGGGTGTCGACGCGATCGGCGCGGCGCTGGCACCTGTCACTTTCGGTACGGTCGAGCACATGCTGTTCGACAATGCCAAGCTGGAGCCGGGTGAGACGATTCTCGTTCATGCCGGTGGTTCCGGCATTGGCACGGCGGCGATCCAGCTCGCCAAGAAGATCGGCTGCACCGTCATCACCACCGTCGGTTCCGACGACAAGATCGAAAAGGCCAAGGCACTTGGCGCCGATCACGTCATCAACTACCGCACCGACCGTTTTGAGGGCGTGGTGCGCAAGCTGACCAAGAAGAAGGGCGTCGACGTCGTCTTCGAACATGTCGGCAAGGACACCTGGGCCGGCTCCATGCTCTGCATGAAGCGTGGCGGTCGCCTCGTTACCTGCGGTTCAACCTCGGGCGTGTCTACCGAGATGAACCTGATGATGCTCTTCCAGCAGCAGCTGAAGCTGCTTGGTTCCTTTGGTTGCCGCATGGAGAACATGGCGAATGCCATGCAGAAGATGGCGCGCGGGCTGGTGCATCCGGTGATCGACACGGAAGTGAGCTTCAGCGATATCGACCGCGCGCTGGAGCGGATGGAATCGCGCCAGATCTTCGGCAAGATCATCCTGAAGATGGATTGACCGGCGTGAAGCTCGTCATTACCCGGATCGTCATTGCGCTCAGAAACTTCCAACAATGGCTGGTGGCGCAGGTCATCTTCGGGTTCCTGAATTTCCTGAAGCTCTTTCCCGCCGATGGCGGCATCAATTTTGCCGACTGGCTGACCCGAAAAATCGGGCCGCGCATGCGCAGGCACCAGCTGATGCTGACCAATCTCCGCAATGCTTTTCCCGAGATGAGCGAGACCGAGATCGCTGAGATCGCGCTGGCGAGTTGGGGCAATATGGGGCGGCTGGCGGCGGAATATGTTTTCCTCGACCGGTTGTTCGATTTTGATCCGTCTCGCGATGAGCCGGGCCGTATCGAAGTGTCGGGTATTCCGATCTTTCTCGATCTGCGGGAGAACCCGCGGCCATTCATCGTCTTTACCGGGCATACGGGCAACTTCGAGTTGCTGCCGGTGGCCGGAGCGGCCTTCGGACTGACGGTCACCGTGCTCTTTCGCCCGCCCAATAATCCCTATGTCGCACAGAAAGTCTTCGATTTTCGCGCCAAGCGCATGGGCAGTCTCGTGCCTTCGCATGCCGGATCGTCCTTTACCCTGGCCCGGCAATTGGAGAACGGTGGCGGGGTCGGTGTGCTGGTCGACCAGAAGTTCCGCAAGGGGCTGAAGACGCTGTTTTTTGGTCGCGACGTGAAGACCAATCCGCTATTGCCGAAGCTGGTGCGGCAGTTCAATTGCGAGGTCTATCCGGCGAGATGCATACGTTTGCCGGGCAATCGCTATCGTTTGGAGATCGAGCCGAGGCTGGAAATGCCACGCGACGAGCGCGGAAACCTGGACTTGCCCGCTACCGCGCAACTGCTGAACGACAAGGTCGAGAGCTGGGTGAGGGAGTATCCCGAACAGTGGCTTTGGTATCACGATCGCTGGAATATCAAGAAGACTGTTTTCTAAAATATTACCGAAACAGAGTGGTTTGTGTCGAAACGAACCAGTTTTAACCCCAATAGGTCGCATCTTAGACCCTGGGTAAGTCCTCGCTTTCGAAAAATTCGCCTTTTCCGAGAACTTCCATTCATCACAGGATTGAACGTGAGGGTAAGTCATGTTATTTCAATTTTCAGAAAGTTTGGTGAGATTGCGGACACCAAGCTGAAAATCCTTGGTCATGATAGCGTCGGGAATGAGGCCCGATAGTTGTTTATGGGCAAGGGCAGGAGGGCAATTTGCTGGCACTCTTTCATGCCTTCTCCACGAAATGTGCCCAGATTCAACGTGCGATCAAGCTGGGTGATGACGAACTGGTTAGTTCTCTGGATCGCGAATTGGAACCGCTGATAGCGGCTATTATGGCCTACAAGGCCAACGGTCTTCTTGAAATGTACATGCAGCTCCAATTCATGAGCAATCTCATTCGCGAAGAATCGGATGACCGTTCGCGCGTGCTGCGTAATTCTGCGACGTTGTCGTTGCTGATCGATCGCTATTTTGGCGGCGCCAGCGATGCGGCGGCGGATGTGCTGATGGCATTCTCCGCGGAGAGAGACGAGCGCGAGAGCGAGGCCTCGGGTTTCGACGAGGACAATGTTCTGAATGACGTCATTCTCGACAGCCTGCCGGATCGGGTCGCTGTGATCACGCGTGATTACCGCTATCTCTATAGCAATGCGGCCAATTCCGAATTCCTGAAGTCGAAGCCGATCGAGCTGGTCGGGCGGCATCTTGCCGAGTTCATTGGCTCCGAATGCTTCGAGAGCAGCTTCAGGAGCAAGCTCGATGCCTGCTTTGTCGGCGAGACGGTCGATTGCCTCTTTCCGGCTCAGCATCCGACGGATGCCGGCAAGACCCTGCATTGCCGTATGACGCCGCTGCGGGCCACCAAGCCCAGGGGCGAGGTGATCGGTGCTCTGCTGGTCGTGCATGAAGTCAGCGTCGTTCCAGCCAGCATGCTGGTGGCCTGATCACGCCGTTTCAGGCTCCGAACAACAAACGCTCAAGCGCGCCCGCAAGTCTGCGGGCCGCCGGTTTGTGAGGATTTTCCTCTTCTTGATCGAAAGCCGGTGAAGTGGCTTTCGGGATTGTTGCTATTGGTTTTTTCTCGCTGTCTTCCGCTTCGCATTCGAAGCAGAAGCAGCGGAAGCTGATGGCTTTTGGTTCGCTCATGCGGCTGGTCTGTTCCAGCTCGCAAAGGGGTCTGGCAGCTTCCTCCAGCGCTCGGGCGTGAATGTTTGCGCTTCGATGAGACAGGCATCCAGTTCAGCGGTGATCTTTTGCTGATCCATTGGATCGGCGCCGATGAAAACCAGTTCCTGGCGGCGATCGCCCCAGGTCGGGTCGAGATTGGGGCCGATCGCTCGCTTGAAGGCGGGATCGGTCGGCCATTGCTCCTGCGGTACCGCTGCCCACCAGAGGCCCATCTTGGAGGTACGCACCAGCGCGCCCGCCTGGCTCATCTCGCCGACATAATGCGGACGGGTCGCGAGCCAGAAGAAGCCCTTGGCGCGCACAACACCCGGCCACGAACGATTGAGAAATTCCTGAAATCTCATGGGATCGAACGGTTTCTTCGCGCGATAAACGAAAGAGCGGATGCCGTATTCCTCCGTTTCCGGAAGATGGTCCTTGAAGCCGTGCAACTCCTTGTACCAGAGCGGATGCGTCTCGGCGCGATCGATATCGAAGCGGCCGGTACCGAGAACTTCCGCCGGTTCCACCTTGCCGAAATCGGCCTCGATCAGGCGTGCGTCGGGATTGAGGCCAACGATGATCTTGCGGGCCGCGTCCCGCTGCTCAGGGCTTGCCGCGCTCATCTTGTTGAGGATGACGACATCGGCGAATTCGATCTGCTCGACGAGGAGATCGACGATGGTTCTGTTGTCGCCATCTCCGGCGGTTTCGCCCCGATCGGCGAGAAAATCGGTCGAACCGTAATCGGCCAGCAGGTTGGCGGCGTCGACGACGGTGACCATGGTGTCGAGCCTGGCGACATCGGAAAGGCTGTTGCCGTCTTCGTCGCGAAACTCGAAGGTCGTGGCCACGGGCAGGGGTTCGGCGATACCAGTCGATTCGATCAACAGATAGTCGAAACGATCCTGCGCGGCGAGCAGGCGCACCTCTTTCAGCAGGTCGTCACGCAGCGTGCAACAGATGCAGCCATTGGTCATTTCGACGAGCTGTTCTTCGGTTCTCGAAAGATTGGCGCCGCCGTCTCGCACGAGCGCGGCATCGATGTTCACTTCGCTCATATCGTTGACGATCACGGCGACGCGCAGGCCCTGGCGATTGTTGAGGATATGATTGAGTAGCGTCGTCTTGCCGGCGCCGAGAAAACCGGAGAGGACGGTGACCGGGAGCTTCTTGTTCATGGCAACCTCATT